>CAYLTY010000037.1:0-46995 GCA_964386705.1 uncultured Planctomycetaceae bacterium
TTGCTTGCTGCTGTTGGCGTGCGAGCAGTCGACAATCACCCGTTCGGGCAGACCCGCTGCCGCCAATGCCTGACAAGCCGCCTGCACGCTGGCTGCGTCGTAGTTGGGCGATTTGCCGCCGCGCAGAATTAGATGGCAGTCTTCGTTGCCGCGAGTTTCGACAATCGCCACTTGCCCGTTCTTATGAATCGACAGGAAGTGGTGATGCTGCTTGGCGGCCACAATCGCATCGACGGCGATCTTCACATTGCCATCGGTTCCATTCTTGAAGCCGATGGAAGCCGACAACCCCGATGCCAGTTCGCGATGAATCTGTGACTCTGTGGTCCGAGCGCCAATCGCGCCCCAACTGATCAGGTCAGCGATGTATTGCGGCGAAATGGTGTCCAGAAACTCGGAGGCGGCGGGGACTCCGAGTTGGTGGATTCTCAGCAACAGGTCGCGAGCAATCCGCAGTCCTTCGTTGATGCGGAATGTTTCGTCCAGGTAAGGATCGTTGATGAGCCCCTTCCAGCCGACCGTCGTGCGCGGCTTCTCAAAGTAGACTCGCATGACGATCTCGAGGTCGTCGCTGAGCCGCTGGCGAACTCCCGACAAGCGATCCGCATATTCGATGGCCGCGGCCGGATCGTGGATTGAGCAGGGACCGACGATCACCAGCAAGCGGTCGGATTGTCCGCGCAGAATCTGCTTCACGCGTTCACGAGTCCGCGCGACCAACGTCTCAATGGCGGTGCCGCGAACCGGAAAGAACTCGATCAGGTGGGAAGGGGGCGGCAACGGAACCAGATTTCCGATGCGTTCATCATCAATCCCCGAAGTCCGATCGTCCGGAATCTCCGGCGAGTAATCTGTAACCTGCGTCGTCATGAAGATCCTTAAGTCACTCGTTCTGTCTATCGATGTCTCGCCGTGGAACCCGCGCCTCAAGCGACATCGCAATTGCGGTCGCGACGGGCAGACGAATGAAATTCCCGCAGAGGCGCGGAGTACGCAGAGGTCAGGAGACTTCAGCAAAGTCGCGGTACTGATTCGCATTCGTCTCTGCGAACTCTGCGCCTCTGCGGGAAACCCAGACACTTGGCGAGGTCGAAATACTAATGCCTTCTCGGCGAGAGGGCAGGTCTACCGGTCGGGTTTCAGGCTTTCTCGCTCGACCCGCCTGCGGGCAGGAATGGAAACAAGCGAGACACCAGTTCGTCGTTCCAGGGTGCACCGTATTCACACGGCTCAAACGCTTCGAGCCATTGGACTTGAGATCCGCGGCTGGTTCCGTACGTCTGAATCGCAAGATCGCGAAAGGCCTTTGGTAACCATGAGATACGCTGTCGGAAGTGCTCGCCGAGCCAAGCTCTTTTGCCAGCGTCATCCGCTGGAAGCTGGTCGAGATAGCCATGATTGAATGCCAGCCACTCGTAGAACTGCGAGCGATGACAATCCAGCATCGAGACAACGTCCTCAATGGTTTCGCTGATGTCCACGACGACTCGCGGTGAGAACGGATAGGGGCGTTGGAAGTTGTCCGCGACGTACGCGATCGCCGGGTTGAACCGGAGAAACGGCACCTCGGGCACAACGGGCGGCACCGTCACCATGTAGGCTGCGTCGCAAACCAGCTGTGACGTGTAGCGATGGTCCGGGTGATAGTCGCAAGGCCGGTGGGTCAGAATCAGATCGGGCTTGAACTCGCGAATCTTGCGGATGATGACGCATCGTGCCGCGTAGGTTGGTTCCAGACGTCCATCATGGAAGTCGAGCACTTCGTATTCGCTGCCGATCACGCGGCCAGCGGCAGCGGCTTCCGCCTTGCGGATCGCAGCCAGTTCCGGCCCCGACTTCTGATGATGCCCCGCATCGCCATTGGTCACACTGACGAGCTTCACGACGTGACCGTGTTTGGCCCACAACGCGGATGTGCCACCGGCCATGATGTCAGCGTCGTCTGGATGGGCGCCAATCACCATGATGCGTAAGCGTTGATCCGGCATGAAAAATCCTCGGAGTGAGAGAGGTTGACGACCACGAAGCGGGATACAGTGAGAACCCGGAACAGTGAAGTCCTGACTTTTATCAGAAGAACCGGCCGATGAGCGACGGATTGGATGTTTTGGTGGTGGCCCCGCACCCGGACGACGCAGAGATCAGCGTCGGCGGCACGATCCTCAAGTGCAAACAGCAGGGCATGAGCGTCGGAGTTGTGGAACTCACTAACGGTGAACCAACACCGCATGGCTCGCTGGAAATCCGTGCCGCCGAGACGAAGCGCGCCACGGAAGTCCTGCAACTCGACTGGCGCGGCAACCTGCAGCTTCCCAACCGCCAACTGGAGCACACGCTGGCCGCTCGCCAGGCACTCGCGAACGTCTTCCGCGAACTGCGGCCCAAGACGATTCTGTGCCCGTACTGGGAAGACGCTCATCCCGATCATGTCGTGGCGAGCCAACTCGTCGACGCCGCTCGCTTCTGGTCCAAGCTGACTCGCACCGATGAGCCCGGCCAACTACATCTGAAAGGCAATCCGTACTGGCCACCGCAGTTGTTCTACTTCTGGAGCATCCACCTGCGGATTCACCCGAGCCCGTCGTTCGTGCTCGACATCAGCGATGTGATCGACCAGAAGATGGCCGCCGTCCGCTGCTACGAAAGCCAACTGGTCACCGGCCGCCCCGCAACGTTCCCATCAGTCCTCGACGACATCCGCGACCGAGCCCGCTACTGGGGGTGGTCGATCGGCAAAGCCTTCGGAGAACCCTTCGCCGCCCGCGAATCACTGGGACTTTCCAGTCTGCCTGATGTCTTGAATTGATGCCTGTCCTCGGGCTAGTTCGATGTGACCAGTGGCTTCGAATCGCTGACTTCAAATTTGCTCAGGCCCGGCACGATGTTGTTTGTGGGACGCGGCGGGAACAGGTCTTGTACAAGCACGCCGCTTTCCCCAACCAGGTACGTGTGGAAGTCTGCCACGACGAGGTTGTAGACGGGCTCAGTGTCTGGAGTTGTTGAGACCTCTGTGATTCTCTGGCTACCTCGGCCTGTGTGCAGAAACTGGTCGGTTTGAACGTCGCGGCAACGCTTCCAGCCTTCGCCTGCCTGCCAGTATTGATGTGCCGCGGTAGCGACGAGTTCTTCCTCCCCGAAACGGACAAGTGTCGTGTGTTGGTCCGGATTAACCGACGTTCGCAGGATCGGCTTCAATGCCAACTCGCCAGTTTCTGGATCTTGTGCGACGACTAAGTCGCCAATTCTTAGACCCTCGATCGGCACACGTCCCTGCTCGGTCCAGACGAGCGTTCCCTTGCGGAAGCAACTGTGGCGGCGCAGCAGGTACGGCATTTCCACGGTAGACCCAACGTCCTCTGACACTTCAACAACTTGGCGATTCTCAGATTCCTTCCAATTGTTTTCATTGTACCACCATCGCCACCAGGAACGCGGGTCCACATCGGCAGGGCGATCAGTCACTGCGGACAGCAAGGTCGCAATGCGTTGATTAGATTCGTGAGCCGATTCATTAGCGGCCTCAATTGCCTTGGCTCGATCGTAGAGTTCAGCTTGCGCCCGTCGAGTACCTCGATCATCGATCGGTCGCAGTTCGACGCCTCTCCCTGATTCGAGCTGGGTGACTCGCGAGACCAAGCGAACACCAGTAAACCCTCTTTCCGATCGAGCGTCCGTCTCCCTGCCCCATCGTAAACCAATCAGCAATGCCCCGTTCAAAGACGATGATTCTCGCATTTCAACGTGATATTGAATATCAGTAACGAGCAGTCGAATCAGGTGCGGCACGTAATCATCGCGACGGCGATCTTTCACTGCACTGATCGCTTCTCGGCGAATCGCCTCGTCAGGTGATATGACCGCATATTTAGCGAGAAGCTGAGTCGACTCAAAACTTGGGATCTCAGACAATTGTCCGATTGCGGCTCGAAGATAAGCGCCACCGTGCGACGCCAAATTCTGATCGAGCGCCGCTACGACGCTGGGTTCGCTCAAAGTACTAAGCTCTTCGAGTGCCGCAGTTCGCGCCGTACCCCCCTTCGCAATCCGCGACCTGATGCGTTCAACCGTGGCGCCCCATTTTTTGAGCGAGTACTCGACGGTGCTGGAGTAGCGTTTTTGTTCAACCTGCTCTTCGGGTGACACATACCGCTTCTGATCCTCAATGAATCCCAACCGTGACAGATTCGCTTTCGTCAACAACTTCGAGTCGGACTCCAACGCCGCGTATAGGTGAGCCCGTTCCTGATCAACGAGCTTTTTTTCTCGGCACCATTTTGCAAGTGCCAGGTGCGTCTTGGCGGATTCCGGACCTTGCGAATCGCGTTTCAGTCGGTACTCAACCAGCAATTCGGGAGCTGGATTCTTACCAAGGCTTTCAGCGGGCAACCATTGCCCCTGCATCTTGATGAAACTGGATTGCCAATAAACCGTCGGATCCGCGTTGGTCCCTGTTCGTAAAGACTCCAGCTCTTCGCGGCGATCGACTTCGCGCTGGGATTCTTCGGCCAGCACCTGGCGGATGGCGGAAAATGGCTTCGTTGGTGTGCCATCCTCGGCTCTCAATACAGAAGACGAAGCAACGATCGCCCAAAGGCCGACGACGAGTTGTCGCTGATTGAAAAATGACATGGCCGCCGTCCTATTAGATCGATGTACCAGAGCTTGTGCGTTTTGTTCTTGGCCAACCCAAAGCTGCCGCTGCTAACAGCCGATCGCGATCCGCTCTACTTTGCAGCATTGGCTGTGATTCCGAATGATGCAAATAACTGATCACGTTCGTCTTCGATGTTGAGATCGACATAAGTGCGCAGCGATTTTGCCTTCCGATCGAGACGTGGCAGGTTCGCTGGTTTTCCGGAAGCCTGCTTCTTTTCGACTTCCTGCTTTTGTTTACTCAATCGGCCGGTCCAGGTATCAAGCTCTTGAGTCTGCTTCACGATCTGGCCGGTTGCGTTTTGATATTGTTGCGCAAGGCTTTGCTTCTGTTTGATAATCCCGGCCGCCTGCATGGCTACCTGGTACGCTTTCTGACTGATTGCACTATACTCGTTTAATAAGCCTTGCAGGCGGGTATCAATGCCCTGACGGCGCTGCTCCAGATTGCGCTGATTTGTCTGGTTGCGGATCTGAGGGGTGGGTGCACCTCCGCCTCCACTGGCCGCCGTGGCCTCGATCAGGGTCAGTTCACGCCGCAGTTCGAGCATCGATCGGTCGACTGACTCGGCCTGGCTCGCGAGGAATTTGTAGTCTCGTTCCAGTTTACCGAGTTGCTTATCGAGGGTGATGAGCTGCTCTTCATACTGGCGTTTGAGGTCTTCCGCACTTTGTTTGCTGTCGGACTTTCGTTGCTCGATGTCTTCCAGCTTGTCACCGAGTTGTTCGGACTTGGATGCGTTCTTCTGCTCTTCTTTAGCTTGGAGTTCAGCTTTCTTCTGAGCAGCTTGCTCGTTGAGGGTGGCGAACTCTTCTTCGACGGCGGTGCGGCCTGCTTCGAAGCGGTCGCGGAGGTCACCGGTCAGCCGATCGGCAATCGGTTCGTCATATTTGTGAACGAGGTCTTTTTGTGTATCACTGGCTGCAGTCAGTTCGGCGGCTTTGAGGACTCGGCCCAGCCACTCGGCTGTTTCAAGCTCTGCCTGACTGACGTTGTCGTCAGCGGTTTCCGCCAACAGATGCAGGGCGAGCGGAACGAGATCTTCCAGACCTTCCTTCAATCGGCCGGCAGAGAGATGAGTCCACACTCGAGCACGCCATGCCGGGAGGTAGCGTCGATCGGCTGGCCCAAGGGCGACTGTGAACTGCTTGGCTGCATCGTCCAGCTTGAGTTGCCGGGCCAGGATCAAACCCCAAGCGTATTCGACGCGCGGGTCCTGTTTGCTCAAGCGTTTGGCAACTCCGTAGGCACGCTCGGCTTTTGTCGATTGGCCCGGGGCCATACCGGCGGCGAACATCTCACGGAGAGCGGCTTCAAGCTCCTTCGACGCAGGGGCAGGTTCATCCGCAACGGCAGTGGGCAGCTGGCAAAGGAAACTTGCCAATGCAAAGACGCTTGCCAGTGAGTAAAGGCTGTGACGAAGTGGTGGCGGCATGGTGAGAAGCTTCTAAAACTGACCAGTCGCGATTGCTCTTATTTAGCCGCGATAGTCAGCGGATGTTTCGAAATGTTCCACGATTCTGCGCTGCCAGCGCGGCCAGAAATTCTGCGTCCTGGCCTCGGGTATCGATGCCGATGGTATGAATCGCTGTCTGCTGAAGCGCGTTCTGGGCTGAGATTTGAAACACAATCACTCGCGGGTCCGGAATCTTGCCGGCAGTCGGTTTCCCGTCGGACAAGAACAGGATCGCTTCCAGATTCGGGTCCTGCCGCAGAGCCGTTTCCAAGGCATCATAGGTCGCGGTCTTGCCTGCTCCGTTCAACCCGAACGCGAAGCCGATCGCGTCCGACTTGTTCATCGTTGTCGCCTGGTTGAGGATCTGGCTCCAAACTTCGACGCGTTCGTTGTAAACGACGATGTTGAAGTATGTGTCTTCAGCGAGGCCGCGAATGCACTGTTCGATTTGATATTGGGCCTCGTCCAGGCGAGTGACCCCATCAACCGACGACAACATGCTTTTCGAGCGGTCGATCACGAACACAACTCGTTTGGCGAAGACAGGCACCTCGTAGAACTTCGGCACCGGAGTCGGCCACGGCAGGTTTGTGCTGGCCTGCGGTTGTGTTGAGGTAGAAGACGCCGACGATGAGACGGCGTTTGCCGGGACGATCGCGCCTTTGTCGTTCCGGTGACTTTGCCACCATTGGCGCCACTGGTCTGCGTGTCCGCCGAAACGCTGCCCGGTGAGTTCACTCAACCGCACCGCCGTGTCGTACCGCAACTGGCCGTCGAAACGCCCGGTCACGTCAACCAGAAATTCGACGGCTTTCGGATCGTGAAACTTTCCCGCGGCTTCGGTCAGCGTGTGGCGAAAGCCGTACGACTGCGAAAACTCAGGCCGCTTGGCGAGTTCTAGTGTGCGATCAAGTGCCTCCGGGACTTTGCGTTCGGCCAAAGCGCGGACGGTCAGCGTCGCAATCCTCAAGTCTGGCGAACGAGTAAGTCCGAGCTGTTCGTCAGAAAGGCCCGGCGCTTCCAGACTTGCGAATAGTTCGGCAGCGGCGACGGTGCTCGGCGGCAGCGGCTTTCGTTTGAGTTCAGGCTGCAGGACTTGCCACAGAGCCTTAGGAAGGTCTGCAGATCCACGCTGGTTCTGGCTCAACTCCGCGACGACTAGCAGCCGTTCGTCTTCGGTTCCCTTTCGGAACCTCTGGACCAGTCGGTCCACAACGGCTCGATCGTTCGCCAAGTTCGGAGTTTTGGCGCTGCTGCGAGGCTCTACGGCAGTCGCTGAATCGACAGCGTTGATGAAGATCATCAACGCCAACGCCCATGAAACACGGGAGATTTGAAATCCGCGTGACATAGCATCGTTCCCTGAGGCCGGATCCGTTTATGCGTGAACCAATGATGCCAACTGCGCCGCAAGTTGCAATCGTACGTATTCAACCACACAGGCAGCCAAATGGACCGGTGAAAATATCCAATTTGGCACCTCGCCAGGGCGACTGCGGAAAGTGGCAACCCTCCACGTGCAGCGTTCTGGATCTAACCGAGCAGGTCGTAAACGACGTCGCCGACGGGGACGAGCCGGTGAGGGCGTTCGAGCGGGTCGTAGATCATGCGGTCGTGGCGGATGCCGAGCGAATGGTAGATCGTGGCGATGATGTCGCCGGGAGTCAGCGGACTGCTGGCGGGGAAGGCTCCGGTCTTGTCGCTCGTGCCGTAGATCAGGCCCTGTCGGAAGCCGCCGCCAATCAGCATCAGGCTGTAGCAGAAGTTCCAGTGGTCGCGTCCGGCGTTGTTACCGTTGATTTTGGGAGTGCGACCGAAATCTCCAAAGACTGCGACCAGTGTGCGGTTCAGGCGGCCCCGATCTGCGAGGTCCTGCACGAGACTCGACACCGCAGCATCCAGTTGAGGCAGCAGGCGAGTCTTGAGCGACTGAAAGTTGCTGCCGTGAGTATCCCACGTGGCATTTGCATCGGGAGCCCATGACACCGTCACCAGTCGCGTACCGGCTTCAATGAGACGTCGGGCCAGCAGGACGCTCTGGCCGTAGATATTGCGTCCATAAGAGTCGCGGAGTTTGTCGGATTCGGCCCCGATGTTGAGGGCATCCTGAGCTTCCCGGGACGTGAGCAAATCAAACGCACGTTGCTGCAGGCCGCTCATGCCCCGGCTGCTCGCAATCGTCTGGAGTTCGTGATCGAGTTGAGAGAAGAGGGCTTTGCGTTCGCCGAGCCGCTGGGAACTCAATCCAACTTGCAGCGTCAGCTCCGGAACAGAGAAGTCCACTGCGTTGGGATCTTTCAGCACGAACAACGGGTCGTGCTGCTGGCCCATGAAGCCTGCAAAGAATCCCGGTTGGGGCGGGCCTCCAGCACCTTCCTTTGTGATGTAAGGCAGGCACACGTGCGAGACGGCGTTGGTCGTCGGAGGGCGTAACTTGTCGAGCACCGCGCCCGGCGTGGGGTAGTCGGTCGGTCGAGTGCCTCCGCCGATTTCGCCGCGATCATGACCGGTCATCGCGGCGTAGACGGCGGCGGCGTGGGCGTTGTTCACGCCGTGGTGCATGGACCTGACGACGGTAGCTCGGTGCATCTGCTGAGCCAGTCGCGGCATGTGCTCGCTGACCTGATAGCCCGGCACAGACGTCGCGATGGGAGAGAACTCGCCACGAATGCCGTCCGGCGCATCCGGCTTTATATCCCACATGTCCAGATGCGACGGTCCTCCGTTGAGGAATACAATCACGGCGGCATCAGCCAGGGGCTGAATTGCCTCGGCGCGGTTCGCATCATCGGCCGCCAGTAGGCGAGGCAGCGAAACGCCCATCAACCCGAGCCCGCCCATCTGAAGCAACCGTCGCCGTGATAAGACGTCCGTAGAATTCGGTTGTTGCATCATCAAGTCCGCCTCTGAGTTGGATCAGATCAACGAAGTTCAAGGCCGCGTTAGGTCGCGGGGCTCAACATCAGGATGACAGAGTCATTCTCTGAAGCCAATCCTAAGAAGACGACCTCCTGTTGTTGGCAACATTACCCCCTGCGCGGACATGACAACGCGACGATCAACGATTTCACGCGGCGAGGTGAAGAGTCATGACTTACAGGATGTCCTGCGCGTAGTCGTTCTCTGAGCGAAAAGCTTCGGCATACCGGACTCCGCAGGTTTGGCCGCGGTACAGAGCCAGTGCCTCTTTGGTGCGCTGCGCTGGATCGGGGCGGATCGGGTCGTAGTCAGCCTGGCGCACCAGAGCCATCAGGCGACCGAGCCATTCCGAGGCCTTGGGCCATTCATCCGTGACGTCAACAAACGTGTTGGGTTCGAAACCGATCGTGTGACGCGGTCCATTGTCGAACCAGTAGGCCTGACGCGGTGACTTGAACGGAGTGCCGTCGGGCAGCAGGCGATCTCCATGACGCAGTGCGATGGAACTCAACTGCGACGCCACTTCGTGATCAGCATGCCGATCATGCGGCCAGAGCATGAACGCGATATCCGGCTGGATCTGGGCCACAGCCTCGGCAACGGCGCGTTTGGCGGCTTGATCGACATCGAACCTCATGCCGGCGAAATCGAGGAATCGCATCTCGACTCCGAATTCCTGGGCCAGGCGAATGCTGCCCTGAATCAGTTCCTTCTCGCGACCCTTCACCGGTTTCCAGTTGCTGTAGTCTCCAATGAGGGACAGCACGACGACGCGATGATTCTTCCGCACGGCTTTCAGAAGCACACCGGGAATGCCAAACACGCAGTCGTCATAGTGTGCACCAATGCCAAGAACTGTCTTAACCATTGCGTGTAAGTCCTGCTGTCGAGTGGATGTCCGAATTTGTCGGTCGGAGCGGGATTATCCAAGAGGCACTGCAGACAGCGTGACGGATGGGAACTTGCCACGGAAGCTTACGTGCCAATTGCGAGAATCCGGCGGGCGACTCGATGATCTGGTAATCATCTAAGCCTGAGTTTCGCGGGATTTTGTGTTACATCGAGTCCGCATTTTCGCCTGATTGGTGCCGACCCCGCGAAGTCTTGCCCGGCAACAGCTTCTGATGGCCTCTCGTTGAACGAGTACAACAATGGACATTTTCTTCTTGGTCGCCGCTGTGGTTCTGGTGGTCTTGTGGCGCACCATGGCAGGCCTGAAGCAGGACTTTGCTGAGCGCGACCTGCGCCACGTCAAGCAACTGAGCCGACTGGAGAAGCAACTCACGTCTCTCCACAAACTGGTTGAAGAGAGACTAAAAGAACGCATCGCTCCAACAGTTCCGCCTGATACTCCCGCGTCTGCGATCGAACCCGTTGCGAAGGTCGAGGAAGCTGTTGCTCCCACGATTGCTGCCGTGGGGGACGATATCATCGCCGACGCTTTCGAAGAGCTACCGCAGGCCCTTGACGAACGCGGCGTGCCTTTGGTTGCGTCTGACCCGGTTGCAGAAGCAGTCTCTGCAGTGGAGCACACCGCAGTCGAACTTGCTGCTGCTGCAAAAGAAGCAGGTCAACGAACTGTTTCCGCGCTGGACGCAGCTCAGGAAGTTGCACAGACATTCAAACCGAAACCTACGTCTCGACCTGCAGCCTCTCGGCCTAAGTATGAACCGAACCGCTTCGAGCAGGCCGCTAAGGAAGTGCTCGGCAAGATCTGGAGCTGGATCATTGTCGGCGAGGAGCACATCCCCAAAGGCGTCTCGGTGGAATATGCCGTCGCCAGCCAGTGGCTGTTGCGCATCGGTATCTTGATGCTCGTATTCGGCGTGGGATACTTCCTCAAGTATTCTATTGAAAATGATCTCATCGGGCCGATCGGTCGCGTGGGAATCTCAGTTGCCGCGGGTCTCGGTATGTTGATCGCCGGGACGCGTGTGCTCGGTGGCAAGTTCTCATTGCTGGGTCAGGGTTTGATGGGTGGTGGTATTGCCACTCTATACTTCAGCGCGTTCGCCGCATCGAGTTTGCATAAGTTAATACCGACGGAAGCAGCCTTTGGTTTGATGATTGTCGTCACCGCGCTGTCGGGTGGAATTGCCATTCGCTTCCATTCCAAACTGGTCGCGGTGTTAGGCGTGCTGGGCGGCTACGGCACTCCCGTGATGCTGTCGACAGGCTCAAACGATCTGTTCGGCTTGAACGCCTACATGACCGTGTTGGGCGTGGGCGTGCTGTGGGTCTGCAGCCGCAAGAGCTGGCCGCTGCTGAATTATCTGGCCTTCGTCTGCAACTGGGCGCTCGCGATTCAGTCGCTGCAGGGCTACCAAAAGAGCCAGTTTTGGGACGTGATGCCGTTCTACGTCGGCTTCTTCGCCCTCTTTTCGACGATGGTCTTCATCTACAACTTGCGCAATCGCACGCGGTCCAACCTGCTGGATGTGATCGTGCTGTTCCTTAACGCCGGTGTCTTCTTTGGCACCAGCTACGGCGTGATTGAATATACCTTCAACCGCGAGTGGGTAGCCGCCGTCACTTTGGGTTTGACGGTCTTCTATACCGTGCACGTTTACTACTGCCTGGCTCGAAAGATTCTGGATCGCGAGCTGATGCTGACCTTTACCGGGCTGGCCGCGTTCTTCCTGGCCGTCACCGTGCCGCTGCTGTTGTCCAACGAATGGATCACGGTCAGTTGGTCGTTGCAGGCTCTGGTGGTGATGTGGATCGCCGGCAAGCTGGACAGCAAGTTCATGCGTCACGCGTCGTACGCGTTGTACTTATTGGTGCTGTTCCGATTCGCGTTCCTGGACCTGCCGAATCAGTACGCGTTCGGAGCAACTGATGCCGAATTGGCGATCAGTGACTACCTGCTGCAATTGGGTAGTCGCGTGCTGATGTTCGGCATCCCGATCGCGTCAATGGCCGGTGCGGTGCAACTGTTGAAGAAGCAACGTCCAGAAGAAGGACTCTGGGATTCCGCGAACGACATTCCCGGACTGGTACCCGATGGTGCCGCGGTCCGCGCAGCGATCGCGGCCGGTATCGGTATGCTGTTCGTATATTTGCATCTGGAGCTCAATCGCACGTTCGGAGTATTGCTACCTGCGTTCCGCATGCCGGTGCTGACACTGCTCTGGCTGGGGTTGTGCGGTCTGTTCTTCAACGAGTATCGCCGCACGGCCAGCACGATCATGCTGGGCTTGCTGATGCTCTTCGGCGGCGGGTTGTTCGTGAAGCTCTTCGTCTTTGACGTGGCCTTCTGGCAGCTCTCCAGCAACTGGGTTTACGGAACGAGCTACAACTTCCTGGATGCAACTCTGCGAATTGTGGACTTCGGTTTGACGGCGGCCTTCTTCCTGGCGGGCTATCGCTTGCTGGCCGGGAATGCGAACGCACGCGAAACACAAGTCGTCATGGGCTGTGCGGGTCTGGGCTTGGCCTTCATCGCGTCAACGTTAGAAGTGCATACTTTCTTGTATCACTTTATACCCGGCCTGCGATCGGGTGGCGTCTCTATACTGTGGACCCTGTTCGCACTCGGCATGGTGCTGCGCGGCATCCGTCGCAACGTCAAACCGCTGCGTCTGGCAGGCTTGGCGCTGTTCACGATCGTCGCCTGCAAGGTGTTCTTCTCAGACTTGGAACGCCTGAATGAGATCTACCGAGTCGTCGCGTTCATCCTGCTGGGCGTGCTCGTCCTGTGTGGTTCGTTCCTGTACCTCAAGTACCGGTCCGACTTCGAAACGAAACTGCCGGAGGACGAAGGTGTGGAGCGATAGAGATCAGACCGCGAGCGCGCTCATTTGACGCAGGGTGGATCACTCGCCCTGCTGATGCCCGATCTGGCGGATATCGCCATTGGTACGCAGACGCTGCAGCTTCTGTTCAAGTTCTTCGATCTCGATGGCGCGCTGGTCGCTTTCGGACGTGTCTTCCACCGGGCCGATCTGAATGTGGCGGACCCGATCCGTGGAGCGGAACATCTGGCCGTTACGTTCCACGCCGATGGTTGTCGAACGCACCGTTGGTTCCGCGGCGAGCTTCGCCACGCGTTCATCACGTCGTGGATTCTGGGAGTTCAACGGATCTTGCGGTTGCGTTTCATCCTGAGGACGCGGCGTTCCGGTGAGCTTGACGTTGGTCATGTCCGAGAACAGATGGCTGCCGTCGGGGCGATTCAACCGCAGTCGCAGCGCGCAGCTGGCTTCGTGATAGTCCGCAGTCGGGCAGGGGACGAACAGATTGTACGCCGGACCGAATTGAGTCTTCGATAGAGTGGCTCGCATCTCGGCGCCCGTGAAGTTGGCTTGATGAACCGGCTTGCCCTGATCCGTCGCGGAACCAGCGTCAGCAAAGACGTAGACCTTCACGTCGCCATCCACTGTCACAGGGATGTCATCCTGACCAGCGAAAAAGAAGACCTGACCGGCGAAGCCGCGACATTGCCGGCCGTTCGGCCCCAGGCCTTCCGCCTGCTGCCAGAGGCACAGGCAGCGGACGGCGGGATTTAGCTGCGTGGCTGCTTTGAAGTTCGTGCGTTGAGCCGTCAGTGACGAACAACCCACGGACGTCAGCAGCATGCAAACTGCCAGCAGTACGAATGATGTGCGACAGCGACTAGCCATGTGATCTACCTCGCGATGCAGCTGGATTCCGAAAGAAAACTGCGTTCTCAGACTTCCGAAATCTTCCCGACTTCTGAAGTCTCGACGAAGTGCTGACGGCTTATTGCTCTTCCCGCTTGCGGGGTTGAGCGGCAGCTCGCTGAGTTGTGCGAGGTGCTTCCTGATGAGACACCTGCCGAATTCCCGTATCACGTGTGCGACGTGTCATCGGCGCACCTTCACCCGCCGGTGCGGGCGGATTCGGGATGACCGGCTTCGGTGGAACAGGCGTCGCCGGTGCGACTGGCTCGGACAAGCTGTCGAAGTGATTGGGCGAAACAACCGGGTCCATAAGTTCGGCCGGTATACCGAAGATCGGTCCGTGGATTTCTTCCGCTTCGCATTCCGTCCAGTGCAGACGGCACGCTTCGATCTGCTTGATCAATTCGTTGTCCGCGCTGTTCTTCACCACGTGCGGCGTCAGGAAGATCAGCAGTTCTTTACGTTGCTGAACCGACTTGTCGTAGCGGAACGCCGTGCCCACGACGGGCAGATCGCCCAGCCACGGCACCTTGCGTTCCAGAGTATCATTGGTCTTCGTGATCAAGCCGCCGAGCACGATGGTTTCCGAATCGCTGACCGTGATGGTAGCGCGAGCCGTCGTACCGTCGATGATCGGCGAGCGGATTTCCGCTTGCCCGGCACTTGCTCCGACGATGGCCACCGAGCCATTGATAATTGTCTTGATGGCCTGCAACTGCATTTGAATCTTGCCGTCGGGACCGACCTTCGGAATGACTTCCAGGGTGATACCGACCTGCTGTTGAGAAATCTGCGGCGAGAAGAAGCCGGTGGTGCCGTTGGATTGAGTGCCCGTCACGATCGGAATCTGCTGACCGACGTTGATATAACCAATTTGGTTATGCAGCGTGCGGATCTGCGGACGGCTGAGGATTTCCAGTTTGCGGTTGTAAGCCAGGGCTCGCAGCAGCACGCTGACCGAGTCCGAACCGGCGGACAACACCAGACCGCCGAAACCCAGGCCGTCGGCGTTTGTACGACCAACGCCGAGGTTGCCGAGGCCTTGAGCCCCCACACCCGCCGGATGAGAATCCGGTCGCGTTGGCACCTGACCGATCGAGTTTCCGATAGTCGCCGAGTTGAATCCGAAGCCGGGCGACAGCATGCCGTTCGCCACCGCACTGCGGTTGAACAGGATAGGATCCTGGAACCCGAGTTCGACGCCGAACTCGTCGGTGTTGTCGAGCGTCACTTCCACCAGCAGAGCTTGAATGATGACTTGCGGCAGGTTCTCGTCGAGCGACTCGATCATCTTCACGATCTCTTCGTAGTAGCGCGGGCTTGCACTGATCAGGATGGAGTTCGTGCTCTGTTCAGACTGCACGATGATCTGCTTCTCAATCAGTTCAAACGCACTGACCAGTCCTCCGCCTTGCTGACCGCCGGTTTGCTGCTGCAAGAGCTGCACTTGCGATGTCATGAACTGTTGGATGGCTTGCGCGACGATGGGCGATTCGGTGTTCTTGAGACGGAACACTTTCATCTTGCGCTCACGGACTTCGCCTTCGTCCAGCCGCAGCATCAACGCTTCCACCACTTCCAGGGCCTCGGCCGTACCGATCGCGACCACGCTGTTGGTACGGACGTCGGCCGAGAACCGCAGCGGCACGACGCTCGAAGCGTCCTGAGCGGCGGCCAGTTGAATGCCCAGCGGTGCCTGGTTGTTCTGGTTGTTCAGACCACCGCCACCGCCTTGTTGCTGCTGTCCGTTGAACAGCTGATTGAGCAGCGTGACGACCGAGGTGGCATCCGCATTTCGCAGTGAGAAATGCTTGATTTCAGCAGAGTTGGAAGCCGGTCGGTCCAGGCGTTCAATCAAACTCTGGATGAGTTCCATGCTTTCACGCGGCGCGGTGACAATCAGCGTGTTCGAGCGGTTGTCTCCGCTGACACGGATGTCCGCGAGGATTCCCGAGCGATACTTGCGCTGTTCGCTGCCGTTCGTGCCGAGGTATTCCAGAATCGAGGAACGGACTTCCTTCAACTGTGCTGAAGAGTTGCCGCCACCGATACCCAGCACCTGCTGACCGAGTTGGCCCTGTCCGAGCTGAGCGGGGTTCAACACGCTCTGGAAGATCAGGTTCAACGTCTGAGCCATGTCATCCGCAACGGAGTGGTTCAGATTGAAGAACTGCACCTGGCTTACCGCGCCGGACTCGCTGCGGTCCAGTTTGGTGACCAGCTTGGAGATCTCACGCAGGTCACTGGGTTGAGCGAAGACAATAACCTGATTCGTGCGCACGTCAGCGACGATGCGAATCTTCGTACCCAATCCACCGCGTTCGGTGATGTTACCAGTCTTCGTGTAGAAGTCCGTCAGCATCAATTCGACTTGTGAAGCGATCGCGTGCTCCAGCGAGAACACCGCGAACGCTGCCTGCGGAGGCACAGGCTTGTCGAGTTGCGTAATCAACTCTGTAACCGAACTGAGGTCACGCTCTGATGCCAGCACCAGCACCGCGTTGGGACGTACAACGCCGATCACGCTGATGCTGCCCTCTTGATCGCTGCGAGCACCGCGCGCCTCTTTCAGTTTGTCGTAGACGGAGGTCAACAATTCCGCGAGCGCGACACCGTCCACGTGCTTGAGCGTTTGCAAATGCACATTCGGAGCAGTGGCGGCGCTGAGCTTCTCGATCTGCTCGATGATTGCCAGCACGGCATCCACGTCGGCCTTATTGCCTTTGATGATCAGGATGCCACTCTGATCCATGATTTCGACATTCACTTCGCCGCGAACACCTTCGACGGTATCCGGGAGCGCGTTGCCGTCGGCGTCTTTGCGGTTGGTTTCCGTCTTCGCATCGCCCGGCTGGCCATCATTCTGCGCAATCATCTTGGCCACGGCCGCGTTGACATTTTTGACAACCGCGGCTGGATTCTTGGTCGTGGTGACGATCTTGGTCACCTCGCCCTCGTTCTGCGGCGGCAGTGCGTCGAATCGTTGCACCAGTCGCACGATGCGATCGACCTCTTCACCTGAGGCTTCCACGAACAGTTCGTTGTTTCCGGTGTCGACGCCCAGCGTGAACCACACCTCGCGCGGTGCATTCGGATTACTGGACGCTCTGTAGATGCGCAAACCAGGCAGACCATCAATGGCATTCTCGAGCACCTTGGCCTGGCTGTTGAATGAGGCGAGAAGCGACTTGGCTACGGCCTCCGAAGTCACGCGCTTCGGCTTGTAACTCTTCACTGGCGTTGTTTCGGCGGCATTCTTCACGGCCGGAGCATCGTCGCCCTGGAAGTTGGCGGTACGGATTCCGGTGTCTCGCGCCGGACCTTGCACCGGGCGTTGACCACCGGCCTGCTGCACGTGATTTCCCGTTCCCGTCCGTGCGACTCCAGCTACCGGGGCTCCCTGCGGGGTCTTCTGAGCGGACTCAGTCGCTTCCGGAGCAATCTGATGACGGCGGTAATCCGGCCGAGTGTTCGGCAGGTACATCACCACCAGGAAGTTGCCCTGCTCGACAACGCGGAAGTCTTGAGCTTCCAGTTCCCGGTTGAGAATGCGGAGGGCCTCTTCGCGTGTGTGCTTCTTATTCAATTCGGTGCGTGTGAAACGACCTTTGGGCACGCGATCCATGACCAGCGTTGAGCCGCAGTCATCGGCGACCTTCTTGAGAACGACGTCCCAATTCTGAGCCGAGAAGTTCAGCTTGATCTCGGGCTCCTGCTTTTCTGCAGGCGCACCGAGCGGCTTCGTCCCGGTTTGCATGCGAGCCGCTGGCTGGGACTTCTTCGCTGCATCGCTGCTGGCGGCTTTGTCGCGCTTCAGGAAGCCCGGCAGGCTTTGAGCGCTCGCCACATCGGGGCCGAACAACGCATCGGACGGCAGCACCCAGGACGAGCCCAGTCCAAGCAACACCGCAGAAGCCAAGGGCCAACGTGGTTTGAATGACATTGTCATGCCGTTAGGACCTCCATGTCCCGGTACGAAGTTGAAGCACGCCGAATCGGTCTACGTGGTTCAGACGCCTGGAATCCCTCCCCAGTCGCCCGATTGACCGGTCACCAGCCGAGAAATGAACCCTCATCCCTGAGAACATTCGCTCTCTGCAACTGGCCCCCGCGCAGAGTGTTGCCCGACCGGAAAACGCTCTGTGATCGTTACTATCGGCAAACCTCACCTAACCCCTAAAGTCAAACAGTCAGGTCCTGCGGATCTGTCTGATCGGGGGAGATTGCCTACAGAATCTTGCCCTCACGAGTTCCCGACCTAGGGTTGCCGGACCGAGCCTTCTCACTCGTAAATCCAGCCGAGGCCCTCATGAACTCTTTCCCCAATCAAGCACGTAAGTCCTTTGCACAGCTCTTTATACTGTCGCTGGCAACGGTCCTGATGAGTCTCTACATGGGGCGGAACCTGCCCGCCGGGCTGGACCTTTTCACCCTGCAGGTTGGACTGCTGGGAACAATCACGTTTCTGAGCCTCACCTCAATGACTCAGGTGGCCGCCTGTCGCAAAGTCGCCAGCGCTGGACCTGCAGCCGCGAGCAACGTTGTGGAGCGTCGTCTGGACCGCTACGTGCCGCCCAGCCACATCGGCCGTACGCGAAAAACACCGCTGAAACACTCGGTCGAAAACCGCTGAGACGGCCTGACATCCAGCCCCCAACCGCTGTAACCAACACGCCTCGCTCGGAATTTCCGAGTGAGGCGTACGCATTTCAGGATGAATGCACTGTGACAGGGGCGCAGCCGATGATATATCGTCAGGAAATTCCGACGCGCGGTTTCGGTAGCAGAGTTCGACGGGAGGCGAGTTATGTCACGCCATTGGATGCTGATTGGTTTCCTGGGTTTGGGGCTGAGCTGCTTGAGCCAGTCTGCGTTCGCGCAGCAGAATCGCGGCACGACCGGAAACTCCAATGCCAACCCGTATGGTGGTCTCCAGCAGGCCGTGAACAGTTTCGGCAATGCGAATAGCGGATTTGGAAACACTGGCTCCGGAAATTCGGGGTTTGGAAACACAGGCACCAACACGGGTGGGACGGGTGCTAATAGCGGTGGCTTCGGCAACACCACCCGCCTGAGCAATACCAACTCGCAGAACAGCCGTCTGAGCAACATCAACGCGAACGGCCAGATGCAAAGCAACACCGGTACGAACACCACTGGCATGACGAACAACAATGCCATGGGGACGAATCAAGGCTCGTTCGGGAACAATCAGCAGGGAATGTTTGGGAATCAGCAGAACCAGTTCGGCAACGCGTTGCAGAACCAGATTGGCCGTAACGCCACCCGCAACGCTCTGGGCGGCGGACGTAGTGCCTTTGGCCAGTTCGGTAATTTCAACCAGTTCAACTTCGGAAACCAACAGCAGCAGCAGGGCACGATTCAGCCCTCGCTGTCACTCGGCTTCAAGCCACCGATGCGGGCTCCAGAGCAAGTCACCGAAAGCGTTGGCGCAAGGATGCAGAACGTGGCTACGCGACCCGTGAGCCGCGGTCTGTCCCGACCCGAGTTGAGGGGCGTGGCCGCCTCGACGACTGGCGAAGGAGTCTTGACGCTCAGCGGCAAGGTTCCGACCCCAGAAGCTCGCCGCCTCGCCGAAAACATGGCACGATTCGAACCTGGAGTGCGCAAGATTGTGAACGAACTGGAAGTCGAGGCTGTGCAATAGGCTACGAGCCGTCTTCCACAGTCTCTGAAGATTCAGCCAGCCCTTGCGTCCCGTCCGGACACAGGGGCTTTCGCTTTTTCATATCCGTGATTCTCTGCTCCTATTTCATCGGAGCGGGCGGAACTCGCAAAGCGAACTGATTGACGAGGATTGCAGGCACGCATTAGCGTCGTCTGATGTATTCTTTCTCCGAACAAGGGGTTCGTGTGAGTTCCGTCCCGCTCAGGGTCGAATTTGCTCCCGGACTTTGCGGAAACGTCATGACGCTTCGAAATTTGCCATCGCGGTGCTCGCTCTGGGCGAGCCTTGCCAAGGTGTTGGCCCTTCTGTTTGGCGTGCTCGCCGTAGCCCGTCAGTCCACAGCCGCTGATCAGCCCGTGAGCTTCGTCAATGACGTGATGCCAGTGCTGACGAAGGCGGGGTGCAACGTCGGGGTCTGCCATGCGAAGGCGGGCAACGGGCAGAATGGGTTCCAGTTGTCGCTGCTGGGGTTCGAGCCACAGGAAGACTTGGAACACCTTGTCAAAGAGGGCCGCAGCCGCCGCCTGTTTGCGGGTGTTCCGGAACGTAGCTTATTGCTCATGAAAGCGTCGGGGCAGGTACCTCACGGCGGCGGCATTCGTCTGGCTGCCACTTCCGAAGGTTACGCCCTGCTGCGCGAATGGATTCGGCAAGGCGCTCCGAATGACCTGAAGACCGCGCCGAATCTGGTGTCCATCGAGATTCAACCCGGTAAGGGTTCCATCAAACGCGGCGCCGAGCAGCAGCTCAAGGCGATCGCGAAGTACGCCGATGGCAGCGTCCGCGATGTCACTACCATGGCACTGTACGAAGCCAACGACAGGGCGATGGCCGATGTCAGCGATCGCGGCCTCGTGAAGATTTCGGATATCTCCGGCAACGTAGCCGTGATGGTGAGGTATCAGGGGCAGGTCGCGGTCTACAGCGCGTCGGTACCATTGGGTGCTCCGGTTGAAAACATTCCCTCGCCGAAGAACTTTGTCGACGAGCACGTGTTCGCAAATCTGCGGTCGCTGGGCATTCCGCCGTCTGCAGTTTGCGATGACGCGACGTTCCTGCGACGTGTCGCGCTGGACATCGGCGGCCGCTTGCCGACTGAAGACGAAGCTGCCGCGTTTCTGGCCAGCGCGGACGCTGACAAACGTGATAAGTTCATCGACGAGATGCTCCGCAGTCCTGACTACGCGGACTTCTTCGCCAACAAGTGGACCGCGTTGCTGAAGAATCGTCGTGACGATGCCAGCGACACGGTTTCCAACTTCGCGTTCCATGCGTGGGTGCGCGACAGTTTTCTGGCCAACAAACCTTACGACCAGTTTGTGCGCGAAGTGCTGGCAGCCACGGGCACTGTGATCGGTAATCCGCCGGTTGCGTGGTACAAGCGAGTCAAAGAACCGAAGCAGCAGATTGAAGACGTCGCCCAGTTGTTCCTCGGCGTGCGGATGCAATGTGCTCAATGCCATCATCATCCGTTCGAACGCTGGAGCCAGGATGATTACTACTCGCTGGTCGCTTTCTTCAGTCAGGTCGGACGCAAGCCGTCAGGTACCCGTGGCGAAGACCTGATCTTCCACAAACGTGGTATCGCGACCGCCGCCAACATGAAGACCGGGGTGCCGCTCAAGCCGGCAGCGCTGGGTGATGCGATCCCCGCCATTGCCGCTGACGAAGATCCGCGTTTGAAACTCGCCGACTGGATGAGTCAGAAGAACAACCCGTTCTTCGCGAAGTCATTGGTGAACCGCTACTGGAAGCACTTCTTCGTTCGCGGACTGATCGAACCGGAAGACGACATCCGCGACACCAATCCACCGACAAACCCGGCGTTGCTGGACGCTCTGGAGAAGCACTTCATCGCCAGCAACTTTGATCTCAAAGAACTGGTGCGCGTGATGACGCAGTCTCGAGCGTATCAACTCAGCGAGGTCCCGAACGAGCATAATATTGTCGACCAGCAGAATTACTCGCGTTACTACCCGAGACGTCTGCAGGCGGAGGTGTTACTCGACGCAATCGATCGACTGGCAGGAACTCAGACGGACTTCGCCAACCTGCCACCCGGCACTCGAGCCGTTGGTTTACCTGACAATAGTTACAACGCCTCATCGCAGTTCCTGCGTGTCTTCGGACGTCCTCAAGGTGAGAGCGTTTGCGAATGCGAACGCGTGCAGTCTTCAAGCCTCGCGCAAAGCCTGCATCTGCTGAACGCCCCGGAAATGAAGGCGAAGCTCGCCGCCGCCACCGGCCGCGCCGAACGCCTTGCCAAGGAAGACAAACCCGCCGAGGCCAAGGTGCGAGAGTTGTACTTGGCAGCGTTTTCGCGAGAGCCTCGACCACAAGAACTGAAGACAGCGATTGAGTACCTGAACGAACCCGGCACCGCCGCCAATGCGAATTATCAGGACCTGATTTGGGCGCTGATTAATACGAAAGAGTTTTTGTTCAATCATTAGAGGCTGTCATGTCGGATAGAAGGGACGAAAAGGACATAAAGGACCAAAGGAAAGAAGAACGCCGCAAAAGTTCTTTGGTCCCAGAGGTCCTTTCCGACCCTTCAACTCAGCCGGGCTTTATTCCACCGCACGGCGGCTATCAAAACCTGCTGTCCTACCAGAAATCACAGATCGTCTATGACGCGACCGTCTACTTTTGCAGTCGATTCCTCGACAAACGGGATCGCACTTATGACCAAATGATTCAAGCCGCCCGCTCCGGCAAACAGAATATCGTCGAAGGTAGTCAGGCTTCCGGAACGTCCAGAGAAATGGAAATCAAACTCACCAACGTCTCGCGAGCCAGTCTGGAAGAGCTACTCGAAGACTATCGCGACTTCCTGAGAACTCGCCGATTGGAAGAATGGGATCTTCAGCATCCTTACACGCAGCGACTGAGAGAACTGAATCGCACACCGGGAGCCAACTACGAAACCTTCCGCAAAGGAATTGAACACGATGACCTCGCGATCTGTGCGAACGTCATCATCGGGTTGATCAAACTCACGAATTATCTGCTGGATCAGCAACTAAAAACTTTGGAACAAACCTTCCTCAAAGAAGGCGGTCTCCGCGAAGCCATGACCCGTGCACGGGTCGCTTCACGGAATCATCAACGGAGAAGCCAATGATCGGTGCCAACTACCTTTGGTCCCTGAGGTCCTTTTTGTCCTTTGGCGCAACCTGCAGCGCGCTACTTCTAACAGCCCCGGTCTTCGCCCAATCGGTCGGTCTGCCTGCCCCAAGGCTATTAACCACCCAACCAATGGGCGCCAAAGTTGGGTCTGAAATCGATGTGACGATCAGCGGCGAACACATCGAAGACGCCGATGCGCTCACGTTTTCTGATCCGCGCATCAAGGCGACTCGCAAGCTGAACGCTGCCGGTCAACCGGAACCGAACAAGTACGTGGTCTCGATTGCTGGCGATTGTCCTCCGGGAATCTATGAATCGCGCGTGATGACGCGACTGGGAATTTCGTCGTCGCGAGCGTTCTGTGTGGGCACACTCAACGAGGTGTCTCAGACGAAGCCCAATACGACGCTGTCGACGGCGCTGGAGTTGCCGGTCAATTCGATCTGCAACGCGACGATGACGCAGCGTGCCGTCGACTTCTACAGCTTCGAAGCCCGCAAAGGTCAGCGCATCATCGTGGACTGCGCGACTCGCGGCATCGATTCGAAGCTCGATGCGGTGGTGATCGTCGCTGATGCCGCTGGACGCGATCTGCTGGTCGAACGTCGCGGCGGAGTTCTGGATTTCAACGTGCCTGCCGACGGCAAGTATGTGATCAAGGTGCATGAACTCACCTTCAAAGGCGGACCTGCTTACTACTACCGATTGGGCGTGTCGGAATTGGCACCTGGAGCACCCATTGTGCGAATGCCGTCGACCAAGCCGGTGAATTCGTTCTCCTGGCCGCCGCAAGGTCTGAAGGAGCAGGCGGAAGTCGCTGAGGCCGAACCGAACAACGATCGCACGAAGGCTCAGAAGATTACTCTGCCGTGCGACATCGCGGGCAGCTTCTATCCCGCCGCTGATGTGGATGTCTTTGAGTTCGAAGCCAAGAAGGGCGAAGTCTGGTGGGTCGAAGTTGGTTCGGAGCGCTTCGGTTTACCGACCGATCCGTCGATCCTTGTGCAGCATGTGGCTCGCACGGGCGATACAGAAAAGCTGACGGACATCGCGGAACTCAGTGACATCCCCAGCCCCGTGAAGGTGTCCAGCAACGGTTATGCGTATGACGGTCCTCCGTACAACGCGGGCAGCGCGGACATCCTCGGCAAGGTAGAGATCAAGGAAGACGGCCTGCATCGCCTGCAGCTCTCGGACTTGTTTGGCGGCACGCGCAACGATCCGAAGAACATTTATCGTCTGGTGATTCGCAAGGCCGCTCCCGACTTTGCAGTCGTCGCCTGGGCGCTGCACATGGAATTGCGGAACGGTGACCGCAATGCGGTCTCGAAGCCGCTGGCTTTGCGTGGTGGCGCCACGATGGCTCTGGAAGTCGTGGCCATCCGACGCGACGGCTTTGATGGTGACATCGACCTGGCGCTGGAAGGTCTGCCGGAAGGCGTGACTGCCAGCGGCCTGAAGATTCCGGCTGGTCAATCGCGCGGCCTGATGCTGGTCACCGCGCACCAAAACGCACCGCGAGTCATCGGCAGTGCCAACTTCATTGGTCGAGCCAAGATCAACGATGAAGTTGTGACTCGGACCGGTCGACTAGCGTCGCATGCCTGGCCGATTCCGGATTCCTGGGGCGAGATCCCGAGTCCGCGGTTGTTCGCTGATATTCCTGTTTCGGTTAGCGGTCTGGAGTTCACTCCGCTGTCGTTGAGCACGCCGAACAAGGATGTGTTGACCGTGACAGCCGGTGAGAAGCTGACCGTTCCGCTCAATCACACGCGTCGCAGCGAGTTCTCCGGTGCGGTCCTGCAACTCAAGACGATGGGCGCCGGCTTCGATCGCGCTCCGCAGTTTGATGTGCAGATCAACGCCGAGCAGTCTCAAGCTGTGTTAGATACCGCCGCGTTGAAGGTCGCGCCCGGCGAATACCTGATCGCGTTCTACGGCGGAGCGGTGGCGAAGTATCGGCATCGCCCTGACGCCATTCCGGTCGCAGAAGAGGCTCACAAGAAGGCTCAGGAAGAACTCGCCGCCGCTGACGCTGAGCTGAAGAAGTTGATGGAAGCTGCCGCGGCCGCAACTGCTGAGACCAAAGCCGAAGCGGACAAGGCCGTCGAAGCCGCGACTGCCAAACAGAAAGTTGCCACCGCTGCTGTGACCAATGCGGCGGCACAAGTCAAAAAGGCAACGGCAACGGCTGCTCCGACCGATATTGTGGATATCGTCGTTTCCGAACCGATTGCGATCCGCGTAAACCCGCCCGAGAAGAAGTAAGCTTTACTTTCCCGCCTGCTCTGCGAAGCACGCCGTTTCGCAGGGCAGCCTCGCCAGGTCCCGCCCCTACGACCCTTCCTTCCAGACTCCCGGATGCAGCTGACCATGACACATCTTTCTCATGCGAAGTCGCCTGTATTTTGCCCCGGCCCGGACAGCATTTGTTCGAACAGCCGTCGTGGCTTCCTGCAAATGGGCCTCGCCGGCTTTGCGACATTGAGCCTGCCCGGCTTGCTCCGCTTGCGGGCCGAGAACGCGGCCTATGCCAACGAAACCACGACCATCCCCGGCCGCGAGAAGAACGCCGTCATCATGGTCTGGCAGCCCGGCGGATGTTCCCACATTGAGACCTACGATCCTAAGCCCAATGCCGGCAGCGAGTATCGAGGCCCCTACGCCACCATTCCGACCAAAATACCGGGAATGAATTTCTGCGAACTCATGCCACGGCAAGCGGCGATCGCGGACAAGTTCACTGTGTTGAGGTCGATGCGTCAGAACGCGGGCGGACACCCGGCTGGCTCGATGCAGTTGCTCTCCGGAGATTCCGATACGCGCGACAAGCCTAAGCCACGTTTGCCCGATTGGATGTCCGTGACAAACTATGTCCGATCACAGAAGGGACCTCGTCAGAACCCGCTGCCTGCCTACGTCGGGATCAACCCGCCGCTCGAATACAACGGCCCGGCGTATCTCGGCGATGCCTATTCGCCGTTCGTGGTGTCAGGCGATCCGAATCAACCGACCTTCTCGGTGCCAAACATTGGCCTCTCCGATTCGAACGAAGTCCGCCGTCTCGGACGCCGTTCTTCGCTACGTCAGACCCTCGACACGCTGGAGCGAGCCTTCGATAAGCAACGGGAATTGGCGGCGCTCGACGAGTTCGAATCGCAGGCCATGACGCTGCTGACAAATCCCAAGACGAAACAAGCCTTCGACCTCAACCTCGAAGACCCGCGCGTGCGTGATCGTTATGGACGCAATGCCTGGGGGCAGCAACTGCTGCTCGCTCGCCGTCTGGTGGAAGCTGGCGTCGAAGTGCTGACCACCAGTCTGGCTGGACCGCTCTGCGGACGAGTTCAGAACTGGGACGATCACGCCGTTAACATGCACGTCTTCGAAGCCATGAAGTTCCGCGCGGATGCTTACGATCAAGCGGTCACGGCATTGATCGAAGACATCTACGAACGCGGCCTCGATAAGCGAGTGCTGGTTGTCGTGACGGGCGAGTTCGGTCGCACTCCCAAGATCAGCTATGCGGCGAGCACGGGCGGCGGCGATGCCAGCGCTCCCGCGGGCACCATCCAACCCGGCCGTGATCACTGGCCCCGCGCCTTCTCCAACATTTGGGCCGGCGGAGGTATCCGCACCGGCGGCTTCATCGGCGGCACCGACAAACGCGGTGAAGACTCGGTGGAACGTATCTGCGGCCCCGGCGACTTCCTCGCGACGATCTACCACCACATGGGCATCGACTCCGCGACGACTCTGATCCGCGACTTCAATGGCCGCCCGACCCCGATCGTTGATCGCGGCCGACCGATTCCCGAGTTGATGGGATAACCGCAGGCGGCGTTAAGTTCGCCGCAGTGGTTCGAGTCCTCACATTGCAAAAACAGCCTTTATTCCGGTTAAAGGCAGCAGCTCCGCTACGGATAGGAACAGGTGTCGCGGACGGTTTTTCGTGGTTGGTTGCGTGACTCGCAGAGTCGCGCTACCGTCCCGCCGCTTTATTCCATCCTTTTTGCCGGATTTGTCTGCAATGAGTGAGTCGAAGATTCGCATCAACATCGGTCACAGTCCCGATCCAGACGACGCGTTCATGTTTCACGCGTTGGCCAACGACAAGCTGCCCGTCGGTAATTACGAGTTCACACACACGCTGCAGGACATTGAAACGCTGAATCAGCGAGCCCTGCGCGGCGAACTGGAGCTCACTGCCGTCAGTCTGCACGGCTACGCCTACATCACAGACACCTACGCCCTGTGTGCCTGTGGCGCCAGCATTGGTGACAACTATGGCCCTATGGTCGTAGCTCGCGAACCGGGGCCGATTGAATCGCTCTACGGTAAGAAGATCGCGGTGCCCGGCACGCTGACGACCGCGTTCCTGGCGCTGAAGCTGCTGCTGGGCGACAAGTTTTCGTATGAGGTTCATCCGTTTGATGAGATCCTCAACCTCGTCGCTGCGGGCAAGGTCGATGCTGGGCTCATCATTCATGAAGGCCAGCTGACCTATGCCAATCAGGGCTTGAGTCTGATCGTCGATCTGGGCAAGTGGTGGTACGAAGACACCGGCGGCCTGCCGTTGCCGCTGGGTGGCAACGCCATTCGTCGCGATCTTGGCCGTGAGGTGATGGAAGACGTGACCCGGTATCTGAAGCAGAGCATTCAGTACGGGCTGGAGCATCGGCAGGAAGCGTTGAAGCACGCACTGCAGTACGGCCGCGATCTCGATACCGCGAAGGCAGATAAGTTCGTCGGCATGTATGTGAATGACTGGACGCTCGACTTCGGTGACAAAGGTCGCCGCGCGGTTGAACTGCTGCTGAAGCGCGGTTTCGAGCAGGGAGTGATCCCGAAGCCGGTGCAGTTAGAATTCATTGGTTAGTGGATCATCTGAACTGTCGATTGAGTTGCGCTTCACCTGATCATCTTCCTTCGGAATGCATACTATGAGCCAGTCAACTGCCACTTACCTGCAACGTCTCTTCGGACTTAATGGCCTGACTGCTGTTGTGATCGGTGGCACCGGTGTTCTCGGCGGCGCGATGTGCGAAGCGCTGGCTGGTGCGGGGGCTCATGTGGTCGTTGTCGGTCGCACGCTCAAGACGGATGAAGCGACAGGCAAGTCGATCCTCGATCGCATCAAGGACGCGGGCGGCTCGGCAGAGTTCTGCGCTGCGGACAGCACTCAACGTAAGGACTTGGAAGCCATTGTTGCTCATCTGAAGGCGAACAATCGGCAGTGCAACGTGTTGGTGAATGGCGCTGGCGTGAACTCGGCAACACCGTTCTTCGACATTGCCGACGAAGAGTTCGAACGGATTGTGAATACTAATCTGAGAGCCGTGCAGATCTCCTGCCAGATCTTCGGCAAGGATATGGTCGAACGCGGCACGAAGGGTTCGATCATCAACGTCGCGTCGCTCAGCGGCATCATCGCATTGTCGCGCGTCTTCACGTACTCAGTGACCAAGGCGGGCGTGCTGAACCTCACCCAGAACCTGGCGCGTGAGTTTGCTCAGTACGGCATCCGCGTGAACGCGCTCTCGCCCGGCTTCTTCCCTGCCGAACAGAATCGCAAGATTCTGTCGCCCGAGCGTGTGGCCAACATCAAGCGCCATACGCCGACGTCGCGACCGCTGGGCGACGATCCACAAAGTCCCTTCGGCGTTCCCGAGGAACTGGCCGGAGCGGTCGTGCTGATGGCGGCACCGAATGGTGGCAGCTTCATCACGGGCACCAACATTGTCGTGGACGGTGGCTTCACGGCGATGACGATCTGAGTTCGTCGCTGCAAGTGTTCGAGGTGCCTCTTCGCGGGCATTACGTTCTTGCGCGGATCGTCTCGGGCTGTTCTGGCGAGTGCTGGCCGTTTCAATAGACTGCGGCGACATCCTGAACTCTCAGCCAGAAACGCTTTCATGTCCTCGCCGCCCATCGCCATTGAAGCCAGCCACCTGTCGAAGCAGTACCGCGTGTTTCGCAAACGCGAAGGGCTGATGGCGTCGATCAAGGGTCTCTTCAAACGCGAGTACAAGACTGTCGAAGCCGTTCGCGACGTCAGCTTTCGCGTCCATCAGGGCGAGATGGTCGCGTTCCTCGGCCCGAACGGGGCAGGCAAGACAACAACGCTGAAGCTGCTGTCGGGGCTGATCTATCCTTCGTCAGGCTCCGCGTCCGTGCTGGGCTATACGCCGTGGAAACGTGAGAACGCGTATCGCCGCCGGTTCTCGCTGGTGATGGGTCAGAAGAATCAACTGTGGTGGGACCTACCGGCTCAGGAGTCGTTCCGCCTGCACAAAGAGATTTACCGCATTGACGCGCGTGAGTTCGATGCGCGGCTCGATGAACTGACCGAACTGCTGGCGGTGAAGAAACTCATCGGTCAACCAGTGCGCGAGCTGTCGCTCGGCGAACGCATGCGCATGGAGCTGATCGCCGCGCTGCTGCACCGACCGGAAGTGCTGTTTCTCGACGAGCCCACCATCGGCCTCGATGTGGTCTCGCAGCGGAACGTGCAGGAGTTCCTCAAGCGCTATCAGCGTGAGCAGGGCATTACCGTCATCCTCACCAGTCATTACATGAAGGACGTGCAAGCGCTGTGTCAGCGCGCGGTCATCATCAATCAGGGCGAGCTGAAGCACGATGGCCCGCTGGCTGAGATCATCGATCGCTTCAGTCATCACAAAGTGATCGAACTGCAGTTCGCGAGCAGCGAAGTCCCGGAGGACCTCGGGAGTTACGGAACGGTGTTCGATGTTGTTCCGCCGCGTGCGAAGCTCAGCGTCGCGAAAGCGGAAGTCCCCAAGGTGCTGTCGTCATTGTTGTCGCGCTACGCGATCGACGACGTCGCTGTGCAGGATCGCCCGTTGGAAGAAGTCATCGCCGAGTTCTTCACCAGTCACGAAGTTGCCGAAGACTCGTGAGCTTGAGCTCGTATTGCGAGAACTGGCGCGGGGAGGCGTCTGCCGCGGAACGGGAGGGAGAAAAGGCTGCAGAGCCCCGCATTCAAATGCCGGTCGGCAGGCTAAGTGACTTCGTGAGAAACCTTGCGGGCTTTACAGGTGCTGCGGTGGCCTCACGAACTTTCGAATGCGCATGGTCGCCGTCCAGCGGTTGATTCCGCATGACCGATAATCTCTTCAGCGCGTGAGCCGCAGACGGGCGCGGTCCGCGCGGGAGAAGTGGTAATGTCAGGTGTTCGGACAACGACGGGGCTCTTCAGTGGCATCGACTTCGGGACTCTGACCGACCAGTTGATCGAGGTGGCGCGCGCGCCAGCCAAGCGGTTGGAAACACGTATCACGGGCTTCAAAGCCGTGAAGACCGGCGTGGAAACGCTCGAAGCCAACGTGCTCGCGTTGACCGCCTCGATTACTCAGCTCAGCACGAACTCGATCTTCAACAGCACGAAGGTCACGAATTCAGACCCGGCTCAGGTGGGCGTCAGTGCGGTCTCGACCGCGCAGCTCGGTAGCTACGGTTTCAAGACGCTGCAACTGGCCACCGCTGAGCAACGCGTCTCTAAAGGGTTTGCCAATTCTGATAAGCAGCTCGTCGGCGAAGGCACGATCACGATTTCTCAAGGCGGTGAACTGGCTTCAGTGACGCGGCTCAGCAATCTGAACGGCGGCGCTGGAGTGCAGCGCGGATCGATTCGGATCACCGATCGTTCGGGCGCGACGACGACGATTGATCTCTCGAACGCCTACTCCGTTGATGACGTGCTGGCGGCAATCAACGAGCAATCCGACGTTGCGGTGAATGCGCACTCCGAAGGCGGACGGCTGATCCTGGAAGACACGTCGGGCGGTTCCGCGTCTAACTTGATCGTACAGGACATCGGCACTGGCCGGACGGCGCAGGACCTCGGCTTGCGCAAGTCGGTCAGTGCGACGAAGCTGACCGGTGATGACGTTTACTACCTCACCGGTGATTTCAGCTTCGATCAGCTCAACGACGGCAATCAGCTCTTCAACACGGTTGGGCAGAACGATCTGCGGATTTCGCTCGCTGATGCATCCAACATCGATATCAACTTTGACAACCTCAGCAACCTGACCGATGTCGTTAACGCGATCAACAATCACTCGGGCAACAGCGGCAAGCTGACGGCAGCGCTGAGCAACGGGCGACTAACTCTCACCGACAATACGACGGGTGTGGGTACGTTCGGTGTCTCCGATCAGAATGGTGCCGCGGTTGTCAACGCCTTGGGGCTCGACAATGCGACCGTCGGCAACGTGCTGACAGGCGACAAACTGCTGGCCGGAATCGGGTCGCGATTGTTGCGTAATCTGCGGGGCGGCCGTGGCATCACAACACCGGGCCAGATCTCGCTGACGGATCGCAACGGCCTGACCGCGACGGTCGATCTCTCGCAGGCGTCGTCGCTGGACGAAGTCATTACAGCCATCAATTCGGCCAGCAACGGTGGCACGGAACTGGCCGTGACCGCGCGGCTCAATAAGCTCGGCACGGGTATCGAAGTCGTTGATACCTCCGGCGCGACGGCTAGTAATCTGATCATCGCTGATGTCGGTGGTGGTACAACCGCAGCCAATCTGGGTATTGCCGTGAACGCGGCGACCAACACCGCTTCATCCGGCAACCTCGCCTTCCGTCACTTGAACGAAAAATCCGCGCTGGAGAATTACGCACCGGATGGAGGCGCTGTTGAAACGGGTTCGTTCCTGATTGTCGACTCGGCCGGCAATCAGGCGTCGATTTCGGTGACCAGCAGCGTGAAGACGCTGGGTGACCTGCTGGTCCGTATCAACGCCTCATCGCAGGTGCAGGTTCGAGCGGAACTCAATGAGACCGGCGACGGCTTCCGTCTGGTCGATGAGGCCGGTGGCTCAGGTACGCTGCGAGTGCAGGAGGTCACCGGCTCAACCGCCGAAGACCTGCGCATACTCGGTTCCGCAACGCAAGAAGGTGGCAGTCAGGTCATCAATAGCCGCCTGCAGACGAAGATCGATGTCTCCGCGACAGACACGCTCGCGACCCTGGCGACCAAGATCAGTTCTGCGACGCAGGATCTGTCCGCGGCCGTGATTCGTGATGGGGCTGCCTTCAATCCATATCGCCTGCAACTGTCGTCGAAGGAAACCGGCACCGCGAACAAGTTCATCATCGATACCGGCAACATCGATCTGGGACTGACCGTCACCAGCAACGCCGAAGATGCTTTGCTGCAGGTAGGGAGCAGCACCGCGTCGTCGTACCTGGTGGCATCTTCCAACAACCAGTTTGATGAAGTCATCTCTGGAGTGGACGTCACGGCGAAGGCGGTTGGTACGACCATTGCGCAGGTCGACGTTGCTCAGAACACCGACACTGCCAAGCAGGCTTTGAAGAGCTTCGTGCAGGCCTTCAATTCGTATGTGGACAAATCCGCCGAACTCTCCAAGTTCGACCCGGACGCGACTAAACGCGGTGCTTTGCAAGGGCAAAGCATCGTTCTGAATGTTCGCAACCGGCTGACGTCCACGATCTCGAAGACCTACTTCGGTAGCACCAACGCCGTGAAGTCGCTGACCGACCTGGGAATCCGCTTCACGACGGGCGGCAAGCTGACGTTTGACGAAGCCACCTACGACAAAGTCGCCACCGACAATCCCGCGGCGATCAAAACCTTCTTCACTGACACCACCAGCGGTGCGGGTAAGACCCTGAGCAGCACGCTGAAGTCTCTGACAGACGTCGTTGACGGTGTCTTCAAGCTGCAGAAGACATCGCTCGAAAACACCATGACCAACCTGCAGGATCGAGTTGATCAGATCGACGCGCGGCTGGTGCTTCGCAAAGAGCGACTGCTGCGCCAGTTCATCAACATGGAATCCGCTATCAGCCGGGTCCAGAACCAGCAGAACGCCCTGACGGCGCTGTCAGCCAGATCAAGCTAAGCAGCTGAATCGCGAGCTTCGGACTGAGTTCAGGTCGTCGGCAGTCATTCAGGGCGAAGCTTGAACCACTAGCTGCGAGCGCCTTCGGGTTCAGTCAGCATCGCTGGGCGTCCCGCTTTCTGGCGAATCCAGTTCACGGCGTTCAGCACCTTCTTGTTGCGAATAAGCTTCCATTCGAGGCTCTTCTTGCCCGGAAAGTTGATCAGCATCAATCCCAGCAACAGCGTCAATAACCCTTGTCCGGGCAGCACGAGCATCGTGATCCCCGCCACCAGCAAGATCACACCCAGCAGGTTCTTGGCGATCAGCAGCAACACGGCGAGCGCGGGGTGCAGCTGGCGAAACGAACTCTCGGCATCAGATGACCGAACGAAGTAATCGTGTGGGATCCTTGCCACGAGGATGGGAACAGCGATCAACGTCCCCAGGAACATGACGATCGAGATTGCTCCGAGCCATTCCATGGCAGTCTCATTGTGCTTGAACCAGTCCCACATGGCAGTCACTTCAGGAAAACGAACTCTTTCACATTGAAGAGCACATGGCACAGGTCTGCCCACACCCGCTCGTCCTGCTGCCAGTTCACGCCATTACCTACGGCGGCGGCCTGCGATTTCAGGAACTCAATTCCTTCGTTGACCTCAGCTTCTGTGGCAGCGCGAGTGAACGCGGCTTCGTAAAGCCTCTGAATCCGGGATGTTGTGTCCGCCGGTTGCTCCGCGAGAACTCGCTTCGCCCACAGTCGCGACTGGTCCAGCACGAACTGATCGTTCATGAGGATCAGGGCTTGCGCTGGCACGTTCGAGACATTGCGGCGGCCCACGGTCGTGAACGGAATCGGCGTATCGAAGGCAATCATCATCGGTGACAGGAAGTTGCGGTTCACCGAGGTGTAGATGCTGCGACGACCAGCTCCGTCCAATGGCCCGCTGCCGGGACGGCCACGCCCTTGCATGAAGGGCGTGAGGTGCACCGGCACAGACGGCCCCGAAAGTGTGCGATCCAGGCGACCAGAGACGACCAGCATCGCATCGCGGATCGCTTCGCCTTCCAGACGGCGGATTGGCATGCGATGCCACCAGAGGTTTTGAGGATCCCTGTCCGCAAACTCCGGCACGACCTGACTGTCCATGCGGTAGGTCCGTGAGAGCATCACCGAGCGAATCATATTCTTAATGGACCAGCCGTCGCGGACGAACTGAATCGCCAGCGCGTCGAGCAGTTCCGGATGCGTTGGGGGTTTACCCAGCACTCCGAAGTTGTCGACCGAGTCCACGATGCCGCGTCCGAAGAGATGCTGCCAGATACGATTGGCCATCACTCGCGCGGGGAACGGATTGGCGGGATCGAGTAACTTTTCGGCGAGTTCGAGACGACCGCTGCCATTCGCCGGCGCGGGCTGATTGGAGCCGTAGAGCGCTTCCAGCATGCGTCGTGGAACTTCCGGGCCGAGGTTCTTGTGGCTGCCACGAATGAAGAGGTGCTCATTCTCCGAAGACCCATCCATGATGCCGACGGCATACAGCGGTTCTGGCAGCTTCGCCTCGACGTCCTTCATCTTCTGAGCGGCTGCAGCCAACGATGTTGCGAGTTGGGGATTATCGATCAGACCGGCGTTGAGCAGCCAGTTGCCGAGTTCCGAGTGCTCGTTAGTTGCCAGTTGAACCATCCGACTTGTCAGAGATGCGGGTGAAGCCACTGATTCGTCGGCTGCCAGTTCATTATTGGTGCTGCTGACGGGTTCAGGTGGCTGCGCGTCGTTATCGGCCAGCCGAATCTCATCAACGGCGACCCAACCGTTGCCTTCGTCAATGATCTCAATGTGGCAGCGATGTCCCTGATAACGGCTGACGTCTCCGCCCTGCCGGTGCCACTGCCAGTTCTCGTTGCCCACATCAAACTTCGCACCACTGAAGAGCAGGCCCGTGAACTCATCCATCAGGTAACCTTCGATGATGAGTCGCACCGTCACGCCTTTGCCCGCGATGCGGTACAGCAGGGTCGGCTTCGACAGCGTGAAGGTCGGCGAGCGCAGCACGCCGCGCAGGCCATTGCCGTAGCGGCCGCTGTGAGCCACGCCCGGCGTCACAGTTTCCTCACCGCGAGACCAGTCGCCCTGACGAACGGGACCTGTTCCAAATGCCCAACCAGTAGCTTGCCAACCCTTCCATGTCTCGCCATTGAAATCGTCGAGCAGTTGGGTCTTCTCATCAAACGGAGCTGTTCGCTTCTCCGCTCGAGCCTGTCGGGCACGCAACTGTTCGCGGGCCGTAGCGATGTCCTGTCGTGAGCTGGCCGCATTCGCCAGCTCTCTCCACGCCGCGAACGGGTGGCTGGGTAACTTTGCGGAGGATGAATTCACGGCTTCGACCCACTTCTGCAGCATGATTGGGTTCACGCTGAATTCACGAGCAACCACCGCGACTGGACGCCGCACGGTTACGGGAACCTGATCGTCAGTGAAAACAATGTGGTCGACGTTCACGTGTCCCCAACCGCCAGTGCGACGATCCACGATCTGCAGCCTGGCTCGACGCCCCTGGAACTCGGTGACGTCCCAGCCTGCGGGATCGAGCTTCTCGTTGTCTGAACCGACGGCGCTCCGCACGACCTTGTCATCAATCATGAGATTGAGGCAGGTCTCAGCGGCCCAATGCCCTCCACCGATCAGGAAGCGGATCTTGCTGCGTTGAATCTCAAACTCGGGCGAGGTCAGAGTGCCAGTAGCGTCGTCGCCATTCACATAGGAATTGACGAGCCGCTTGCCGGAGAATCCTGAGACCTGTTGCTGCGCGGGCAGTGTGCCCTCAACCGTGCCTTTGGCGAACGCATTGCCTTCCGCTTTCCAACCGCCGAAGTCGGCCTGTTCGAAGTCGGCGAACACGATGGGCTCACGCGCTTCGGTCGCAGGTTTCGAAGCGTCCTCAGGTTTCGGCGTGCCAAACACCACTTCGCGAGTGGCGTTGAAGTAGGCCGCGAGTTGCTCACGCTGACGCGCGGCTGCCGAGTTCTTCATTGCCGTTGTGGCTTCAGCGTGAATCGCTTGGAGCGCATCCGCAGCCTGCTGCACCTTGCCGTGCGGATCGAGGTAAGCGTTCTGGCGATGCGAACTCTGAATGAAGCCAGCCAGCGCGTAGTAGTCTTTCGCAGAAATCGCGTCGTACTTGTGATCGTGACAGCGGGCACAACTCACCGTCAGCGCCATAAACGTCTTGGAGAATACATCGATCTGATTATCGATGACGGCGGCTTCTTCGCCTTTGACATCGACCGGTGCGTGCTTCAGCTCACCCAAGAACCAGAAGCCCGTGCCTTGCAGGGACTCGTTGGTACCGTCCTCAGGATTCAAACGTGGCTTCGCCAGCAGGTCGCCCGCAATCTGCTCGCGGACAAACTGATCGTACGGCACATCCGCGTTGAGGGCTCGAATCACGTAGTCGCGATACCGGAACGCGTTACGAAGCGGGTAGTCGAACTCATGCCCCAATGTTTCGCCGTACCGCACCAGATCAAGCCAGTGGCGCGCCCAACGCTCTCCAAAATGCGGCGATGCCAGCAGCCAATCAACCAGCTTCGCATGCGCCTTCTCGATCGGGTCTGGATCGTTCAGGAATTCAGCGGCCTCCGCAGGCGAGGGCGGCAACCCAATCAGGTCGAAGTAAGTGCGACGGACCAGCGTGCGACGATCGGCTTCTGGCGATGGCTTGAGCCCCTGCTCTTCAATCTTCGCGAGGATGAAGCGATCGAAGTCCGTCTGCGGCCAACTGGCCTGCTTGACTGTCGGCACGGCCGGATCCTTGATCGGTTGCCACGACCAGTGAGCCTTCTTCAGAGCATCAATGTTGAAGATTTTGTCTTCAACGTTGACCTTGAGCCCCTCGTCCGACCACGGTAGCCCCAGTTCCACCCACTTCGTGAGGATGTCGATTTCGCCCTGCGGCAGTCGTCCGCGCGGCGGCATCTCAAACGTGTCGTAGTTCACCGCTTTAACAATCAGGCTGTCGGCAGGTTTCCCCGGAACAGCCGCCGCGCCGGAATCGCCACCCTTCAAAACGAGAGGTCGTGCATCCAGACGCAGGCCGCCTTCCAGTCGCTTCGAGTTCCCGGCATGACATTCAAAGCAGCGCGCTTCCAGCAGCGGACGGACCTTCTCCTGAAAGAACTTGACGGCTGCCGCGTCGAACTTGGGGGCCGCCTGAGTGCCTTTCTCATCCGCTCCCCAGCAAAGCACCGGGATGAGCCAGACAATTGCCGCGAATCGCCACGCCGAAGCGGGAAGTTGGCCGTCGTGATGAAAGACAGATCGCGGCATGGGGCGAGATTCCTCAAGGCGTGGTGAGAAGCACAGTCATAACAAGGCGGGTGTTCCGAGTTGCGTTGTTCGCGTGTCAGAACTCAACAGGCGGTCCAGCAAAGTAATTGGCGACAAGACGCCATCCAAGCGATTGAACGCTTCGCAGCATACTCGCTGCAAGATCAGCGGCGTGCACCGCGTGTTTCAACTGCTCGCGCTGCGGTAGCTGCGGAGTGACCAGTTGAAGATCAGGCGTGAGGCGATCAGGCCACCAATTGAGGCGATCAGGGAGACCAGCGGGTACTTCCAACTGGAGAGGCTTTGCGCAATGACTTCGGCTGGCACGGTCACCACCAGCAGAATCGGCACGATGTAGGTAAATGCCGATTGAATGACTTCGCCGAGTTCCAGACTGCCGGGGTTGGTACCGTCGTAGATATTGCGCGGGTACCGAGCGAAGATCGTGATGTAGAACCAGAAGTCATACAGGCCCTGATTGCGGCCCATCCAGACGCTCATGGCCGCGACGGCAATCATCAGGCTGTAGAAGAAGCCCACGCCCACCACAACGAAGGTGAAGTAAGCCAGCACCTGCAGCGCGGATATCGGCTGGCCAATCTGCACCAGCGAATACCCCAGCAATGCCAGCGACAGAAACATCTGATTGATCATCGCCAGATCAACCTTTTCACAGGACACCAGAAACTGCGTGTCGATCGGTTTCAGCAACGCGAAGTCCAGATTGCCGGTGCGGATGAGTTCGCTGAAGTTGGCGCAGTTCGGCATGAAGAGCGCTTCGACGATGCAGTTGATGAGCATGCCCGTGGCCATGAAGGCGAAGTATTGCTCACGCGACCAGCCGCGAATGGCGTCCACGTTGCTGTAGATCACTTCAAACAACGTGATCTGCGCGGCGAACCAGAACGCTCGCGTGATGATGTTGATGAAGAAGTTGCCGCGAAACGTCATCTCGCGCACCAGACCGTTCTGCAGGAACGTCAGCCATACTCGAAGGTAGTCGGGTGATTGAGACATAGGATGAATTGTGAAAGGTGTGATCAGGGCTGACGCAGCACAGTGAGTTGCAGGACGGACAAGATTGTCCGTCGCTTAAGCCTACACCAAAGACGGACAGGATTGTCCGTCCTACGGCTCGCTCCATCCAAACTCAGACCAAAAGTAAGCATAAGTTAGGCGTTAGTCGCTCCGTAGCGCCGCCACGATCTTTGTGCGAGTAGCGTCGCGCACTGCAAACGCCGCGGACAACATACCGGCAACAAAGACCAAGCCGAGCAGTTTGGCTCCGTCCAGCCACGGCGTGTCAGCGCCGATCGAGATCAGGTGCGGCAACATCGCCAGCAACGCGCAGACGGTTCCGGTTGCGACACCGAAGATCAGCAGGAAGGCGTTCTCAGCGAAGACCAGCAGGCCGAGGCTGCTGCGTTTGAAACCAACGGCTGAAAGTAGTCCCAGCTCCGAGCGGCGTTCGACGACGTTACGCAGCATCACCGTGCCCAAACCAATTGTGCCCAATAGCAGTCCTAACCCGCCTAGCGTGAGGAACGTCGACAGATACGTGTTCTGCACGATGAGAAAATTGGCGATGCGATCCGAGACGCGCTCGGCGTCAAATCCATACGGCGCGAGCTTCGTTTCAAAGGCGGTCATGAGCGACGTTGCATCCGCGATCGGCCCGGCATCGCGTGATCCGATCAGGAAGTAGCGATAGCCAACTTGCTCAGGGTAAAGCTGTCGAAAATTCTCTTCCGAGACCAGCAACACACCCTGAAAGATGCTGCTGTCGAGCATGCCCGCGACGGCAAACTCTTGTCCCGCGGTCTTCGCATTGGTGATGGGAATCGAGCCTCCTGCGCCCTTATGCAGGCTGAACATCAGCGTGTTCATGTCGCCTAGAACGGGGATGCGACCGTCTTCGCGCGGCGTCTTCAGCAGTTTCCAGTAGTCCGCCTTGCGGCCATCAATGAAGCGGAACCCGCCACGTTCAATGAGGCTGTCCGGCACACCCAGCACGGTCGGCAACTGCGTCTGATAGATGTTGAGGCAGCTCGCGTTCTCACCGGGCTTCATGCGGAAGGCCATCACCGTTGAGTTTTCGATCTGTTGTTTCTGCTCAGGCGAAAGTCCATCCGTCAGGCCCAGCTTCGAGCGACCCGCTTCCGTATTGAGATCCGGCAAGATGGGTGTCGCGCTTGCGGCGACCAACACAAAGCCGCCATTGCCGGAGTTCACATCGGGCGTTTCCTTCGCGGGGTCTCTGCGACCTGCGGCGACCGCGACAATCACGAACGTGGCCGAAGCGATGAGCGCCGTCGACAGCGTGCTGCGACTGCGATTTCGGGCGGCGTTGCGATAGCCCAGACGGCCAATCGCCGCGATGCCGTGACCACGAGTGGCCAGACCGCCTTGACGCCTCAAGGTCGCTGAGAATTGCTGGAGCGCTCCCACCATCAGAGCCGTACCGACCAGAAAGAACGCCACGACCTGCCACGATAATCCCGAGAACGCCTCGCTGCTGGGAATGAGTCCGAAGACGCCCAGCAGCAGCACCGGAATCGCGAAGGCGAAACATCCGAAGGCAATCTTCTGCTGGCGTGCTCCGGGATGCGCTGCGGCGGTTGCCGAGCCACCGGCGTCAGCGTCTTCGGGTACCGCGACGCCAACCAGCAACTCGCGCGGCGCGATGTGGGCGAGGCCTCGCAGCGCCATGAAGAGCGCGAACCAGGCCACACCGAATGAGATCGCAAAACCACCTATGAGACTTACAGGAGTGACGTACACGTTCAGGAACTGTGTACCAATCGCGCCGCCCCACCATTGCGGGGACTTCAGGGCCGCGACCATCAACTGGGCGTAGCCCACAGCAGCCACACAACCGAGCACTCCGCCCGCTGCCGCGATCGCCAGTCCTTCTTTGAGCAGCAACTTGCGAACTCGTTGCGGCGTGAAGCCCACGGCGGAGAGCAATCCGATCTGCGAGATACGACGCTCGACGCTGAGGCGGAACAGCAGGCCGATCAGCACCATCGCCGCGGCAATCACGAAGAAGCTGAAGCCGACGAACAGGCCGGTGAAGTCCGTTGTGCCGGAAGCGGCTTGCAGTCCCTGCCATTTCACCGGCAGCACATCAAAGCCCGAAGCGTTCTCTGAGATCTTCTTCAGCACATCGCGCGTAAAGTCATCGCGGGACGGTGCGGCGTCGGCGTTGCTACCCGAGACGTTGACGCGGATCGAGGTGACGTCGCCGTATTTGCTCTTCCACAGTCGCTGAGCGTTCGCGAGCGAGACGAAGGCTTTGGGCAAGGCGTGAAACTCTTCCCAGTACGAATCATCCCGGCCGGTGACGAGATTGATCTTCATCGGGAACGGCTGCTTCCAATCGGAAAAATTCTTGGCGTCGGTGATACCGCGTACTTCCGGTGTCAGTTGTCGGTCTTGAGCCGTCACCGACTTCGACATCTCGACGACATGTTTCACGCGGAACGTCAGCTCTTCTTCCGGCAATTCGCCGTGAGATCCGACGAGGTGATACGTCAGCTTGATCTTGTCGCCAGCTTTCACCTTCAGGTCTTCCGCGAGCCAGTCATTGAGAATGATCTCGTCATCAGCCAGCGTCAGTGGCTCAGTGCAACCCGGGCACAATGGCCCGAACGGCGGCTTCTGAGTTTCGGCCAGATCAACGCCCGCGATGATCGAATACATCGAAAACGCTGTCGGATCTTCCGCGTTACTGATCTGATTGGCGAGGTACACCATCACGGACGATGTCGACCAGTCCTTGCTTTCTGACAGCTCACGCACCGATTTGGAAATGCTGTCTTCCAGGATCATCTGTTCGCTCTCAACGACGAAGTAGCCGCCCGACTTGCCGGGCAGGACTCGCAAGTTGAGGTCTTCCAGCGTCAGCGATTCATGCAGACTGCGTGTTAAGCCGCTCGCCATGCCGACCGCATCAGACGGTGATGAGCGAGCAGACTCTCGGGACGGCGCGACTGAGACGAACAACGCGTTGATCCGCGCCAGCTTGCCGTTCGGAAACTCCTTCGAACGCCGCACGGCTTCCAGGCCGAGCTCCTGCTGCAAGGTCTTCAGCGACACGAAGACAGTCAGCGGAAGCTGCTGGCTCGGATTGAGATCGAGTCGGCCGACCCCAGATTCCGGCGGCAGGATGTGACTGACGGTGAACGAGATCTCGCGCGTCGTTTGGTCCTCCGATCCGCCCAGCAACGTGTCGCGCGGGATGTTGCTGGGCAGTTCGACCCACAACGTCAGTTGATCGCCGACCTTCGCGCGAATCTGTTGAGCGACTCGATCGCTCAGCACGAGTTGATCGTCGTGCGGCAGGATGTCGAGTTTGAGTTCGCTGAGTTCAGAGAATCGTTCTTCAACGGCATAGACTCGCACGCCCCCGGCCCGGTCAGACGTTGTTCCGTCAGCAGCCTGGCGGACCAGGCCACCATCCATCACCAGCGCCGGAGCGATGACGCGTACCTTGTCGTCTCGATAGGCGGGTTCATCCTGCAGGCGTTCGACGATGGACTCGGTAAAGAATCGAGGACTCTGCAACGCGAAGTCGATGCCGCCCAGACGGTCGAGTGTCATCTGTCGCAAACTACCGCGCACGGAGTCGCCCACCAGCAACGCACCCCCGATGACCGCCGTGCCAACAATCACTCCCAGCAGCACGGCGAGGTGCGTTTTCCAGTAGTAGGTCAGGCTGCGAACAATCAGCGTGGAAGGTTTCATGGATGCCATGACTTGCGAGTGCTTGTGACAATCAACGTGGATCTGCAGGGTAGGCAGACAATCTTGTCCGCCAGCATTTCGACGGACAGGATTGTCCGTCCTACGACTTGTTGGCAGCAACTGCTGGAACTCAGATGTCGACGATCACTTCGGCGAACCAGCGGCCGTCCGGAGTTTGTTCGACCGTCAGACCATGATACGTGATGGCTTTCACTTCGTGACCGTACTCGTGCCTCACCGCGTCGAAAGTCTCACCGCGAATGGCGACGGACATCAGGCTGCCATCGAGGTGCACATCGAACTCGGCGCCGAGCCAGTGCTCGGAATCGAAGGCAAACAGCAGCTCGCTCAGCCAGTCGAAAAACAGGTACTCCAGTTCGTCACCGCTGAGGTGAACCTGTCGCTCCAGCGTGGGCTGCAGGGACTCAGGATGCTCAATCAGCATGCTGGTGATCCCGCGCGCGGCTTCGGCGAAGAGTTCTTCGAGCGTGGCTGCTTCGACGCGCAGGCCCAGGTCGGCAGTGTGGTCAAAAAGTTGGAACATGGGGTTGGGATAGGGGCAAAAGATGCCGCCGTCCAGTGACCTGCTGACCAGAAACTCCGCATTTAGGGTGAGTTGCAATTTGACCGTCCGAAACGGCTACTCTATACCGCTACTGGGTTTGAGGATTCTGGACGTCCTAAGGAAGCCCTTTGTGAATTAAGCGGGCCACGCGGCTCTTTGCGGGAGTGAGCGCTCTTGAAGCGACGTGAGACGGACGAGAGTCCCCGGTTTGAAGATCTGGGCCTCAGCAAACACATGCTGAAGGCCATTCGAAACGCTGGATGGGAAAGCCCTAGCCCCATTCAGTCGGCGTTTATTCCGATTGCGCTGGAAGGCGAGGACTGCATCGGGCAGGCGCGCACCGGCACGGGCAAAACCGGAGCGTTCGTCATCCCGATTCTGGAGCTGATCGACCCGGAAATCCGCCATCCGCAGGCGCTGGTGCTGACGCCGACCCGCGAACTCTGCCAGCAAGTCGCCGATCAGGCGGAACTGCTGTCGAAGCATCACGATATGCGAGTGGCCTGCATCATCGGCGGCAAGTCGATTCATCAGCAGGTCGAAACCTTGAAACGCGGCGCGACGATTGTTGTCGGCACGCCGGGTCGCCTGATCGACCTCATGAACCGGCACGTGTTGGACATCTCCAAACTGGATCTGGTCGTGCTCGACGAAGCCGACCGTATGCTGGATATCGGCTTTCGACCGGATATCGAAAAGATTCTGCGTCGCTGTCCCGAAGAACGGCAGACGCTGCTGCTGTCGGCCACGTTGCCGCCGCCGGTGGAGAAGCTCGCCCAGCGTTACATGAAGAACCCGCAGAAGGTGGATGTGTCCACGGGCGATATCGCGCCATCGACCATCGATCAGTATTACATCGCCGTCGATCAGGATCGGAAGCTGCCGCTGCTGGTCAAACTGCTGGCCAAGCTGAAGCCCTCGCAGGTGCTGGTCTTTACGCGCACGAAGCGCGGAGCCGACCAGTTGCACGCGGTGTTCGCCAGGAAATTGTCGCGAGTCGCTTGTCTGCACAGCGATCTTGAGCAGCGTAAGCGTGATCGGGTGATGAAGGAGTTCCGCTCGGGTGAATTGCGAATGCTGATCGCGACGGACGTTGTCGGGCGCGGCATCGACGTCAGCACGGTTTCGCACATCATCAATTACGACATTCCCGAGTCCTGCGATGACTATGTGCATCGCATCGGACGTACGGGACGTCTGTCGTCGAACGAATCCGGGCAGGCCTACACGTTCGTCACCAGAGATCAGGGTGATGAACTCACCCGCATCGAGGTGCGCGTCAATCAGGTCCTGCACGCGTATCAGCTTGATGACTTCGAAGCCGTCAAACCACGCGAGTCCAAACGCCCTCCCGCCGAAATCAGACGCTACGGCTCCTGATTGCTGCCCGCCAGCGACCGATCAGCGAACCCGTTCCACTCAGTAGCCATCGAGTTATTCATGGGTCAGTTCTGGCCAACAACTCGCGCGTCTCTCATCAACGAGTTGCGGCGTGGCATCACGTCCACAGTGAGCTGGAACGAATTCGTCAGTATCTACGGACCGCTGGTGATCGGCTTCTGCCGCAAGTACCAGTTGCCGCATCCCGACGCGAACGACATCGCTCAAGAGGTTTTCATTCGTGTGTTCAAGGGTGTGTCCACACTGGAGTACGAACCTAACAAGGGCCGCTTCGGAGCCTGGGTCGGCACCATCGTCCGCAACGAGATTGCACGCTTCGTCAAAAAGAACCGCAAGCGCCTGATGGCCGAGACGAACTTCGATCCGATCGACATTCTGGCCACGGACATGAATAACACTTGGCTGTTCGAAGAACGCCTGGCCTTGATGGCTCACGCGATTTTGCGGCTCCGCCAGGAAGTAACAGACCAGACTTGGCGAATCTTCGAACAAACCGTTCTGGAGAATCGCAAGCCGGCGGACGTTGCTGCGGAGCTTCAACTCAGCGGTGCTCAAGTTTACAAAGCCACGTATCGAGCGAATGAGAAACTCAGAGAACTCATCCGTGGGTTACTGGAAGAGGAGTCGAACTCGTAGCTCGCCATGATTGGTTGCCCAAGTACCAGCGAACTGGACGGTTTTCTTGCCCGTGAGGATGACCTGCCCGGCGACGCCGAGATCGCTCAGCATCTGGACAGTTGCCGCAACTGCCGTCAGTACGTGAACTCGCGCGTCACCCTTTTGATCGATCCCAAGGCTGAGCCCGACGCGGAGATTGGTACGGTAATCGAGCCGCTGCTGCGTTACGCGCCCGGTCGTTTGTCGGCTCAGGTCACCGGCGAAATTCTGGATCGCCTGCGATTCATTCCGCGGGCGTGTTACGAACCGCTTCCCGAGAATGCCGCTGCTGATGCTCCGCCTCCGAAGAACATTGATGGTTATGAGATCGTCAGGGAATTGGGCCGGGGCGGCATGGGCCGAGTCTATCTTGTGCAGCGAAACGGCCAGCCCGAACAGTGTGCGCTGAAGTTGCTCTCAGCCGATGTTGCTTCGCATCCAGCGGCCGTCAGACTGGCGCGAAAGGAGATTCTGGCGCTCAAGTCGCTGCAGCATGACAACATCGTGAGGGCCATCGACGAAGGAGAGTTCAACGGACGGCCTTTTCTCGTGACTGAGTACCTCGACGGTCAGAACCTTGAGTCGTACATCCACACGCACGGTCCGATGAGCGTGCAGCAGGCGTGTCGATCTGCGGTTGCCGCCGCGCAGGGACTCCGGCACGCTCATGAGCGCGGCATCGTTCATCGTGACATCAAGCCGTCCAATCTGTTCCTGATAAAGAGCGGCGAATTGAAGCTGCTCGATTTTGGCGTGGCGCATTACGACCTCTCGCCTGAAACGTCCAGCCAAAGAACTCCGTCCGGTCTTATGATGGGGACGGCTCACTACATGCCGCCCGAGCAAATGGAGAGTGCCCGCAAGGCCGACGAGCGGTCTGATATCTACGCCTTGGCGTGTGTTCTGGTCTTTCTGCTGACGGGTAAACCTGTTTTTGAGGCCGCCAAGTATTATGAAATCCTGGTGGCCCACCGGTTTACGCCTGCACCCGGTTTGCGGGAGAAGTTGCCCTCTGTTCCCGAATTGTTGAATACATTTGTATTAAGATCTCTTGAGAAGGTGCCCGAAAAACGTCCACAATCCATGCAAGAGGTGATCGACGCGCTTACTCCGTTCACGGTGGATGAGTTAGCTGCGGCACCCGTTATGCAGAGTTCGGACCCGGCCAGTGTACCGAATTCAACGCAGCCAGAGTCGCCAAAACCAGTGGTGGAGCCCATGACGACCGTCGAAATCGTTCTGGGTATAGTACTGTTCTGCGCGGTGGCGATCTTTACGCTGTGGCTGCTCGTTCAAGGATTGTGAGGCCAGCACTGATGCTGAAACTGTTGACTGCCACGTATGAGTTCGTCCGACGTCAGGCCATTCGACGCACGGTACGCTGGACGCTGTTGATGGGAATCTATGCCAGTGGCCTGGTGCTCTGGCATTCCAACAGCCCGGACAGCACGGCTCACGAACACACCAACATGCACACGTTCTTCGGTGCAGTGCTGGGTATCTTTCTGGTCTTCCGGACGAACACCGCTTACGACCGCTGGTGGGAAGGTCGCAAGCTGTGGGGACAACTCGTTAACGATTCGCGGAACTTCGCCATCAAACTGCGAGCGTGCGTGCAGGCTTCGGTGGAAAGCAAGCGAGAGATGGCAAGCTGGCTGAAGCTCTTTCCCGTCGCGTTGAAAGAGCATCTGCGCGGCCCGGTGGCACTTCGTGATCTGCCGGGCTTTGAGAATACGACGGACAATCCCGAGCACGTGCCTGCCTACATCACTCAGTTGATCTATCGACGCATTGAGCACTGGCGTGCAGCCGATCAAGTCGGCGGTTTTGAACTGCTGTTTCTCGACCGTCATGCGGCAGCGCTGATGGACATCTGCGGCGCCTGCGAGCGAATTCACAAAACACCAATCGCGACGTCTTACCTCTGGCTGATTCGCGAAGCGATCGCCTTGTATCTGATCGTGCTGCCCTACGGTATCTGTAATGAGTACGGTGGCATGACGGTCTTCATCTCGATGGTGGTGGCCTACTTCATGGTGGGACTGGAACTACTCGCCGAATCCATTGAAGACCCGTTCGGCACGGATATGGACGATCTGCCGCTGGATTCCATGTGTGCCTCGATTGCGCGCTCAATTGATGGCATCATGTCGTCTCCCGAGCCGATGACCAAAATCTGAAACCTGACCGATGCCGGATCAACCTGAAGCGCCACTGCCGCATCCGACCAACCGCAACATTGTCTGGCTCACCATCCAGTACATCCTGCGGCTGGTGTTTACGTTTTGGTTGCGCTACCAGTGTCGCGGACTGGAGAACATGCCGCGCTCCGGCGGCGGACTGGTACTCGTTAACCATCAGAGTTTTCTGGATCCGCTGCTGGTTGGTTTGCCGCTGCAACGGCCGGTGAGCTTTCTGGGCCGCGACACGTTGTTTCCGGTGCCCTTCGTGGGCTGGGTGTTGCGAAGCACGTACGTGATGCCGATCAATCGCGATGCGGCCAGCACGGCCTCGATTCGCAATGCTCTTAAACGGATGGAGCACGGCTTTCTGGTGGGCATCTTCCCTGAGGGAACTCGCAGCGCAACGGGCGAGGTCCGCGACTTCAAACCGGGCTTCGTGTCGTTGATTCGTCGCACGAACTTGCCGATTTACCCGGTCGGCATTGCCGGGGCTCATGAAGCGATGCCACGCGGTGGACTGCGCCTGCTGCCGCGCACAGTGCGAGTCGTCTTTGGTGAGCCTCTGTCGCGCGAGCAGATCCTCAAGCTGAGCCAGAAGGGTCAGGAAACTGCGCTGGTCGAGTTCGCACGCCACGCCGTGACGGAATGCCAGCAGCAGGCCGAGTGCTGGCGGCAGGAAGTGCTGCACTAGCCCGCATGTCTCACAAGGCCGATGGAGTCGTCGATTTTCGGTAGCCGT
>CAYLTY010000038.1:0-46548 GCA_964386705.1 uncultured Planctomycetaceae bacterium
AAGAGCCTGCGAGACGTCGGCGGCACGGTTAACGGTGCCGATCTGGTGAAGATCGTCGATGAATCGCTCGCCCGCGTTTCGACTCTGCGAGGCCGTCTGGGTGCTATCCAGAAGAACGTCATCGACACCAACGTGTCGGCTCTGGGTGTGGCTCTCGAAAACCTGACGGACGCTCGCAGCGATATCACCGATACGGACTTCGCGGCTGAATCCGCTCAGCTCACGAAGACCCAGATTCTGGCCCAGGCCAGCATCTCGGTGCTCTCGATTGCGAACCAGAATCCTCAGCAGGTCCTCGCCCTGCTCCGCTAAACCCGGAGTGATGTGAGAAGCAGATAGACCAGCAGCGATGTCTCGCTTGAGACATCGCTGCTGGCGTTTTAATGGGCCAGCTCGGTGATCAGGCAAAACGCATCAGGTCCGACTTGCTGACTTCGCAGTTCTCGAACTCATGCGAGATGCGACCGCGGTGAAAAGCCAGGATGCGATCCGAATGGGCCAGCACCATCTCGGGTTCAGTCGACGCGAGGATCACCGCTGCTCCCCGCCGCTTCTGTTCGGCGACGAGTTTCATCACTTCGTCCTTGGCACCGACATCCATGCCGCGTGTGGGCTCTTCCAGCACGAGCACGCGGATGTCTCCCAGCAACCACTTCGACAGCACGATCTTCTGCTGATTCCCACCGGACAATTTGCCCGCCAGCAGGCGAGCATTCGGCGGCCGACAGCCAACTTGATCCACGTAGGGTTGAGCGACTTCTAACTCCCGACCACGAGTCAGCCATTCGCCCATGCTGCGTTTCAGATGGGCCAGCGTGACGTTCCGAAAAATGGGACTGCCGCGCACCAGTGTCTTCGCTCGATCGGCGGCGACCAGCACAACGCCGCGCCGCACAGCACTGTGCACATCGCCCAATTGCAGCGGTTCGTCACTCAACAGCACTCGCCCGCTGGTGACATCCATCGTGCCCGCCAGAGCGTGAGCCAGTTCCTGATGTCCAGCACCGACGAAGCCGTACAGCCCCAGGCATTCACCGGGTCGCACGTCCAGCGGCACGTCATGAAATAAGCCGGAACGGCTCAGAGATTCCGCACGCAGGACTGGTGCTACGGTGCTTCTTGCCGGCAACTTCACCGCACTTTCGTAGCCGACCTCAACAATCGAATCCGAATGGCCCAGCATCTTGTGAATAACGTCCTGCTTCGTCAGCGACTTCGCGTCGGACGTCTCGATCCGCTTCCCGTTGCGGAAGATGGTCACGCGGTCGCAGATCTCCAGCACGTCTTCAATGAAGTGGCTGATGAACACGAACGACACGCCACGGCCGCGCAGTTGATTGATGAGTTCAAACAGCCGCCGAGTCTCGGGTGGACTGAGAGCGCTCGTCGGTTCGTCGAGAATCAGAACCTGTGCGCCGCTATGTAAGCCGCGAGCGATCTCAACCATCTGACGGATGACGAGCGGATAGCGATCCAGGCGCCCGCGCACGTTGACGTCGAGGCCCAGTTCTGACAGGTAGGCCCGCGACTGCTGATGCATCTGAGACCAGTCCACCATGCCCAGACGATTCACTGGTTGACGGCCGAGAAACATGTTCTCTGCGACCGAAAGCTGGTTGATGCCAGACAACTCCTGATAGACCATCGCGACGCCCTGTTCGAGCGCTGCTGAGGGACTGGAAAGCTCCACCAACTGGCCGTTGAGTAACACCTCGCCCTCGTGCTCCGGCAATGCTCCGGCGAGGATCTTCATCAACGTGCTTTTGCCCGCACCGTTGCTGCCGACGAGTCCATGCACTTCGCCGCGCCGCAAGTTGAAATCGACGCCATCGAGCGCAATGACTCCACCAAACCGCTGCCGAATCTGGCGGCATTCCAGCAGCAACTCGGATGATGACGTGACAGCGGTGTCCGACATGCGAAGGCCTCAACCGAAGATCAATTAGGAGTTCGCACCAATCTCATGCACCAGTTTGACGAGCGTTTTAACGTTCTCTGGCGGCACTTCGGGGAAGACGCCGTGTCCCAGGTTGAAGATGTGCGCTCGACGTCCCGCAGCATTGATGATGCGCGTGACCTCGCGCCGCATGGTCTCCGTATCCGACAGCAACAACACCGGGTCCATGTTGCCTTGAATACCACGCGCTGGTCCCAGTTGACGACGCGCGTCGGCCATGTCGATGCGCCAATCAATCCCGATGACCTGCCCGCCCGCTTGCGACTGCAACGGCAGCAGTGCGGGATTACCGGTCAGAAAATTGATCACTGGAATATTGCTCGGCACGGCGTCAATGATCGCTTTGGTGTAAGGCATCACGTATTGGGCATAGTCCGAAGGCGACAGACATCCGGCCCAACTGTCGAAGAGTTGAATGCCTTGGCAACCGGCATCGATCTGCGCCTGGATGTATTTGATGAGGCTGGTGACCAGGCACGTCATCAGTGAATGCCAGGCACCACGATCGCCGTACATGATCCGCTTGGTACCGATGTAGTTCTTAGAACCACCACCTTCGATCGCGTAGGAAGCCAGCGTGAACGGTGCTCCCGCGAAGCCCAGCAACGGGATGTTTGCTGGAAGCGCCGCGCGCACGAGCTTCACGGTTTCAAACACGAAGTGCAGCGACGACACATCATCCAGCGGCTTCACGCGATCCACCTCGGCCGACGTGCGAACCGGGTTATGAATCACCGGGCCTTCGCCCTTTGCGTATTCCAGATCAAGCCCCATCGGCTCGAGAATCGGCAACAGATCGGCGAACAGAATCGCGGCATCGACGCCCAGAATCTGCTGAGCGGACAGCGTCACTTCCGCAGACAAATCCGGCCGCTTGCAGAGTTCAATAAACGTCACCTTGCTGCGAACGGCCATGTACTCGGGCAGGTAGCGTCCCGCTTGCCGCATGATCCATACGGGGGTGGTGTCTGTCGTCTCATTCCGAGCCGCGCGCAGCAGTCGGCAGTCCTTCAGTTCCGGCGTAAGCAATCTAAAACTCCCCGTAGTAGCAGCGATCAAAAACTCTGTGCAGCGTAGTTGATAATGCCTCACCGCCGCGCCGCGAAGGCAGTGGCCTACTGAGCCTTGTTCCCTTTCGGTTTCGCGGGCTTGTCTCCCGCAGGATCCGCCGTTGTGAATGGCGGCCGTTCGAACGTCTGGCCATCGCCGGTGACTCGCGGATCGCCAGCTTCGGTGAGCACCGTCATCAGTCGCTCCGCCAGTTCTTTCCGTTGAGTCGCGTAGGCCGGATCGTTCGCCACGTTCTTGATCTGCTCAGGGTCGTTCTTGAGATCATAGAGTTCTTCTGCCGGCCGCTTGCCGAAGGCATAGTCGTAGTGCCACTTCCAATCAGGATTGTTGCGTTGACCGATCAGCCAGGCTTTCGTCGGTCCCGCGTCCATGTCGGCAAACGCGACGCGCGTCTCGAATTCGAGGACCCGCTGCGACGGTGCTAATTCAGCCGTCACCGCGTAGGGAGCCCCCAGCGGCCACCGGTCTGGCGCGAAGTTGCGGACATACAAGAAGTCTTGAGTCCGCAGGGCCCGCTGCGGATACGGTAGGTTGTTCTCGCGAGCGTTCCCGACGTGCCGTTCTCGACCAGCCACCGTCCATGTGCGCGACGAATCGACCAATCCGCTCTTTTCCGACCGAATAACGTTCAACAAGCTGCGGCTATTCAAACCCGCGGGCGGGGTGACTCCTCCTGCGTCCAGAAACGTCGGACACAGATCCATCAGATTGACGAAGTCATCAACGACTCTTCCGCCCTTCGCGCCGGGATACCGCGCAATCAACGAAACGCCGATGCCAAAGTCGTACAGATTGCATTTGCCGCCGGGGACTCCCGGAGCACCGTGATCGCCGCTAATCACAATCATGGTGCGATCAAGCTGATTGGTCTCTTCGAGCTTCTGCAGCAGCAGTCCGATGTATGCATCAAACGCCTGAATCTCGCCGAGATAGTCCGCGAAGTCTTCCCGCACTTCCGGGACATCGGGCAGGAACTTCGGCAGCTTGCCCTTGAGCGAGTCCGGTTCGATGCCCCAGAGTGCCTTGCCGGAGCCCTTCACCCAGGTGCGATGCACGGTCGTCGGCCCGAACCAGTACAGCCAGGGCTGATCCGCTTTGCGATCCGCGAGGAACGCATCGAAGTTGCCACGCACCTGCGCGAAGATTTTCTCTTTAGCAACGTCCAGCGACTGACCTTCGCCCACGAACTTCGTCACGTTCTCGGAAAAGTTGTTGGGCAGTCCGCCCGCCTTCTCGTAGGCGTATTTGCCCGCACCGAAGGGCGCATCGTTCGGAGTACCGGGGCTCCACACTTTCCAAGTCTCGCCGATGTGATAGCCGGACTCTTTCAGCAGCAGCGGAAAGCTGGGGATGGCTGAATCCCAAACCGCGCCTACGAGGATCGCCCCGCGTCCCGTGTTGAAAAAGTAACGGCCCGACAGCAGCGCACTACGGCACGGCGTGCAGGACGGCGCGTTCACAAACGCGTTCTTGAAGAGCACACCTTCGCGAGCCACACGATCGATGTTCGGCGTCTTTACCACCTGATTCGGCGAAGGCATCGATTGCACGGCCGCGTAGGCACTCGCGTAGCGCCCCCAGTCATCGGCAAAGCAGAACAGGATGTTCGGTCGCGGTTCGGCAGCCAGAGTATCCGCAGCATTCACCATCGCGATGACCAACAACCACGTCGAAATGAGCACTCTGCGAGCAAACATGAGCGGCCTCATCGATTTTGAGTTTCAACCCCGGCACTTCACCGCAGGATAGCCGAACCATCGCAAATTTGGTCGCGTCGCCCCGGTCGCCAGAATCCCTGAACGGGCAGTTATGCTGTATATCACCTGCTATAGTGTCGTCAGCCAACGGATGAGCGAACAACGCAGGCTCATCAATAGCACCAAACCACGCTCTGACCCTGAGACGCAGACATGGTCGCTCCGAATCTCACCGCTGAAGCATTTGCGGACCAGAGGCCTGATCTCCCCGAGGGAGGCCGCTGGACAGAACTGTTGTGTGGTGAGGTCCTGAACCTCGAACCGCCATCACCCGAACACGGCACTGTGGTGCTCAACTTCTCCAAGGCTCTGGCGGACCACCTGCAGGGCTTTCCCGAAGGCTATGCGTGCTTTGAACTGGGGCTCATCGTCGCCCGACAGCCTGATTCGGTTTATGCCCCGGCGGTCAGTTACTTCGCAGGGGGCAAGCTGTTCGCCGAACTGGACAACATCGTCTCAGAGACCCGACCGGCTCTCATCCTGGAAGTCGCCTCGACGGAAGACCGCCGCCGGATGATCCGCCGCCGTACTCAGGACTACCTGAATTGGGGTGTCTCGGTCGTGATCGTCGTCGAACCGCGCGACAAGCTGGTCGCGGTGCACATGCCCAACCGCGCGGTGCAGATACTCGGCAGCGGTTCCAGTGTTGAAGCCAACGAGTTCTGGACAACGCCCACGCAACCAATCTTGCAACGCTTCTGCGTGTCCGTCGACGACCTGTTTCACGAGCCCGAATGGATGCACGCCGGTCGGTAATGCGTGTCTGCGGGAGGCCACTGATCGAGTCGCCAAGCCTTCAAGACGGTGGGTTCAGGAGTGGCTCCGGGTTGGCCATTGGCAAGCCCAATTTGTCTGCCAGGCTGGCTTCGATAAATACGGCGGCGGCTCCGTCCGCGAAAACCATCCGCCAGCCAGGAATGCGGAACATCCCGTTGATCGCGGATCGCGACGAGCGACTGTCGAGAATCACGGCTGGCAGCAGTCCCTGCTCATCACGCGGACCGATGAGTTGTGCGAACCCAGGGTCGCCTTGAGACATCTTCTGCAGAGCGGCTTCGAACGTTTCAAACGTCCGGCGACCGCAGACCTCCAGACGACCGTCCATGAAGACCAGTCGTTGCGGAGCATTGTGGAAGATGTAAACACCCGCCTGACCGATGTTGGCGACGAAGGCCCGTCCCGGCATCTCAGCCTGACCTGCGAAGCGGGCCGCATCGTGAGCAAACCACGCCGGATGCTCGCTCAACGAGAAGCGATCGCGCGAACCGCTCCATTTCCCCCAATGACCGGAAAAGTGGCAGGCTGTCAAAAACAGGATCACACCGCTCAACGTCCAAGCCAATCGCACGTTCCTGCGATCCGCGTTCCAGGCCGGAGTTCGCAGCGTTTCCAGGTTGGCACAAAGCGCATTCGCTGCAATGAGCGCCACGAGGCTCGTGTTGCGCATCATCTTCCAACCGAGAAACGAGAACGCGCAGAACAGCAACGCACGCCGCAGATCGACTCGTCGCTGATGGGCAGAGCCAGTTCGCGGACCACATATTGCCCGTGCGATGAAGCTCAACACAGTGCCCAGCCAAAGCAGCAGCACGGCATCGAAGTGCCAGCTCCGCAGACCAGCCTGCTGAAAGAACACCAAGGGCGGAGTGAACTCATCAATGCGACTCGCGTAGAACGCCTGATCGACCGACAGCTTGCGAAACAGCACCAGCGGGAAGAACGCTCCCTCTTCCAGATACGGATTCACAAATGCCGTGAGCAGCAGCAACGCGCCAACCTTGAAAAGTGTACCTATCGGAAGCTGCTGCAATTTGTTGTGCTCAGATCGTCGTGTAGCCCTCAAGCTGAGCTGGTCCGCGGCAAAGGCTCCGGCCACGACCAATCCCAGCACCGACAAGGCGTGGCAGTTGTTCCAGACGACCTGCAGCAGTGGCAGCCACCAGAGCAGACGCGGCTTGCCGGGAAATCGCTCGATGACCCAGAGCCAAGTCGCCAGACCGAGCAGTGTGATTAGCTCCGGTCGAGCCAGCGCGCGGCCAGAAAGGCAGATAGCAGCCAGAGACCAGACGCCCGCTCGCAGCCAGACCGGCAGCGTTCTTCCCGCTGATGAGTATCCCAACGCGACCGTGCCCGTAATCGCTCCCGCCGTCGCGAGAGTCAGCATCGAAACTCCGCCGAGGGAATACAGCGCCGTTGCCAGCAGTTGAAAGCCCCAATGCAGGTCCACCCACGAAGCATCGTTCTCCGTGAACGTGAACCAGTCGCCGAATGGAACAGTGCCGCGTTCCAAAATGAGTTGCCCGGTCCGGAGATGCCACCAGATGTCGTGGTCCATCAGCGGCGAGCACGACATGCAGAACGTCCACACCAGCAGGCAGCCCACCAGCCACCAATTCGCGCGGCGAGCCATCAACGATGGCTCGGCGGGAATGTCGGCAGATGGTTGATTCATGGGGCGGAACGAGATGTTTCAAAGTCGGTCAGCGGATCAAGCCTTCACCGTGCGGCGTTTCGACATGCGAATCTCATTAGCGGTGCCGTTGAAGGACACGTCGTCCATGAACGTGCGAATGAGCAGCAGGCCACGACCGCTGACCTTCTCCAGGTTTTCCGGATCGCGCGGATCCGGCAGGCATTTGGGATCATAGCCGGGCCCCTCATCGCGGATGAACCACTCGGCCTGATCACGCTGCAGTTTGACCGTCACATGGACGCGGCGGTCCTTGTATGGATCTTGCTGCCGGCGCTGCTGCGAGAGTTCGTAGTACTCCCCATCAAGTTCCCGCAGTTCGGACTTCAGTTCCAGATTGCCGTGTTCGATCGCATTGACCACCGCCTCCTGCAGCGCCGTGGAAATGCGAACAATGTCGTTGTCTTCGAAAATCTGCATCTGCCGCAGCTGCGTCTGAATGTGCTGAATCAGGGGACGGATGGCACACGTATCGTTCGTCAGCACGAAACGGAACTCGGCATAACCGAGACTTTCCAGCAACTGCGATTCGGCCCGCCGGTTCATCACAAGCGCGACAACGTTGCGAACGGTCTGCTCCAGATCCCGAGCGAGGTGCTTCTTGGGTACATAGTTAGCCGCACCAATCCGCAAGGCGTTGACGGCCACCTCTTCGCTGCCATGAGCCGTCATCAAGATGACCGGCACGGACAGACGCTTAGCCTTCATCTGCTTCACGAGTTCCAAGCCGTCCATCTCAGGCATCATCAGATCCGTGAGGACGACGTCTGGCGGTCGCGAGATGATGAGGTCGAGTGCTTCTCGACCATGTTGAGCATACGAGACGTCGAAGCCGAGCTGTTCCAACTTCGCTCCCGCAATCCGACGATCGACTTGCGAATCATCGACAACCAATACTGCTGGCATTTGGCCCGCCCTCGACATGCTGGGGTTTTGGGGAATCGGAAACCGTCAACAGTGAGTCTCTACGTTCTGCCGCGTAGCCATTCTTCGACGCGGCGTTCGCCAACGCAAGTACCAACTCGCAGTTATCAGACCGCATGAGAAAGACTTAACAGAGACGCTGCTCTATTCTGCGCAACGCGTTCACTTCGTCTTACGGCGGTTGGGTCGGCTGGCGATGCCTGCATCATCGACGATATGCGGTGCTCGCTCGCACAGAGTTTCGATGCCGGCCACTCCCTAGTCCTGACGTTGAATCTTCCAAATTCCGCTTAAAAACTGTTCGGTTATGTCTCCACTGCGCACTGCATTCTCGACGCTCGGCTGCCCGGACTGGTCCTTTCAACAAGTGATCGAGAACGGCTCACACGCCGGCTACGACGGCGTCGAGATCCGCTTGCTGGAACGGCAACTCGACCTGCTGGTTCATCCGGCATTGCAGAAATCCGAGTTGCCACAACGCCGCCGCGAGTTGGCCGACGCAGGGTTTCGAGTCAGCGGTCTGGGTTCGTCGGTCAACTTTCATTCGCTGGACGCGGCCGAGCGCGCGCGGTTGCTGGAAGTCGGCAAGCGCTATCTTGATCTAGGGGCGGAACTCGGTGCCGACTTCGTGCGCGTCTTTGGCGATGTGCTGCATCCGCTGCCCGGCAGTTCGGTGCCCGTCAGCGAAGTTGCTCTTGAACAGAGACGCGCGACTCTGCAACAGATCGTCGATGGCCTGCAGCAACTTGGTGAGTACGCGGAGACGGTCGGCGTGCTGGTCATCATTGAATCGCATGGTGACTTCGCTGATTCCACTCTGATGACAGAAGTCATGCAGCAGATCACCACGCCCGGAGCTGGCGTGTTGTTCGACACACATCATCCGTGGCGATTCGCTGGCGAACGATTGCCTGACACCGTCCAACGTCTGCGACCGTGGATTCGTTCTACGCACTGGAAGGACTCCATTCTGCGTCCGCATCCCAAGACGAGTGACGCGGGTGACTCAGCGGCGCATCAGGCCATAAACCTGATGAGCGGCCATCGTCCGGCCAACTATGTGCTGTTTGGCGGTGGAGAGTTCCCGGCGATTGAATGCCTGCGGCTGCTCGACGAGATCGGCTTCAACGGCTGGCACAGTCTGGAATGGGAAAAACTCTGGCATCCCGAGATCGAAGATCCGGAGATTGCCTTGCCTCTCTTCCCGCAGAAGATTCGTGAGCTGCATCAGTTGGTCGTGGAGACGCGGTCATGCCGTTGATGCGCGTCGAGTCGCTCGACCATCCGGAACTCGAAGTCTACGCCAATCTGAAGCAGACCAATCGCACACGCTGGACCGGTCAGTTCATCGCGGAAGGCGTGAAGCTCACGCAGCGTTTGCTAGACAGTGACTTCGGCGTCCACTCCGTGATGGTTACGGAAAAAGAACTGCCTCTCATCGAACCTCACCTGCAACACCGGGCTGACGTGCCGGTGTATGTCGTGCCGCGAGACCAGGCATCAGAGCTTGTTGGGTTCGAGTTCCATTGCGGTTTGATGGGCTGCGGTTACCGCAAACCAAATCCGCGACTGGACGAGGTAATCCCGGCGAGCGGTCCCGTCCGTATCGTGATCTGTCCGAGAATCGAGAACGCAGACAACCTCGGCGCAATCCTGCGGATGAGTGCCGGCTTCGGGGTGCAGGCTGTTCTATTGGGCTTCGGCAGCGTGGACCCTTACATGCGTCGCACACTCCGCGTTTCAATGGGCGCGGGATTCCAGATTCCGATTATCGAGTCGGGTCACGATCTGGCGACTCACCTGCGGTGGCTGCGCGACGAGCGCGGCGTTGAGTTGATCGCGACGGTGCTCGATGAGACTGCCGTATCGCTAAAGCAGTCACCGATCTCCGACCGCTGCGGCTTGTTGTTTGGCAACGAGCAGCACGGTCTGGCGCGCGAGTGGATCGACCTCTGCCAACAGCGGGTCACGCTGCCAATGGCAGCAGGCACCGACTCGCTGAACGTGGCCTTCGCGGCCGGTATCTTCATGTATCACTATTTCGGCTGACCTATGCCTTATCGTATCTTCCTGAAAGGTCCGTGGAGCTTTGAATGGCTCACGGAACCTATCGTCACGCCGCTGGCAGATTCACCAAACCTGCTGGCCGGTGGTCGCATTCGCATGCCGAGCGACTGGCAGAGTGTGTTTGGTACGGCGTCAGGACGCGTTCGTTTTTCTCGCCGCTTTCATCGGCCTACCAACCTGACGCCGACAGATCGCGTGAAGATTGCCTTTGATGGTGTCGGCGGCGCCGCCACGGTGAGCGTCAACGATCATCCACTCGGCGGCATGCAGGACAACGACTCGACGATCGCCTTCGACGTGACGGATCTCATTGAGCCCGGCAACATGCTGGTCGTGGAAGTCAGCTACTTTCCCGACCAGCACCATCCACGCGGCGGCCTGTGGGGACCGGTCGCGGTTGAAATTCATTCGCCGGAGTAGAACTCAGCGTCAGTCGCCATGCAGTTGACGCAGGCGGCCCGACAGGCGCAGCATCAACTGCACGCGCTCGATCTCGTTAATCCATTCTGCGGTGACTTGCTGCAGCATGGATTTGTCCGGCGAGCCGATGCCGGTGGGGCATGCTGGACCAAGCTGGGTCTCAGCCATCTGACGATAGCGGGCCAGCGTGCGGTCGCCGTAGATACCGCAGAAGTGACCGTCTTCGCTGACGAAGACCACGGTCGGCACGCGATGCCCGCCGCAGATGCTGATGGCGTCTGCCAGATCCGGGTTCGCGTCACGGTCGAAATACCCGAACTGAATCTTTGGTGTCGCGGCCTCAATGTGGTCAAAGATGGGACATTGATTCACGCAGTCGCCGCACCAGGCACCGGCGAGGACCAGCAGCTTCATGTCGCGTTTGAAACTGCCGAGTAAGACTTTCTGATCTGCCGAAAGCTGCACCTGCTCATGCACCGCACCCCAGCGCGATTTCTGGTCGCTGGAGCCGTACTTGTCGAGGAACGCGGAATAACTCAACCCCGTTTCAAACTTGGTTGCGAAGTCAAACACTTGAATATCCTTCAGAAGGCTGATGAGCGATAAGACCAGGTTGTCACGAAACGCGTGAAACGCCTGTCACGAGTATAGAAGATTTGCATTCGAGATGACCGCCTCAGCCTGACATTCGCCTGCTCGTTCACAAGCTCCGCTTGGGAGCGAGCGAAAGTGACCAGTTCGATGGCGGACGTCATCAAGCTGATGACGAACCGGCGGTGAGTCGTTGGCGATGCACCTCATACATCAGCACACCGCCCGCAACGGCAGCATTGAGCGAATCGAAATCGGTGGCCTGAGGGATCAGGACCTCCGCGTCACAAAGACGGATGAGGTGCGGCTGAATGCCTCGACCTTCATTTCCGATGATCAACGCCGTCGGCTGTTGGAAGTTGAAAACGTTGATGGGTTGTCGGGCTGCCAATGTGGCGGCGACAACACAAACGCCCCGTTGCTTGAGAAGTTCAATCACCGGCGCCAAGTCTGCAACCTGCGACAACGCGATGCGGTTGATAGCTCCGGCTGAACTGCGTGCGACGTGGCTTGTGACTTCAACCTGAGCGTGGCTGCCGATGATCACACCCTGCACGCCAAACACACAGGCTACCCGACATAGAGCGCCAAAGTTGAACGGGTCTTGAATCGAATCCAGCAGCAACAAGAACTGAGGTGCCATCGCATCGCTCAGAATCTGATCAAGCGGCTGATACGGAAAGGGCGGCATTTGCATAGCGAGCCCCTGATGCTCGCGACTGCGGGTCAGTTCCGTCAGCCGCTCAGGGGACACTCGCTCCAGTGCCACACTCAGTCGCCCAGCCAGCGGAATCAGTTCTGAGCACGACGCCTCACTCAGTTCTTGTGAGTAGTACACAACATGGGGCAACCAGCGACCCGCGCGCAGCGTTTCCAGCACGACATTGCGGCCCCAGAGCCAGCATTTCTGATGATTGCCCAGCAACTCGTCCTTCGAGCGACGAGTGCCTCGGCGGCGTTGTTCGACCATAAGACAGCAGCCAGTATTGTTCGTTGCGGCCTCAACTGAAGAAGCCGCGACGATCAAGTTACTGGCTTAACTGCACGGTCGCTACGGGCCACTGTCTCGCCTTACTCGGCCTTGGGCTCGATCTTGATGGACAAAACGTTTCCCGGCTCCAGTTGCACAGACACCGTTCCGAGCATCGGGATCTCCAGCTTCACTGCGGAAGTTGTCTTGCGTTGCGCAGCAGGAGCCACCGCAGGCGATTGCTCAGCGGTTGGCTCCGGCGCAGCGTCTTCGCTCGGCGCCGCTTCAATAGCGCCAACTTCTTCATCCGTCAGCGGCTTGCGACCGGTTTTCTCCAGGCACTCGTTGAGTGACTGGAGAGCTCGCGAGCGGACCATCTGGGGCAAAAGATGGGTTACCGACTGCAGGGGCTCAATGGCATCTTCGAAACGTCCGTCCGCCTTAAGGGCTTCTCCGATGAGCCAGATGTGAGGCACGCGGAATGGCCCGGCGTCCTTAATGGTCTCTAGTTCTGAGAGAGCCTGCTTCGGCATCCCGAGTTCGAGATACCCTTCAGCGGTAGTGAGGCTTCGAGCGATACGATTCGTGGGGTTGATGATCATTGTGTTGCTCCCGACAGGCAGCCGGTTCAAACTGAACAGTTCTGTTCGACGCAAGGACTGTGCCATTTACCTATTTGAACAGCGAACTCTCAGTTCGATGCTATTTTCTACAGGAATCCACGTACGCCCATCCGTTCCCTGATGCCACATTGGCAGGCATACTGTGCTTGGAATGCCAGAGGTCCTTGCTTAGGGCTCAATTTCTGACTACTCCCGCAATTCATTACTCCGTCACGGCTCCAAATCGTCGACCAATCCGAAAACATGAGCTTCATCAAGAACTACATCGAGCGACACCAGAACCGCCCAAATCAAGTGCTCCATTTAATAGGAGTACCTCTCACGTTCGTGGTTTCGATCGTGCTGCTGACTAAAGAGCAATGGGCTTTGGCAGCCAGTGCCTTCGTAGGAGGCTACGTGCTGCAGTTTCTTGGACACGCCATTGAAGGGAATGACGCAGGTGAACTGATCCTGATCAAACGGGCTCTCGGGAAGCCGTATCGGGAGTTCGGTCCCAACACTCCTCAGGGGCGACTGGAAGAACAGTCAAAGTCTGCCGGTTAAGCGGTCGATAGTACCTGTAGCGGTTGTGCGGGCGCGAAGTTGCTGCGCCGGCATTTTTAGTCCAGCCGCTCAGGGAGAAACGATGACCGCCCGACGAAGAATTCTGCCGTTTGCCTATCTTGCCACGACAGCGCTGTCATTGGCAGGGTGCACGCAAACGAACGAAGTGCATTACTTCGGCGAAAAGGGTGAAACCCAATACTACCTTGACCGCGCTACCAAAACCGATTTTCCCGTCGTCGAAAGCGAAGACACTCCAGAAGCTGTCGGCTCGCTGGCTCCGCGAACGGTCATGGACGAGCGCAAGGATGAAATCTGGAGTCTGCCGCTTTCGGAAGCGGTTCATATCGGCTTGCAGAACAATCGCGTGATCCGCACACGGGCCAGTTTCCTGTCAGAAGGCAACGCCCTGCTGAACGGATCCGAGCGGGCTCCAAGTATCTACGACCCATCGATTCAGGAATCAGGCGTTCTGTTCGGCGGTCGCGGCGTTGAATCCGCACTGGCCGCTTTCGACACCCAACTCGCCGCTCAGATGAACTGGGGGCGGAACGAAACCGCCACCAACAATTTGATTCCCGGTCCGGCTGCGGCTGAAATCGGAGCAGAGACGGCAGACTTTGGGGCCAGCCTGACCAAGACATTTGGTTACGGAGGCACACTCAGTTTGAGCCATGACGTGGGTTACCTGGGAACCGCGGGCGGCGGAAACACGCTCTTCAACAGCATCTACGCGGGCAGCGTGGGCGCGTCTTACCGCCATCCGTTGCTGGCTGGTTCGGGGGCCGAGTTCACACGCATCGCAGGCCCTATTGCGGGCTCGTTCGGCGGCCTGACCGGTGTGTCTCAGGGTGTTGTGATTGCCCGTATCAACAACGACCTCACGATCACCGACCTCGAAGAAAACCTCACCAATTTCGTCAAAGACGTTCAGGACCAGTATTGGGAGCTGTATCTCAACTACCGGCTCTACGACACAACGGTCACGTCGCGCAACAGTGCTCTGCGTACTTGGCGCGACGCGAAACTAAAGCGAGATGTCGGCGGTGCTCCGGGCTTCACGCTGGAAGACGAAGCTCAAGCCCGCGACCGCTACTTCGAAACTCAGGCGCAGTCCAAGCTGGCTCTGTCTCGCGTCTATCAAACCGAATCCGGGCTGCGTCGTTTGATTGGTCTGGCGGTAAACGACGGCCGCGTGATTCGTCCTGCCGACGAACCGATCTCGGCGAAGTACCAGCCTGACTGGGCAACTTCCATCGCCGACGGTGTGACTCGCCGCGTGGAATTGCGCCGCCAGAAGTGGCAGATCAAGAGCCTCGAACTGCAGATGCTCGCCGCAGAGAACTTAGTTCGTCCGCGACTCGACTTTGTCAGCGGCTATCAGGTCAACGGCTTCGGTGATCAACTATTAAGCCAGGGCGATCGTGACCGCCAAGGAACCCGGCAGGGCCTCAACAGCTTCTATGAAACCATCAATCAGGGTGATCATACTGGCTGGAACGCCGGTCTGGTGTTTGAACTGCCGCTTGGCCTGCGAGCCGCCCGCGCCCAAGTCCGTAACGTCGAGTTGCGCCTTACAAAGGCCCGCGATGTCCTCGCGGCTTCAGAAATTGAAATCAGCCATGAGATCGCGAATGCGTTCCAGTCGCTCGCTGAGACTTACACGCTTACGCAGTCTTATGTGAATCGCCGCGACGCCGCGCTCGAACGTGTGCGTCTGACTGAAGCCAACGAGAAGGTCGGCAAGCAGACCATCGACATGGTGCTGCGAGCTCAAGCCAGTCTGGCCGAAGCCGAAGTCGCATACTTCCGAGCGTTGGTGTCCTACACACAGGCCATTACGAACTTGCACTTCCGTCAGGGCGTGCTGCTGGCTCAGAACAACGTGTTCATGTCAGAAAGTGAATGGTCGCCGGAAGCCTACGAACTCGCCCTGCGACGAGCTCGTGCCCGGTCCGCGGCCAAGGACGCTGAGTGCCATCTCGATACTCAGCCAGCCGAATTCGTGACATCTGATGAGTTCAGCGCGAATTCGATGATTGCCATCCCGCTGCCTCCAGAAGTAGCAACGCCTCCGTCGACTCCAGCAGCTGTTCCGGGTGCTTCAGAGCCGGACAAGTTGCCGTTGTCGGTACCACCGGCAGCGGAACCGGAGATCAAAGCTCCGAAGGTTCCGGACTCCAAAGGCATTGAACCGCCGAAGTTGCTCCCGGCACCCAAGGACAAAGACGACCAGGCTCTGATGAAACCCGCTAATCCGGGCGGGACGACTCTGGTGCCACCTGTGCCGGCACCGGCTCCAGCTTCGGCCACTCAGCAGACGAGTTGGAGAGCAACATCACCCGGCGGCACGACCACTCGTGTGCATCAATAGCCAACCTCAGCGAGGCACGGATTGAATCCGTGCCTCGCTGTCATTTCGGACCTTCCACAGCCTCGATGGGCACCGGCGCGGCATGCAGTCGTGACCAGCGTCCGTAGCGGAAGTAGATCGAGAACACGATCGCTCGCACGGTGACGTCCACAGCCATGCCGAGCCAGGCGCCGAACAGGCCCCAGTCGAGCACGATCGCTCCGAGTGCACCCACCGTCAGTCGAATCCCGAAGACGCACGCGCAGTTAATCAGCAGCGGTGCAATGGTGTCTCCGGCTCCGCGAATGGACGCCGTGTAGACAATCGCGATCACGAGCGGCACTTCCATCCATGCAAGTGCCGCCAGAGCCGGAGCACCTAAGGTTCCCACGGCCGGGTCCAGGTGCATCAAGGAATAGATCTGGCCGGATGCGAAATAGAACAGCAGCATCACCAGCGTCCCCAGCACGCACACCTGTCGTGCGGCAACGTGGGCGCTTTGACGTGCGCGTTCAGGCATGTTGGCTCCCAGGCACTGCCCGATCATGGTCGCAGCCGCGGTGCCCCACGCCCAGGCGGGCAAGTAGGTCACGGCTTCGACTTCAATAAACACCATGTGAGCGGCCAGCGCCGGGTTCTCATCTGTGTTCGAGCCTAGGCTGGCGATGATACGGACGAAGGTCATGTGCCCAAACCACATCAGCAGTCCATCGCAAGCCGCGGGCGTTCCGATCAGCAGAATACGTTTTACAGATTCCCAGTCTCGCAGCGCTCGCAGACTCGGACTGGCCTTTAACTGGGTCCGACCAGTCGCGAGGACGACGCCCATCAATGCCGCCCCAAAACTGCGAGCGATCACGGTTCCGATAGCGATACCTTCGACACCCCAACCGCCGGTGATGCCCTTCACGCCGAAGACCAGCGTTGAGGTCAGTATCACGTTGAGCACGCTCACGCAGCCCAGGACGACCATCGGCACGCGCATCTGGCCCGAGCCGCGCAGCACTGAACCACCAATGAAGCAGATGCTGCTGAAGAGATGACCGATGCAACTGATGCGCAGAAAACGCGTCGTGACTTCATTCACATGCGGTTTAAGCCCTAACGCAGCTCCAAAGGCTGGCGCGAACGCATACAGCATGGCCGCGGCCAGCACTCCCAGCACCAGCGCCAGTGCCAGAGCGCAGCTGGCGATGCGATTGGCGGCATCTCGTTCCCGCGCTCCCCAATGTCGAGCCACCAGCGCCGAAGTGCCGGTACCAATCACCGCGAAGATGATCTCGACCAGCCAGTTCACGTACGCGCCAATCCCGACAGCCGACGTGGCATCGGCGCTGATGCGTCCGGACAGGAACGTGTCCGTCAGACCCACCGCGTAGTTCAGCAGTTGCTCAGCCAACACCGGCAGGGCGAGCCACAAGACCTGTCGCCGCAAGTCACCGTACAGCAACCGCGATTCAAGTTGCGGCTGCTCGATCGACGCTGCGTCGGGAGTATCGGGCATCGAGGTGCATTCCTGGAGCGACAAGACACCGGCTCGCCGCTTACGAACCGGTGCCCCAGATCATGATGACCAATCGCTCGTCTGACGACTCAGCAGCCTACCGGGGCCACATCAGGCCCGGTTCTTGAACAAGTTCAGCGTGATGTGAGCCTGCCCCTGATGATGCGGCTCATGCCAGCACACGATCTGCAACGCCTTCTCCAAGGTCCAGCCGCGCGCGGCTAGCCCGGCCGGGATCGCCTGCAGGTCGTCGTCACTGAGCTGACTTAGCGTCGCCAGCAGGTGCTCGCGCGACTGACTCAGCACCGAACGGATCTCGGCGATGGGCGGCACGCGATCATCGGGCGAACTGCCACGCTGAAACCGTTCGCGGTACTCCGGAAAACCCGGTTGGGTGTTGCTGAGACGCTCCGTGGCAAACAGTTCTTCGGTAACCCCGATGTGCATCAATTGCCAGCCGATATGAGCTCGCCCCGGCCCCGGCTGCCAACTGATTGCCGCCTGAGGGTCAGGCAGTTGTTCAATGGCGGTGACGAGTTCCAAGGTTCGCTCACGATGAGCAACCAGCAAACGCTGCACGCTTTTGACGAAAGACATCGGCCTGCTCCTGTAGGAAATCTGACTGAGCGTTTCTGATGTTGCCGATTGCCCGCGCGAGTTCAAGCAAACACGGGTAATCGTCCGCACCGAAACTCGGTGCAGACGCGAGGCTCCCGACTACTCATGCGAAGCAACGTGGGATGTCGGTCGCAATTATCCGTAGCATGGACGCCTCGTCCGTGCTCTTCCAATTACCCACGGACGAGGCGTCCATGCTACGGATTGTCGAGTTCACGGCAGACCGCGCGATCTCAAACCGGTTCAGCCCTCAGACTCACTCGCCGGCGCGAAACCGCGGCGCATTGAGTTTTCGGTGACGTTGACCGGCACGACGAACTGGAGGAGATAGTCCGCTCCACCCGCCTTACTACCGATGCCTGAAAACCGATAGCCACCGAACGGCTGACGATGCACCAGCGCGCCCGTCGTGCCGCGATTCAAGTACAGGTTGCCCGCGATGAGTTCCTGAGTACAGCGTCGCAGGTTTGCTGGGCTGCGGCTGAAGACTCCGGCCGTCAGGGCGTATTCAGTACCGTTGGCGATGTTGATCGCCTCATCGAGATCCTTGACCGGGATGATGCTGATGATCGGGCCGAAGATCTCTTCCTGTGCCAGCCGCGAGGTCGGCGGAACGTCGGCGAAGACGTGCGGCGCCACGAAGTAACCGGCGTCCTTGAGTTCCGGTTCCAGCGGGCATTCGAGCACCAGCCGCGCTTCAGCCTTGCCGATCTCGATGTAGCGCTTCATACGTTCGACGGCTTCTTCGCTGATCAGCGGGCCAACCGTTGTACCGGGCGCATCGGCCGGTCCGATCTTCAGACTGCGAATTGCGGCCAGCAGGCGCTTCGAGAAGTTCTGATAGATGCTCTTCATCACCAGCACGCGAGAACAGGCCGAGCACTTCTGACCCGAATACCCCAGCGCGCTCTGCACCACGCCCTGCACGGCTTCGTCCAGATCCGCATCATCATCAACGATGATCGCGTTCTTACCGCCCATCTCGGCGATGACCTTCTTCACGCCCGTCTGGCGCGGATCGGTCTCGGACGCGATGCGATTGATCTCCAGGCCCACGTCTCGCGAACCGGTGAAGGCGATGACATCCACTCCGGGATGAGCGACCAGCGCGGCGCCAACAACATCACCAGGTCCCGGCAGGAAGCTGACAACGCCTTCAGGCAAGCCGCACTCACGCAGGATCTGCATGAACTTCGCAGCCACCACTGTCGATTCTTCCGAGGGCTTGATGATGACCAGGTTGCCGGTCGCCAGAGCGGCGATCGTCATGCCGCAGAGAATCGCCAGCGGAAAGTTCCACGGCGCGATGATGGCGGCCATCCCGCGCGGCTTGAAGAAGTACGTGTTCTCTTCGCCTGCAATGTCCACCTCGCGCGGCGTCATCAGTTCCTTCGCCTGCTGTGCGTAGTAACGGCAGAAGTCGATTGCTTCGGCAATATCCGCATCAGCCTCGGCCCAGGGCTTACCGCATTCAAAAACTTCCCAGGCAGCTAGCTCCAGGCGTCGTTCGCGTAGCATGGCGGTGATGGAATCGATGATCTCAATGCGCTGATCGATCGCGACCTTGCTCCAGATCCGCAAGATCCGTTTCGCGCTGCTGATCGCGAGATCCACGTCCGCCGCTGAAGCCATCGAAATCTTGCCGATGACCTGATTCTTGCGTGACGGATTGAACGACATCATCTGATTGCGCGACGAGTGATTGCGGCCTTCGATCACCATCGAGTACTCGCGACCAAGCTGGCCACTCACCGAATGAATTGCCGCTTCCATCGCTTCGCGGACGTCAGCTTGGCTGAAGTCGGACAAGGGTTCGTTCACGAATGGGAGCGGTTGCGGGGCTTGAGGCGGCGGCAAGGTAGCTCCCACAGTTGATGGCTTCGCCATGAGCTTCTCCAACGAAATGTCCTCGGCCAGTGCATGCCGCAGGAACGAATCATTTGATGTATTTTCCAACAGCCGGCGGACGAGATACGCCATGCCGGACATAACTTCGCCAAACGGCGTATAGATGCGGACGCGGTGCCCCAGCTCACGGAAAAGTTGAGCCTGCTCGGGCGCCATGCCATAGAGCATCTGGATCTCATAGGCCCCGGTCGGCACGTTGAACTTACGGCCCCAGGCAATCGCGTTGGCCAGACTTCGCAGGTTGTGACTGCCGAACGCCGGACGCAGCCATTGGTGATGTTCCATCAGGAATTTGGCGAGTCGCTCGAAGTTGTCGTCCGACTGCCATTTCTGTTGGAAGACCGGCACGGGCCAGCCACGCTGTTCGGCGATGACGCGTTCGTAATCCCAGTACGCACCCTTCACGAGTCGCACCGTGATCGGCGTACCGCGTGCTTCCACCCACTCACGCAGTTGCAACAGGTCTTTCTCTGAGTCCGGCAGATACGCCTGAATGACGATGCCGACGTCTCGCCAGTTGCGAAACTCATCGTCCATCAGGATCTCTTTGAAGATCTGCAGCGTCAGGTCTTTGTACGCGAATTGCTCCATATCGACGTGCACATAAGCCATGTGCTTCTGAGCACGCCGAAAGATGTCTCTAAGCCGCGTCTTGACGACCTTCGCGGTACCCGCCGGATCGATCGGACGAAACTGGCTGAAGAGCGCTGACAACTTCAGCGACACATTCACGCGCGGAATCGGTCCGTTCTCATCACGGTCGATCAACGGATCCTCAGACCAACTGTTGACGGTCTCGGCCAACTGCGTGATGAGGTCCATGTACGCGGTCTTGTAGGCGATCGCTTCCGGCTCGCTGACGACCGCTTCACCCAGCAGGTCGAGCGTGCAGCCAAAGCCCTGTTTGCGCAGACGAGTCACCGTGCGCAGGACCTCTTCAGCGGTCTCACCCGCAATGAAGCGATTGGCCATGCGCCGCGCGTTGGTTCGCGCGCTGTAGGCCAAAGCCCGGCCCAGCACTGTGTTCGGCCCGGAGTGCTCCATCGCCAGCCGCGCGGCACCGGGCAGGTGCGAATTGACCTCTTCGAAGTATTCCTGCAAGTGCTTCGTGATCTGCTCGTGCGTTTTCAGCATCGGAAGCACATCGACGAAGCGGAACATCTGCACTTTGACTGCGTCGTCCGCCATCGCCCACGACAGCAGTTGATCGTCCCACCAGCGCCGTTCGAACAGCGATGGCTGTCGACGATGCAAATGGCTGCTCAGCCATTCGCCGATGACCTGCGTTTCCGCCTCAACGGCATCCACCAGGTCCGGTTGCTTACGTTTTGCCACTCCTTGGTCACTCCTCCAGGCGATAACGCCGCTCGTCGAACATCAGTTCGACCAAGAGCCGCTTGTGCCGGCAGCCTGACTCAGACCGCCGAAACCGCGATCATCGTCTTAACGACGCGGAAGATCACGCGTCGGACTTATTCTTTTTCTTTCCAACGGCGAATGTAGAACTTCGCGGCGAAGTATTGCGGATCGTCCTTCGCAATGCGCCGCAAGAAGCCCGCTCCGCGTGACTGCTTGCCGTTCAGCGCCGATGCCACGCCCGCCAGATAGCGAGCCGGTCGCGCGAATGCGCCGTCTGCAACGGTCGTCACATAGGCTTCGAAGTCCGATGCAGCCAATTGGTACTCGTCGCGGCCGAGCTGCGTGCTGGCTCGCCAGAACAAAGCTGTCGCACCCGCTTGCTCCTGAAAGACCAGCATCTCAGGAGCATGCTCACTGATGAGCTTGAGGACAATTGGCTCGGACTGCGGAGTAATCGGCAGTGCTCCTTTTGGAGTTGGCGGAATACGGCGCCACCCTTGCAGCTTGAGGTACAGCGGAATGGCATCGCCGTGGCGACCGAGCAACTGATGAGCTCGCGCCTGCAGCAGGTAGTTCCAGCCGTTGCCAAACACCAGCTCCGGAACCTGTTCCGCTTCGGGCTTCTTTTCATCTATGAAAATCGACAGCGGACGCGGAGCCACCAGCAACGCACGCAGCTGTTTGTAAGTCAGAATCTGCTTCTCAGTCAGGTGCTCGCGAGCTTCACGCTGAGCTTCCGCATACGGCCAGATCGTGACGGACTCGGCCGGGACGATGTCCTTCGCTGCACCCTGAACTTCGTTGAGCACACCATCGTAAGACTCAACAGTCACCAGAGGCTCAAAGGCGACCGCCGGCTTGACGCTCGCCAGACCTGCCTGCAGACCTTCCATGCGGCGAGCCCACATGCCGGTCTCACCGATCAGACGCAGCTTGGCGGTTTTCAGTTGCTCAGATTTCAACGGATAAGGCTCGTTCTCATCGGCATCGAGCTTCCTCAACAAACCATCATCGGCCTGCACTTGCTTTAGGGTCGCTGGTTGCATCACGCGCGGTGTTGAGCCGTCGTCGCTTGGAGCCGGGATCGGCAAGCCCATCGCCGCATCGAACAGCAGGAACTCACCGTTGCTGAGCACTCCCACCAGCAGCGGCTTGAAACCTGTCGACTCGGGCTTCGCTTCGGTCTCAACAACCACTGTCTGAATTCGCAACTGCTTCATCAGCAGCGCGAAGGTCCACGCGCGCACTTCAGCTGACCCGCGGCCAACCAACAGCGATTCAAACGGACCCAGCGGCAGCGCCTCATCAGACGTTGAAGGCACGATCGGCAGGTTGTCGGTCACGTAGTAGAACAGTTCGACAATGCGTTCGGTTTCGCTCTTATCCTTGCTGGACCTGGCCACCAATTCTGTCGTTGTGCGCGCCCAGTACACATCGCGCAGGTAAACCGAATCGCGTTCGATGAACTGGCGAAAGAGCACCCGTTGGATCTCTTCTTCGCTGAGCACCGACTTCAACGCGGCGGTCAGTTCTTCGTCGGACACACCTGCTTGAGCGGGATCGGTCATCATGACTTCCGCCCACGAATTGAGTTCGCGAGAGGGCAGGTCGCGCGGCACGTTCAGTTCGAATTCGTCGGGCTGCAGCGATGCCAGTGGACCATCGAGTGTCACTTCGACTGCCGCCCGTGCTTGAGGCTTGGCTGCTTCCTGTTCTGGTTTGGAACCATTACAGCCAACGACGAACAGCGCACCGAATAGCAAGGCGCAGCCGACGAAAAGAGCCAGTCGCGGCAGTTGACTATCAGGAAGGAACGAATCGGAATTGCTTGACATAAGATTGAGATGCCTGCACGTAGCTTGGCCCAGCCGGGAATCGGAGGCGACGCCGACACCGCAACTTCAGAACTCAAAGACGCCCGCCTGCTTACTATCGCTCGTCCGCTGTCATTTCCAGAAACAGAGACCTCAACTTAACCAGTTGTTCCCAAAGTCGTGGCACCTGGTCCAGCGGCCACTGATTTGGTCCGTCGCTCAGGGCTTTATCGGGACAAGGATGAGTTTCCATGAACACCGCATCAACACCCGCCGCCACCGCCGCACGTGCCAGAGTCGGGATCATGTCACGCTGACCGCCCGTCGTCTTTCCGCCAGGGGTCTGCACGCTGTGAGTCGAATCGAAGCACACCGGCACGCCGAACGACTGCATGATGGGTACGCAACGAAAGTCATTCACCAGCCGCCCGTAGCCGAACGTCGCACCACGCTCAGTCAACAACACATTCGGATTACCGGCCTCTTCGCACTTCTTGACGATGTGCCCCGTATCTTCCGGCGCGACGAACTGCGGCTTCTTCACATTCACAATACCGCCGTGTTTGGCGGTCTCGACCGCAGCCGCATGCACCAGGTCCGTCTGTCGCGCCAGGAACGCCGGAATCTGCACGATCTTGCAGACCGCAGCCGCAGGCGCGGCATGACCGATTTCATGAATGTCCGTCGTAACCGGCAGACCGGTGACGTCGCGAACCTTCGCGAGGATCTCCAGACCGCGTTCCAGTCCGGGGCCTCGAAAGCTGGAATAGCTTGTGCGGTTGGCCTTATCGAAGCTCGACTTGAACACAACCCGCACGTTGAGCCGCTCGGCGTAATCCGCCAACCGCTTCGAGACCTCCAGCACCAGTTCTTCGCTTTCAATCACACACGGTCCGGCGATGAACAGGAGCGGAAGCCCCTTTCCACATTCGGCCTGAGGAACTGGAATCGGGTTATTCGGCACGGTGAATCCTTTCTGCACGAACGGGAAGCGAAGCCTTCCAGCCACTGAACCGCACGGCTACTGAACCGGCACGGCGATCGTCTGCAGAACTTCCTTGTTTTCGTCATCTTGAACAAAAGCCACCACAGTCAGTGCCTTCAGATCCAGCGGCTTGCTGCCCACGATCACGCTCTGGTTCTTCTCGTACTTGTTGAGGTAATCCAGCAAATCGGCTTTCAATTTGGCGACGTCAACTTTGCCTTCGTAAACGATCTCCCCCTCTTTCGCAGCGATACCCTTGTCGCCGGTCACGACCTTGCGGACGACCATGTCGTGATGACGAATGCCGTTCGGAGCCTTGAAGTCCACGCGTGTCTCAGCCAGCACCACGCGCAAGCGTTTGCGTCCCTCACCCAACCCTTCGCCAGTGGCCTTGCAATTGATGCTGACAGAGTCACCTTCGCGAGTCGCCGTCAGCTCAATCCTGGTGCTACTGGATTTCTCGAGTTCTTCCGCAGTGTTCTTCTTCAGGTCGGCCAGCACTTCCGTGACGCGTGGCAGTGGACCGCCGATGGCCAGCAGTTCTTTTCCGTTGAAAGATCCTGTTGGAGTTGACGACCGGCGGTAGTAGTTGAAGAAGCGGCTTTCGGAATCTTCGTTCGACATCGGATCCGCACCGGGAATGTGCTGATGATATCGCAGTGTCACCACCATGCTTTGTGGATAGATGCGTGACAGTGTCGAAGCAGCCAGGTCGGCCGAAACGCATTGCGGACAACGAGCCCCGGTAAACAGCTCGATCAACACCACCTTGTTGGCTTCCGGTTTCGCGCGCTCTTTGACGGGTTCACTCACCAGTGCCGCCATAGCATCGTTGTAGATCTTCTCCAGAAACTGATCGACGCCGTCGGCCTTGCCGTGCTTTTCTTTCCACAGTTGAGCTACTCGTTCCGTCGGCAACACATGCTTCACCGGATCGTTCGCCCAGGCCTGACGCAGAATGTCTTCCTGACCCGGCAACACGGAGAGTTCGCCATAGAGTCTCAAGGCGTCATCAATTCGCTTCGCATCGCGAGCTTCGTCCGCCAGCTTCCAAGTCAGAATGGGATGAAACGGCAGTTCCTTCAGCAACGTCTGGGCCAATTCCCGGCCTTTCTCGCGGGCTTCAGGCGTGGAGCCAGCCAGCCCCTCGATCGCCCTCCGCATCCGCAGCGACTGTTCCAAACCCTCCAACATCTTGATGCCGCCGATCTTCGCAACCTCTGTGTCCGCGATCAGCTTCTTCGTCAGCGCGATGCGTTCTTCCGTCGTGGAGGCGTCGTGCCCAGTCATCACCATGATCGAGCACACATCGAGAAGTGACCGGTCATGCAGCCGCTTACCCCACGGTTCCTGCGACTTCAGGAAAGCCTCGACCAGCTTGGCCGCTTCTTCTTCCTGCCCTTTGCGAGCCGCGAACATCTGAATCAACTGCATGTAGACCACACGCGTAATCGGGCTGTAAGCGTGCTGCTTCGCAAAGTCGCCAACATCCTCCTCAGGCACAGCAGACCGAGACAGCTCCATCAAGGCTGACTGCTCCTCCAGCGGTGCAAACTGGGGGATGCGAGCGAACGTGCGTTCCTCAGTCGGCACGAGACGCACCGGAACAATGTCCTTATCCATCAGCAGCATGGACCCGATAACACGGCTCTGAACCAGCTTGCCTTCGTACTTGACGACGACCTTGTCGTTCTTGGTATCGATGAACTCCATAGCGACGGAATCCGGAGTTGCACTCGTAATCCGCAGTTCACGATCGGTTACGTCGCCGCGCGACGTCACAATGGTCGCCGTGGTGTCGGATGGGTTCTGCTCATCCAGAGAAATGTCGATGATCGAATCGGAAACCTCACCGAACTGCGGGGGCGTGTTCGGTTGCTGCGGAGGAACCACCTGGAATGCCGAAATCAGCCAGCGCCCGTTGATGGTCTTGCGGACGGGAACGGCGAGCTCCTGCTTGAGCTTTTTGGTATCGAGCTTCGGTTCCTTGCTGGCCGAGTCTTCGTCGGGCTTCTTCTCTGTAGAGGATGTCAGATCCGGGGTGCTGACGCTCGATTCGGGTGTCGTCGGCGTGTTGTTGTTCGAACAGCCCCACAGGCCGATCAGGCTGAAACTAAGCAAACAGCAAAGAATGCGAGACATCAGGCGAAACCTCGGCTGGAGAACGAAACGAATCAAGGACTCTTGGTACGTCGATCGGTAAAAAGAGCAACAAGAGAAAACAGAACGTACCGTAGAGCTGGTCGCATGATAGAGGAGCGACCACCCCCTAGGGAAAGCAGCAGTCACGAGAACGCGGGGCTGCACCAATCATCACGATTGTTTGAATCGACTGCCCCCGGCAGTTTCACCTAAGGTGCTGAAAAATAGCCACGTGCTGAGAGTCTCTATGCCTGTGCCGCGTTCCGTGCTCTGCCTCATCTCCACAGTCTGCGTCGTCATGGCACTGACTTTCGGGCTGGGTACCGGCGCGCCAACAGCCAGCGGCGAAGAATTGAAGGCTGCTGGCAAGCTGAAATGGTACCGGGGCAACATGCACACTCACTCACTCTGGAGTGATGGCGACGACTACCCCGAACAGGTCGCAGCCTGGTATCAGGAGCGCAAGTACCAGTTCGTGGTCTTCACCGACCACGATGTCGTTGCCAACAGAGAACGCTGGATCGACATCGAAAAGAGCAAGGGCGGACGGATCGCGTTTGAAAAACTCGTGAAGAATTCACCGGAGGGCTGGATTGAAACCCGTCACCGCAACAACCGCGAGGAAGTCCGTCTGAAAAAGCTGTCGGAAGTCGGCGAGCGTCTGAACCGACCGGGCGAGTTCCTGGTGCTGCAGGGACAGGAAATCACTTCGTCCCTCGGCAAGATCCCGGTGCACCTGAATGCCATGAACCTGACCGAGATGTTTCCGCCTCGCTCGGGTGAAAGCGTTGCCGAGATCCTGCAAAACAACGTGGATGCCTTTAACGCCTTACGCAAGCGCGGCGGCCGACCCATGCTGGTGCACGTCAATCATCCCAACTTTGGTCAAGCCATTACGGCCGAAGACCTGATGCAGCTGCGGGGAACGAATCTCTTCGAACTCTACAACGGCCACCCGTTCGTAAAGAACTCAGGGACGAAGATAAACGCATCAACCGAACGCATTTGGGATATTGCAAACACGTGGAGGGCCACTGAGTATCAGTTACCGCTCCTATTTGGGCTCGCCACTGATGACTGCCACGACTACCACAACACGGTCAGCCCCGCCGCCGAGCCGGGCCGAGGTTGGGTCGTCGTACTGGCAGACGAGTTGAGCCCCGATAAGCTGATCGCATCGATGGAAAAGGGGCAGTTCTACGCTTCGACGGGCGTGCGGCTGAAGCAGATCAATACGGGCTCCACCGAGATGCGGGTCGAGGTTGAATCGGACAAATCCGTGAAATATGTCATTGAGTTCGTCGGAACACGCCGCGGATTCGACGCGCGCCATCGACCCATTGTCAACAAGGACGGTAAACCGGTTCGGTCCACTGAGCGCTACAGTGGTGACGTGGGTGCGGTGCTGGCTAAGGTTGATGGCAATCGAGCGACCTATCGATTCAAAGGTGACGAGATTTACGTTCGCGCTCGTATCACATCGACACGACCGCATCCCAATCCCTCAGAATCAGGCGACTTCGAAACGGCATGGACCCAGCCTTATTTGGGCCCCGGATCCACTCAATCGGCCGCGAAGTGACGTAAAGTTAGCCAGATCGGCTATGCTGCTCGACTTTCGGGATATGAACATAGAATCTGGGGCGTGAACATCAAACGCCGGTCGTGCTCAGACGATCGGGTCAGATGTCGGGCCGGGAATGCGAATGGCTAAGCGCAAGAGTGCGGGCAAAAAATCAGCGGCCAAGAAGGCGACCTCTAAATCTGTGAAGCCATCCGCAGCTCAAGCACGGAAGCAGGCAGATCGCATCGTGGCCGAGGCGGAAAATCTCCCGGAAGCGTTGCAGGTGCAGGAATATCGCAAGGCTCTGGAGGTCTGCCCGGATCACATCGGCGCACACCTCAAACTGGCAGAAGTCGTTGAGTCCTCCGAAGAGTCGCTCCGCTTGATCGATACCGTCATCGACTTGCAACAACGCATGTTCGGTTGCCAATTGGCCGACCTCGACTGGAACGAGCCCGACGCTGACCGCTATCTGCAGACACTGCGGCTGCGCGGCACCGTGCTGGAGGAACTCGGGCGTACCGACGAGATGTTGCAGCAGTTTCGCGACATTCTGCAGCACGATCCCGACGACGGGGCTGGATATCGCTTTCAACTGATGCAGCGTCTGGCCAGCCTGCGCCGCTGGAATGAGCTCGAAAAATTACTCGCCGAGCATGCCGACGACATTGCCGTTGAGATGCTCTACATGCAGGCCCTGGCCGCCTTTCACCGGGAAGGTGAAAGCGAATACTCCAAAGACCTGATCGAAGAAGCCATCACAACAGGCCCGGAAGCCGTGAAATACCTGATCGGCCAGGCGAATCCGATCGAACAGGACGACGAGGAATACTACGGCGACGATGAAGATGACGAATTGGCGGCCCGCTCGTTCGCGCGTTCGATTCTGCCGGCGTGGCGCGGAACTCCGGGAGCGATCACGTGGCTGAAAGCCAATGCCGCGCGGCTCCGTAAAGCAGATGAGACGCTCTTCGACGAACCCGTTGAGGAACGCGAAGACCCGCGCGATGTCATTCGGCAATCGAAGTCCAAGGTCAAGAAGCTGCCGCAGGAAACCGACGAAACCTGGCTGGCGGATGTGCGGGCACTCGGCAGTCAGGCCATGTGGGGCATGATGGTGGCTAACGTCGAAGCGGGCGAGCCGATGGGCATGTCCTCATTCGGCCAGGAGCCCGATTTCATGGACGTCGTCGCGGACCTCTTCAAGATCATGCAGGAACCGGCGGACGGCCAGCCACGTCGCCCGGGACTCATCGAATTGACCAGCGGCGAACTGGTGGAAGGTGTAACCGACCTGCTTAAGCCCCTGGGCATTAAAGTTCAGCTCTCCGAACGGGCGGATGAGATCAATACCAGCTTCAACCGTGAACTGGAGCCACTGCCGGACACGCCGATAGCGGACATCGAACTCGCTGCCGAAGTCGTCTGGGAGATGGACTGGGCTCAGTTCGGCATCTGGACTGAGGATGATGCGGGAGCCCCGATCCAGCCCTGGACCATCACGATCGTGAACCCTGATCGCGAAGAAGTCATCGCGACGCACGTCACTCAGCACGAGCCCGAAATCGATGATCTGGTCCTCACGTTGCGTTCGGCGATCCTGCGACCGATGCTGGGCGAGCCATTGCGTCCGGGATTGATCCGAGTGCGCACAGCGGACAACCGCATGATGATTGCCGCATGGCTGCGAACCGCTGGCATCGACATCGAAACAGGCGATCTGCCGACCTACGACGCCATCTGCGAGTCCATCACTCACAAGATGATGGGCGAAGTACAGCCCGGCCTGACCGAAATTGAGGGCATCAGCCTGGACCTTGTTGAGCAACTCTATGAAGGCACCGTGCTGTTCTATCGGGATGGCACGTGGGCTCGGGTCAGTCCTGACGAAGTCGTGAGGCTGTCGTGCCCGGAACTGACGGACGAGCCCTGGTTCTGTCTGGTCATGGGCCAGCGTGGCACCGGACTCGGCATGATGCTGCTCAAAGACGAGGAAGTCGTGCGGTCGCTGCTGAGCGGTGATCAAGGCGAAGACCGCAGCGGCGAATTGCGGGGACTGTCGCTCAATTTGGATGAGAAGTTCGTGGTCTCACCGGCGGACGTTGCAGCGGCCGAGCAGTTCGGCTGGCCCGTCGCGGCTGACGAAGCGTGGCCGGGCGTCATCGCCATCAACGGCGAAGAGGGGCCTCGGCCTGTCGATTTGGATGAACTCAGATGGATGGTTGCGTGCCTGCACGCCATTCCGAAGTTCTGGGCTCAGCGCGGCAAGCTGACATCGATTCCTGTCGTCGTGGACGATGAGGAACTCGTTCTGACCGCAGAATTGCAGCGGATGTAGTCGGCGGATCAGGTTTTTCCTGACATCGAGTCCGATCGCCCCTGTTTGTCGAAACGAAGCCGTGCCCTCGTGCGTCTGTCACTCCGCGTGGCCATCAACTCGCGGCTCAGAAGTATTACGGTTCCCCGAAGACCTTGCGCAGCCTATGGTCTGAATCCAACGTGGATCAGGCCAGTAACGGGCTGTGCCTCTGACGGCCGCAGTAAAAGACTCGCGAATGTGAGAGAGCTGACTTTCATGCTAATTCGTCGGAATTTCTTGCCCCTCAAGCTGTTACTTGCTGCGGTTATGGGGCTTGCTTCGCTGTCGACGAGCGCGGGCGATCTGTCAGCGACACCCGGTGAGAAACAGGTGAACGGCGAAATTGTGCATCGCCTCAAGTCCCCCCGTCAGGCGGGCGAGACGCAGGTGCGAGTGCTGGTGCCTGAGAGCATCAGCGCGACGGATAAGCTGCGAGTGCTCTATGTCCTGCCCGTAGAAGCTGGTCGTGAGCACCGGTTTGGCGATGGGTTGGCGGAAATCCAGCGGCTCGGCCTGCACAGCAAACACAGATTGATCTGCGTCGCTCCGACTTTCAGCCATCTGCCGTGGTACGCGGATCACCCCTCTGACAAAACCATCCAGCAGGAGAGCTACTTGCTCCGCGATGTGGTTCCGCTGGTGGATGCTCAATACCCGACGACAGGTCGCTGCGAAGATCGACTGCTGCTGGGTTTCAGTAAATCCGGCTGGGGAGCTTTCTCACTGTTGCTCAGAAACCCGACCGTTTTCGGAAAAGCAATCGCCTGGGACGCACCGCTGGCGCTCAGTGAGCCCGGCAAATACGGATCGGGACCGATCTTCGGCCCGGCGGAAAACTTTCGCTGCTATCAATTGACGGAACTCATCAAGAGCCGTGCCGAGGAACTGAAAGGCACACCACGACTGATGCACATTGGCTTCGGCAACTTTCGCGCGGAGCATGAAAACTTCGAGCAGCAGCTATTGGCGTTGCAGGTGCCGCATCTCTACGTGGATGGTCCGCAACGCAAGCATGTCTGGGAAAGCGGCTGGATTGAACCGGCCGTGCGAATGCTGACACTCGACACGGCCGGATCATCAAGAGCCCTAAGGCGCTAAGCCTACTTGGCCGCCTCACCTGCTGGTGGCGGTGGAGCCTTGGGAGCAGCAGGCGCTGGAGCGGGTGCCGCACCTTCCTGCGGTGGTGGTGGCAACTCCTGAACCGCCTGCGGATGAGCACCTGCGGCACCTGGAGCAACCTGGCAAGCTGGCTGGCAGCTCGTCTGACAAGTCGGCTGGCAGGTCGCCACTTGATGGCAAACCGGCTGAATGTACTGCTGCTGACAACAGCTGCTGTACTTCACCTTCTTGTACTTGATCGGCTTGCAGCAGTTGTCTTTTGCTTCTGCCGCGCCGCCCAACAGCGCGAAACCCGCCAACAACGCAATGAGTCCACGTAGCATCTCGAGGTTCCTTGTTTCAAGATAGGGGGAACAAACAACGTGCTCGTTACGCGGTGAGTTAAACGTTTGCTGGGCGGTCCTCCAAGGATAAATGGGAAATTTAGAGAACTAAGCGGCTGCCCGCTGTTGGGACGCCGACTTCGGGAACGGCAGTACAAACCGCATCCCGCGACGCTTATCTTCGCAGGCTTGTACAAACGCCTCAAAGACCTGCATGTCGAGACGTGACGCCGTGTTCGCTTCCGGGTGCCACTGCACGCCGACACAGAACCAGTCTTCGTCGATGGATTCGAACGCTTCGACAACTCCGTCCGGGCAGCGAGCCGCTACACGGAACGGCTTGGCAACCTGATCCACAGCCATGTGATGCTGGCTGTTCACGCGAATTTCGCCCGGTCCGTAGATGTCGAACATCAACGTGCCTTCTTCGATTTCGATGATGTGCCGCAGGTTCACTTCGACCGGATCGCGGTGCTGCAGTGGTTTCTGAATGTCTTCCGGGATATGGCGATGGATCGTGCCGCCGCACATTACGTTGAGCAGTTGCATGCCCGAGCCAATGGCCAGAATCGGAATCTTGCGGTCAACAGCCGCCTTGCAGAGCTTGCGATCAAAGTTCTCGCGACGATCGGGCATGTAACGAGCGGCTGGGTGCGGGTCATGACCCATGCGTTCGATGTCCAAGTCCAGATGGCAACCGCCCAGCACCAGGCCATCAACCATGCCCAGCACCGCTTCGATGTCAGCATCATCGTTCAGCGGCGGAATCAGCATCGGGATACCACCGGGGCAGGGTCGAGCCTTGTTGTTGCCAGCGGTTTCGATCTTGGCGTTCATCACGCAATCGTAGTAGCCTGAGTTGAACCAGCTCAGTGCTCCAGCTTCCTGACGAGCTGGGCGGTAGTCGCCGTTGATTCCGATGATGGGCTTCTTGGTCATCTGAGACTTTGCCATGCGTTTCCCTTCCTTGGAATTAGCCACCGTTGGCGAACGGTCGATCCAATGAGCTGCCGCAACATTGCATTCGCATGAATCATCGGCGTCTGCAAGCCGACAGGAATGAGTTCAATTCACCGCACCAAAAGCCGCGATGAATGCGCCCTCCCTGACAGTCTCGAGAAACCAATCCTTCGGTTTCGAATGCTCTGAACCCGGCGAGTATCGCTCACGGATCGAGCTGAAAAGTACCGCTGAAAGTCTTGCTAACATCCATTAGCAACTCCCTGACCTTCAACGCGGCGGGATAGTAGCCAGGTGAAACAGTCTGTAAAGAAATTCTTCGATATTGTGGTGAGTCTCTCTCAAACCACTGCATGTTGTGGCTATCTGCAAAAGTCCTGCGCAGCGAGCACTCGAACGAGCACAAAATCGCGCTGACCTGTTCGCCACAAACTGCTATGCCGCCAGCATTCTACGCTCAAAATCGTGAGCACAGTGAATCGAAGGAGCGAATCATGACCGACGCGATCAAGTCCAACGTCTCGTCGAACATCCCGATCAGCCCGGCCTCAAAACTCGATCCCAAGGAAGAGGCGCTCAAGCAGAAGTTTACCGAATTCGTCGGTGACACATTCTATCGCCAGCTCTTCAAGGCCATGCGAGCGGGCACCGGCAAGAACGCGTATCTCAACGGCGGTCAGACCGAGAAGATCTTTCAGTCGCAGTTGGACGAACTGCTGATCCAGCAGATGACGCAGTCGCGCGGCGGAGGACTCGCGGCGGAATTGTTCGCTCAATACCAGCGGCAACGGAAGTCGGAAGCTCCTCCGATGCCAACGCTCGATGTCAGCAATATTCCATCCAACGGCGAGACGAAAGACATAACGACAGAGCCCCGCCCACTCAGCGATGGAGCGGGCGAGGCTTCGCCATAACGAACGCCTTACGAACTTCTGAACTCGATGCCGCAGCACGAGTCAGCAACTCGCGCTACTTCTTCGTGCGGAACGGAGATACCGGCAGTCCGGCCTTGTTGACCAGATTCGGTTCGGCAATCTCACTCCATCCAAAGCGAACGGCGGCGGGCTTCTCAACCTTGTCGCTCGACACCACAACGGTCTCGCCATCAATGACAGCTGTCGCGTCGACATACTCGCCCGACTCGCCAGCAATCTGGAACCAGTTCAGAGGCTTGTCATCGCGCGACTTCAAACCCGCACCGTGCTCGAACTCAATGCGGATCTTGGAGCCTTCAACCTTCATGCCTTTGTAGAGCGGTCCCGAGTACAGCAGGTCGTTCTTGCCGTAGACCTTCGCCAGCGCCCACAACGCCAGACGCTTGCCGACGTCTTGCTTGTTGCGCGGATGAATGTCCTTGATGTTCGAGATGTCCGTCGTCACGGCCATACCGGTGTTCTTCACCGATGACAGAATGCTGGTTTGAGCTTCCCAGATCTCCGGCAACCTGGGCGTGTTTCCTCCGTAGGTGTAAGGCGCCAGTTGCACGAAGTAGAACGGGAAATCGCCCTGCCCCCAGACCTTGCGCCAACCAGCGATCAAAGCTTGCATCTTCTTGGCGTAGAGCATGCCTTCGCCGAGATTCGATTCGCCCTGGTACCACAGCGCTCCACGGATGGCGAACGGCACAATCGGATACACGTTCGCATTGTAGAGATGCGTTGGCGCTCCGGCGTTGCCATTCACTGATGGTTCTGGCTTGCCTTCCGCCTTCGCTTTGGCCACCGCCGCAAGGAGGTCAGCCTGCTGCTTCTCAGCCATCGCGCCGATCGGCTTAATGGCAACGTCATCAATCGCCGCGAAACCCTCTGGAGGAGTCCACGGCTCAATGCGGGTGCCGCCCCATGAAGTATTAATCAGACCGACCGGTACATCCAGTTCCTGATGAATGTAACGACCAAAGAAGTAAGCCACGGCCGAAAAGTTGCCTACGGTCTGCGGCGAACAATCAGTCCATACCACCGCTGGATCCACATCGTTCTGCGGAACGATCTTGGCCGTCTTCTTTGGAGCCACATTGAAGAGCCGAATCTTCGGGAACTTTGCAGCCGCGACTTCAGCTTGAGGATTATCGGAAGCCGTCACCGGCCACTCCATGTTAGACTGGCCCGAGCCGACCCAGACTTCTCCGACCAGTACGTCGGTCAGCTCAATCTTGTTCTTGCCGGCCACGGTGATCGTGTGCGGACCGCCAGCCTTCATGGCTGGCAGCTTGGCGGTCCACTTGCCCTGGTCGTTGGCTTTGCCTTTGGCACTTGAATCACCAATCGTGACCGAAACTTCTTCACCCGCGTCCGCCCAACCCCAGAAGGTCAGTTCGGTGTCACGTTGCAGGACCATGTGGCTGCCCAGCACGTTCGGCAGCTTCACATCGGCCTGAGCAGCAGACTGCATGCCCAGCGCGAGAGCAATCGCTGCAACAAATCGAAGCGTCAGTTTCATATCTAATCGTCCTTCCCAGAAGAGAAACTACGACGGGCCAGCGCCCGCAATTTTTCAATAACCAAGAGACGAAGCTCCCGGCCACTGCTTTAAAGGTCTTTCGCAACCGCTGTAGGGCGGACAATCCTGTCGGCCGAGTTCACTAAGCAGCGATCTCTACTTCTTCACCGGCAAAAACTTCACGCACACCGGCGAAGGCACATTGATCGAATGCCCCGTCGGATCCAGTGCTCCCGTTTCGGCGTTGATCTTGAAGACCACGATGTTGTCCGTCGACTGATTAGCCGCCAGCAGGTACTTGCCGGTGGGGTCGATGCCGAAGTTGCGTGGCGTCTTGCCTTGAGTGGGTTCATTCTCAACTCGAGTCAATTTGCCAGTCTGCTGGTCAATCGCGTACACGGCAATGCTGTCATGGCCGCGGTTCGATCCGTACAAGAACTTGCCTGAGGGATGGACCTGCACTTCGGCGGTGCTGCCTTGCTTCATCACGCCGTCCGGCAGTGTGGAGATCGTCTGGATCTCGGTCAGCTTGCCCGCGGCTTCGTCATAGTTGAAGGCCGTCACGGTCAGAGACATCTCATTGATCACGTAGGCATACTTGCCGCTCGGATGAAACGCGAAGTGGCGAGGCCCGGAACCGCCCGACACGGCTGTGAATGCCGGATCGTTCGCAGCTAGCTTTCCGTGCGCTGCATCCAGTTTGTAAACCAGCAACTTGTCGAGCCCCAGATCCGCCGCAACCGCGAACTTGTTGTTGCGATCGACGTTGATCGAATGCCCGTGCGGGCTGGTTTGACGTCCCTTGTCGACACTCGAACCCTCGTGCTGAATGAACGACGTCGCTGCGCTGAGCTTGCCATCCTCGCCAATCGGCAGGCAGCAGACGCTTCCGCCCCCATAGTTCGCAGCCAGCACACATTTGCCCGAACGATCCACAACCACATGACATGGCCCCGCCCCGACGGAAGACTCCGAGTTCAACGCCGTCAACTCACCGTTCTGCGGATTGATCGAGAAGGCGGCAATGCCGCCAGCGGGCTTGCCGTTGAAGTCGCTGATCTCGGCCACCGAGTACAAAAACTTCTCATTGGGATGAATCGCGAGGAATGACGGATTCTTGACACCCTTCGTCACGCCTTTGGCTTCGAGCTTTCCGGACGCGAGATCCAGTTCTAACTGGTAGATGCCCTCGCTCTTCGGACCGGTGTACGTCCCGATGTAAACCCGCAGGGTCTTGATGCTGTCCTCGGCCAGAGCCGATGGAATCCCCGAAAACGCAGTCGCCATCGCGACCGCCAACGTCCCGACGTGACGAGCCCAAGTTGCCATGCTGGTTACCTCATCTGGTGTGATGTTCGACAAGTAGTGCCAATCGAGATTCTCAATCGCTGGCATGCTAGGCTGCGCCCGGTGAATCGAAAACCGACACGAGTTCCGAGTTGAACGAACCGAATGCAAGCACAGCACGGTGAGAACATGAAGACTCATCGTCCTCTGAAGAAGTGGGCGCGGCGCATACTCGTCTTGTGTCTTGCCGTGCTCTTGCTGCCTTATGTGTATAGTCGGGTCGTCAGCCCTTGGTCTCGCGTGGCCATCTACTCTCCGGCGGAAGTCGAGAACCGAGCCGCACCAGCAACGCGGTCGCTGCGAGTGGCGAGCTACAACATTGCCCACGGCCGAGGCGTCGCCGAATCCAACTGGGATGGCGGTTCGGCTGAGGAGCGTTCGCGACGTCTGGAGCAGATTGCCGAACTTCTGCGCGAGATCGATGCCGATGTCGTCGTCCTGAACGAAGTCGATTTTGAATCGAGCTGGAGCTACTCCGTCAATCAGGCTGAGGCCCTTGCCAAACTGGCGGGCTATCCTTTTCGCGCTGAAGAACGCAATCTCGATTTCCGAATCCTGGGATGGACCTGGCGATTCGGAAATGCGGTCCTGTCCAAGCACCCCATAACCGATGCCGAAGTCGTCGACTTACCTGCAGAGTATTGGTGGGAGACGGTTCTCGCAGGCAAAAAGCGTGGTATCAATTGTAATATCAGTATCAACGGGAAGCAGGTCCGCGTCATCGGCGTGCATCTCTCGCACCGCCTGGAAGATGTACGCGTAAACTCCGCGAAAATGCTCTTAAAGTTAGCCGAGGACAAGACGCGGCCAATGATTATCGCCGGTGACCTGAATTCCAGCCCAGCCGGATTTCCAGAGTCTGCCAAGGACGCGAACGGAGATAACGCGATCGAGACTCTGGACGCCTCACGTCTCTTCCAACGCTGGCCGGTGCTGTTTCCATCCGACGAGCATGACTGCACTTTCCACTCAACAGATCCGACCATCGTCATTGATTGGATTTTCATTCCTCGCAATTGGAGTTTCTCCAGCTACTCCGTGGATTCAGGAACGCTGTCCGACCACCGCCTGATCTATGCGGACATCAGTCGGCGTTCCGATTAAGCTCGCCAATATACTCTCCAGCGATCATCAGCATGCGACATCTAGGCCCACTCTTCGCAGCGGCAGCACCGGTGCTTATTATCAGCACGGCGATGGGTATTGCGATAGCAAACGTAACGGGTGCCACCTGGATGGGATTCGTGTTGCTCGGGCTGGGTGTGTTGCTTATCGCACTGGGGCTGAGGTGGCACCTGAGGCTCGCGCCTCAACAGCAGGCCCGAGTCTATCGATGGTTGTGCGTGCAATGGTTTGTTGAACTCGGTTTCTGGCTCGGCGGAATGCCCGGGGCCCTGTGTGGAGGATGGCTGATTGGCGAACCCGGAGAGCTTGTTGGCTGGATACTGACCGGTTCCGTCGCCAGCGTCTTCAGCGGCTTCTTAGGCTGGGAGTGGTCAGCTCGGCACGCTTCGATTGAGTAACTTGCACCCGATGTGGCCGGTCTCCGGCCGAGCCACAAAGTGTGACCGCAGGTCTCCCTAAGAAGATCTCGCGTGGATCTGGAGACGTTCGGTCAGCGGTTGTGGCTCGGTCGGAGTCCGGCCACAACGAACGGCTCCACGCAACCGACCAAGCTGGCGCAACCCGGGGGTCTCGGTCGGGCTGGCGGGAAGCGCGTCTTGACAATCAAGTGGTCACTGATATGTTGCCAACGGGTCTCCGCACCCCCTAACCTCAGTTCGCCTTCCATTAAGTCCTCACGTTCCCGCCTCTCCTCCGAATTCACGCGTCAGACACTGATTGACGCCTTGCCTGCTTAAGTTGTCAGCTATCGTTGAAATCAGAACGGTCGTTGCTCGCCGCAATTATTGATTGCTTCTAGCTTTGCCGTGATCCGAAACATCCTTCCTCTTTGGGAGTTACCCAGATGAAGCGCATGGAATCGCTATGGTCGCTATCGCTCGCAGGCTTGGTCTGCGGGTTCTTGTCCCTCAACGCCGCGGCAGAGCCGGCCAAACCCAAGGGACTGGGCGATCCAGGCGTCCTGAATGCGCTGAAGATTGAACCCGAGTTCGCGGGCGGGAAGGTCACCATTCGTGGCCGCGACGCTCGTCAGCAATTGGTTGTTACGGGGGTCTACTCCTCTGGACAACTTCGAGACCAAACTCCGCTGGCGAAGTATTCGGTACAGCCGGAAGGTGTCGTCGAAGTCGCTAAGGACGGCATGATCACGCCGATCAAGGATGGTGACTGCACCGTCAAGGCGGTGGTCGGCGACAAAGAGATTGTGATCCCCGTCCATGTGGAAGGAGTCGCCACGCCGCACCCGATCAACTTCACCAACCAGATTGTGCCGATCTTCACGAAGCTCGGCTGCAACGGTGGTGGCTGCCACGGCAAGGCGTCCGGCCAGAACGGTTTCAAGCTCTCGCTGCTCGGCTTCGTGCCTGAGGAAGACTACGAATACCTCGTCCGGGAAACTCGCGGTCGCCGCCTGTTCCCATCAGCTCCGGCGGACAGCCTGCTGCTGATGAAAGCCGTCGGCAAGTCGCCCCACGGTGGCGGCAAGCGTATGGAAGTCGGCAGCTACGAATACCGCATGATCGCCCAGTGGATCAGCCAGGGCATGCCTTACGGTTCTGATTCCGACCCGGCGGTGGTGGGCATTGAATGTCTGCCGAAGCAGCGTCTGATGGACCGTGGCACGAATCAGCAGATCACGGTGATGGCGAAGTACAGCGACGGTTCGACGGAAGACGTCACCCGCATGGCTCTGTACGAAGCCAACGACACCGAAATGGCCGAGTCCACCACCAGCGGTATGGTGAAGACACTCGATCTGTCTGGCGAAGTGGCGATCATGGCCCGCTATCAAGGTCAGGTTTCGACCTTCCGCGCCACGATTCCGCTGGGTGCCGATACTTCCAAGACGCCAGCTCCGTCGAACTTCATCGACCAGGCCGTCTTCAGCAAGCTGCATCTGCTCGGCATTCCGCCGTCAGAGCTTGCTGACGATGCGACATACCTGCGTCGCGTCCACATCGACATCACCGGCACGATTCCGACCGAACAGCAGGTCCGCGACTTCATCGCTGATGCTTCCGCCGACAAGCGCGAAAAGCTGGTCGACCGGCTGCTGGATTCCGAACCTTACGCGGACTACTTCGCGAACAAGTGGAACCTCGTCCTGCGAAACAAGAAGCGCCAGCCTGACGACACCGTCGGCACTTACACCTTCTACCGCTGGATCTGGGATAACCTCAACGAGAACAAGCCGTATGACCAGATCGTTCGCGAAGTCGTGACGGCGGCCGGTGAGCAGAGCATCAATCCGGCGGTGGTCTGGTACCGCGAAGTCAACGAAATCAACGAGCAGGTGGAAGACACCGCTCAGTTGTTCCTTGGGCTGCGAATTCAGTGTGCCCGCTGCCACCACCATCCGTTCGAGAAGTGGAGCCAGGACGACTACTACGGCTTCGCAGCGTTCTTCAGCACGGTGGGGCAGAAGACCATTCCCGGTGCTCAGCCTCAGCAGCGTGACCGCCGCATCTTTCACAACGAGATGGTGGCTCAATCGCTGAATCCCAAGACCAAGCAGAACAAGAAGCCGGCCGGTCTCGGCAGTGCTGCTCTAGAGATTCCCGCTGACCGCGATCCTCGCGTGCAGCTCGCCGACTGGCTGTCGCGTCCGGACAATCCGTTCTTCGCCAAGGCCGTCGTGAACCGTTACTGGAAGCACTTCTTCGATCGTGGCATTGTCGAACCTGAAGACGACATGCGTGAAACGAACCCACCGTCGAACCCCGAGCTGCTGAACGCTCTGTCGCAGAACTTCGTCAGCAACGGCTTCAACCTGAAGTGGCTCGTGCGAACCATCTGCACGTCGAGGACCTATCAGCTCAGCGCCTTGCCGAACGATTACAACCTCAAGGACAAGCAGAACTTCTCCCGCTACTACCCGAAGCGTCTGACGGCTGAAGTGCTGTACGACGCCTTCCATCAGGTGACCGCAACGGGTGAAGGCTTCAACGGCCAGCCCGCTGGTACCAAGGCTGTGCAACTGCCGGATCCGTCCGTCGGCCCGTACTTCCTGAAGGTCTTCGGACAGCCTCAGGGTGACACAGCGTGCGAATGCGAACGCTCGCAGGAAGCCAACCTGGCTCAGAGCCTGCATCTGCTCAACAGCGCCGAAGTCCAGAACAAGATTTCGAACGGTGCTGGCCGAGCTGCCTTGTTGTCCAACGACAAAGAGAAGACTCCGGAAGCCAAGATTCGTGAACTCTATCGCTGGGTCTATGCCCGCGAACCCAATGCGGACGAGTTGAAGGTTGCAACCACTCACCTCGCCAAGCACGAACAGAATCCCAAGACCGCCTACGAAGACATTGTGTGGGCGCTCATCAATACCAAGGAGTTCCTGTTTAACCACTAGTAGAGCACGCTGCCTGGAATGAGAAGTAGGCCGGACAATCCTGTCCGGCAGTCGGACAGGATTGTCCGACCTACAAAATCTGCAGGCGCCGCTCAACTCACTTTTCAATCGTCCTCTGTTGCGGAGCAAGAGAGGACACTGCCTGCGCAGCACGCTGCCTGGCTTACATTGCGTCACTGATCAGCCATGGATGAAACGCTGATGAAACACGCGAGCGAGAGACCGTCTCAATCTCGGCGTTTCACCTCAGTTTCCTGCATGGCTGATTGCTTTTGCCTGCCTCACCATCTCTGCTTGCCTGCCTGTCGCGTGCCCTCCTCGGGAGTTTCTCTATGCCTCGATTCTCGCTTGGCCATTGGGCCGTTCGATTGTTCATTGGCGCTGTCGCCGCGAGTTCCCTGACTGCCACCGCCTCGGCCCAACTGCCTCAGACTCGCTTGCAGTCGATCTTCCCGGCAGGTGGCAAAGCGGGCGAAGCCGTTGAGATCACTCTGACCGGCGGCACGGATCTGGACGAACTGGACGGCATGCTCTTCAGCCATCCGGGCATCCAGGCGAAGAAGAAAGACGGCGCGACTAACGTCTTCACAGTGACCGTCGCGGGCGACGTCCCGACGGGGCCTTATGAAGCCCGCGTGCATGGACTCTACGGCACCAGCAACCCGCGTATCTTCTCCATTGGACAACTGCCCGAAGTTAAGGAAGTCGAACCCAACGCCACCAAAGAGACGGCCACGCCGATCCAGATCGGCTCGGTCGTTAACGGTCAGTCCGCCGGTGGCGCGGATATCGACCTCTACAAACTGACGGGCAAAGCCGGTCAGCGCGTGCTAATTGAATGCGAAGCTTTGGCGATCGATTCCAAGTTCCAGGGCGAACTGCGAATCACCAACGCAGCAGGCAAACTGCTGGGTCGCGCTTCCTCGCTGGCCAAGAAGGTCGACCCGATTCTGGACGTCACCTTTCCGGCGGATGGCGAGTACATCCTGCGAGTTGTCGACGCCGTCTACGGCAACGGAGCGGACTACAGCTACCGCCTGAAGGTGCATGCCGGCCCGCATGTGGACTACGTCGTCCCACCAGTTGGCGTGCCGGGATCGACCGCGAACTACACGCTCTTTGGCCGCAATTTGCCTGGCGGACAGCCTTCCAATGTGGTCATCGATGGTCACAAGCTCGACCAGCTAACCGTGCAGATCGCGCTGCCGAACACGCCCGACAAGCTGGACTTCAGCTCGTCGCGCCAGGACCGCCAGGTCAGCACGGACGGCGCGAGCTACGTCTTCCGCGGTCCGACCGGAGCCGCGAATCCGATCTCAATCGGTTTCGCTCCGAAGCCAGTTGTCGCTGAGACTGAACCCAACAACGAACAGAAGGCACCGCAGAAGATTCAGGTGCCGACCGAAATCGTCGGCGCGTTCCAGCAGAAGAGCGACATTGATGTCTTCGAGTTCGAAGCCAAGGCTCAGCAGGTGCTGTGGTTTGAAGTCTTCGGCGAACGACTGGGTAGTCTCGCGGATCCGTTCCTGGCGATCGACAAGGTCAACAAAAACGAGAAGGGCGAAGAGACCCTGCAGCGGCTGGCTTCTCAGGACGACTCCGTCGTGAATGCCGTCGACGCGAAGCTGTTTGACACTAACAGCGACGACGTCGCTTATCGTTTCGTCGCCCCGGCGGATGGAACCTATCGAGTCTCCCTGCGAGACCGTTACTTCGAAGCCCGCGGCGCGGCGAACCTGCAGTATCACCTTGCCATTCGTGATGAGAACCCCGAGTTCCGTCTGGTGGCTGTTCCGTTCCAACCAGCGGCAGCGGGTAGTCAGGCAGCGGCTGGCTATCAGATGTGGGACTTGGGACTGCGTCGCGGCGAGAATCTTTCCGTCACGGTTGCAGCTCTGCGTCAGCACGGCTTCGCCGGAGTGATCGACGTTGCAGCCGACGGTTTGCCCGCCGGAGTCACCGTCAAGGGAGCCAGCATTGGCCCCGGCCAAAACGCAGCCACGCTGATCTTCTCCGCCGCCGAAGACGCCAAACCCATCACACAACCCATTCGCATTGTGGGTACGGCTCGCATCGATTCTGCCGTTGCGGTGAAAGCAGTAACCGACGCCGATGCGGCACTCGTTGCGGCTGTCGCTCAAGTGCCGAAGCTCGACATGGCCCTGCAGAAGACGGTTGATCCGTTGAAGCAGGCGGAAGCGGCCCGCAAGCAGGCCGAAGACAAGTTCAACGCCGACGCTGCGGCAGCAAAAACGGCGGAAGACGCCAAGGTCGCCGTTGATAAGAAGGTCACGGACGCGGACGCTCTCGTCAAAGCCAGCACGGAAGAAAAGACGAAGGCTCAGCAGGCGCTGGATCAGAAGAAAGACGATCAGGCTCTGAAGGACGCTCTGGCCGCTGCTGACAAGAAGCTCGCCGACGCGAATCAGGCGCTGGCCACCGCCAAGAACGAACAGCAGCAAGCCACCAACAACTTCAACAACTTGACCAACGTGGCCAAGCAGTCTGATGCGGTCAAAGTGAAGGCCGTGCAGACTCACGAGCAAGCCGTCGCCGCCAACAAGAAAGCAACAGACGACAAGCAGGCAGGAGACGCCGCAGTCGCCAAGGCGCAGCAGACACTTGCCGCCGCCAAGCAGGCGCGCGATGCCGCCGCTCGCAACGTCGCTCACGAAGCACGATCGGGTACGATCGTGTTTAACGGCGCCGCTCAGAACTCAGCTCATGCTCGGCTCGCTCAGAATTTCATGCTGTCGGTGATGGACGAAGCCGCCCCGATTCAGCTCACGACTGAAGTCTTCCGCGAAGTCGCCAATCACGGTCGCCAGATCATTGTGCCGGTGAAGCTCGCCAAGCGCAACGGTTTCGACAATCAGGTGACGCTGGCCTTCCAGGGCATGCCGCAGAATCTGCAAGTCACCAATGTGAACATTGAGAAAGGCAAAGACTCCGCTTTGCTGCGAGTCTTCGTACCCAACAACGTCGCTGAAGGCACTTACACGATGTACGTGCAGGCGACGGCTCAAGTGCCGTACGCCAAGAACCCGGTGCGATTGAATCGCGCCAAGGCCGAAGTCGAAGCCGCCACCGCCGGTGTTACGACGGCGATGGAAGCCGCCAAGAAAGCGGCCGCCGATGCCGACGCCGCGACCAAGGCAGTGGCTGCGATGACGGAGGTGATGAAGAAGGCTCAAGCCGATCTGGAAGCCGCGAAGAAGAAGCTGCAAGAGTCTCAGGCTGCCGCTCAAAAAGCCGACCAGGACTCTGTTGCTGCTGCGAAGGTAGCTGCCGACGCCGACGCGAAGAACAAGCAAGCTGTTGAAGCCGCTAACAAGGCCAAGGAAGAAGCAGCCAAGGACGCTGCCAATCAGGATCTGGCGAAGAAAGCTCAAGACGCGACTCAAGCTGCAGCCACTGCGGATGCTGCCTTCAAGCAAGCGACCGAAGCCGCCGCCGCCGCGAAGAAGAAAGCCGAGGAAGCAGCCGTTGCCGTGAAGGCTGCAACCGATGCGACCACTGCTGCGCAAGGCAACTCCGACAAGGCGACTCAGGAAGTGACCAAGGCCAACGAAGCCAAGAAGGTCGCCGACGACGCCAAGGTCAAAGCGGACGCCGCTCAGAAAGCCGCGACCGATCGCAAGACGGCGGCTGACAACGAACTCAAAGCCGCCGACACATACTCGAAGTCGCTGAACAACGGGAATCCTCAGGTCTTCCCGCCATCGACTCCGATCGTCATCACTGTCAAGAAGGCACCCTTTACTCTGGCTGCCAACGTCCAGAATGGCGGCAACGTCAAGAAGGGCGATAAGGTCGAAGTGAAGCTGACGGTCAGTCGTATCAACGGTTACACCGGCCCAGTGAAGCTGACCATCCCCGCGATTCCGGGCGTCGTCGGGATTGGTGCCGAAGCCGTCACGATTCCGGCGGACAAGAACGAAGCCTCGATCTTTGTCACCGCTGCGGGCGACGCGGCGAATGGTGCCGTCGCGAATCTTGTCGTGCGAGGTGAAGCCGATTGGGACGGCCCCGCCGCTTCTGATCAGCCCAACACTATTAACGTGCAGTAAACCTTCTGTTCTACCAGACTTGGCATGGCGACTTTTGCCGACGCCGTCTTACTTGTTTCTTTTTGAGGTCACCGATGAAACGACCAAACGCACTGCTGGCATGTGTTGCCGGCTTGGCTCTTTCGACCAGTGTCTGGGCTCAAGACAAGCCGGCCGACAAGGGCATCGAACCGATGGCCGTCAATCTGGGCCGTCCGGTGAGCTACGAAACAGACATTCGCGACATCTTCGACTTCAACTGTGTCGCGTGTCACAACGTCGGTACGCCCGAAAGCAAGCTCAATCTGGAATCCGTGGACAACATGTTGAAGGGCGGCAAGCGCGGCCCTGCCATCGTCCCCGGCAAGCCGGACGAAAGCCTGCTGTACCTCGTCGCGGCCCGCAAGAAGGCGCCGCACATGCCGCCTCTGCCGAACAAGGTTGAAGCCAAAGCCTTCAGTCCGAAAGAACTCGGCCTGCTGCGCCAGTGGATCATCGAAGGTGCGAAGGTCTCCGGAGATTCCACGGGCGGTCAGGTCAACTGGCAGCCGATCCCCAAGGGCATGAAGTCGAGCTACGCGTTGGCCATGGCCCCGTGGGGCGAGCGGGCTTTCGCCAGCCGCGCGAATCAGGTGCACGTCTTCAATCTGGCGACCGGCGACGAAACTCGCTTGATCGACCCCGCGTTGAACGCAGTGCAGTTCAACGGTCAGCCGATGTATCCGAACGGTGCCGCCGAACGTGATTTCGTGCATTCGCTCGCTGTGCATCCCAGCGGCCGCATGGTCGCTTCGGGCGGCTTCCGAGTCGTGAAGCTGTGGGAACAACCTGCCAACGTGCAGACTGCCAAGATGGCTTTGGGAGCTGTCCCAACCACCGCCGCAATTCATCAGCCGAAAGCTCTGGCCGCGTTCGCAACCAAGCAGAACGTCGTCCTGGTTCAGTCACTGGCCAATGGTCAGCAGGTCAAGAAGCTCGAAGGCCATACCGCTGCGGTGAACGGCGTCGCGTTCTCTGCCGACGCAGCTCAAGTTGTGACGGGATCGGACGACAAGACCGTCCGCATCTGGCAACTGGACAACGGCCAGGTCGTGCGCCAGTTTGAAACACCGTCGCCGATCAAGTCGCTCTGCCTGAGCGGTGATGGCAAGCAAATCGTGACCGGCCATGAAGACGCCAAGATCCGCGTGTGGAATGTCGCCGCTGGTGAAGCGGGCAAGCCCGAAATGGCCGTCAAGGAAATTGCTGGTCACGGCGGTCCGGTAACGGCGCTGTGCCAGATGCTGCCAGTTGGTCCTCAAGTCGTTTCGGGTTCAACCGACGGCACAGTCCGCGTGTGGGACATCAACACTGGCGGCGCTGTGAAGACCATGGGGCACGGCGCTCCGGTCACTTCCGTTGCCTGTCGTCCCGATGGAAAAGCCATCGCGTCGGGCAGTGCAAACAACAGCGCCAAGCTGTGGAAGGTCGAGAATCAGCAGATGGTCGCCGAATTGCGTGGCCACCTGCCGACCAAGCGTGCTGAGACTCTGTCCAATGAAGAGTTCGAACTTTCCAAGCAGATGGTGAACCTCGGCAACGCTGCTGAGAAGGCCGCTGAAGCGAACGTCAAGGAACGCACCGAAGCCTTAAAGAAGGCGATGGCAGCCAAGGACAAGGCCGAGAAGGAAATTGGCGAAGCCAAGAAGAAGTTCGACGAAGCCAAGACCAAGGCGGATGCAGCTAAGGCCGCCGCCGATGGTGCCAGGGACAACAAGGATCTGCAGACCGCGAACGAGAACGCTCAGAAGGAACTGCAGAAGCAGGTCGCCAGGCTCGACACCGGGGCCTTGCGCAAG
>CAYLTY010000039.1:0-46352 GCA_964386705.1 uncultured Planctomycetaceae bacterium
ACGTCAGAGGAATCAGCCATTGAATCGGTCCACGTTGGAAAGGCGAGAAGCGGGAGCGGCTTGATCTGTCGGGAAATCAGTTTGACTTTGGCGCAAGCTGAAACAGCTTGAGTTTGCCATCAGAACTGGCGGTGAAAAGCCGTGTCCCGTCTGGAACGTACGCCAGCGACAAAACTGAACCCCCGAAGCCTTCCAAGGTTTCGACGGTACCGTGCGAATCTGCATCCACAATTCGTACCATCGAGCCCGATGCGAAAGACAACTGCCGACCGTCTGGTGAGAACGCCACAGTCGCAATTGGCTCACTCTGCTGATTCCAAACGTAAGTTCGGATATTCCGTCGGTAGTCCCACAACGAAACCCAACTACCGTAACCCGTGGCTTGTAAGTCTCCCTCTCCGCGACAATCTAGCGAGTGAACTCGTTGGCCTGTCACATAAGGGCGAGCGGCTTGCTCTGCTTGCAATCCTTTCCAACGTCTCACGTAGCCGTCGTCTGATCCCGTTACGACGAACAACTCCTTGTCTGGCGCGAATGTGATCGCTCGAAACCTTCCTGAGCCTTTAACGGTCGATCGCTTAGTCAGCTTTTGTGGAACGAGGTGCCAGAGAATCCAGGCTCCGTCTTTGTTCGCAGTCGGCACGTCTTGAGTCGCATTCGTCACAGAGAAAGCCATCCAACGGCCATCTTCCGAAAGCGCAACGGCATCGACATCGCCAACATTGGAAACCTCAGCCACCTTCTCGCGTTGCCAGGTCTTAGCGTTCCATTGCAGAACGCCTGCCCCACCTGCGGTGCCCACGACCAGTCTTCGTCCGCTGGCCGAGATCGCACCGCACGTTGCGCGGCCGACAATTGATTCATCGAGCAGTCGCTTTCCTTCGCGACTCCAGACGGTGACATGTCCTCGCACAGCACTCGGACTTGCCTCGCTACCACTGTTCGTCAACACCATCAGAAACTCAGCCGACTTCGCCACGTACACTCCCGTGATGCCGGGATAGTCCATGCTCCAAACTTCGCGCCGCAAGTCTGTCGCGGACTTCTCAATAGTCATTCCCGGCAAGTGAAACGCATTCGCAGAAACGGTTACAACGGGCGTGGAAGGTCCAACTCGAGTCTTCTGGGGCGGTGCAACTTCAGGTGCCCGCGAAGCCTCGGAGTCCCGCGGCGGAGACTTGCCGTTCTCTGTGAGTTGCTGCTCTGAAGGATGACTAGATTCGACCTTACTCCCCTTTGAACCCAGCAATCCTCCACACAACCACACGACGCCTACCACGAGGATGCCTACCCCACCAATTTGGGCGATGCGCCGCGTTGGTAGTGATCGACGGACCTCACTGACTGGTCGTTGAAGCTGAGCGGTGAAGGCCGCTTTCGCAGTTATCGCTGCACCTGTGGCTGGTCGCTGCACAGCCAATGGGAGGGGAGTCGATGCGTCTTCTTCATTGGCTTCCGCTAGCACGTTTTCGAGATCCGCGAGCAACGACTGTGCATCGCGATACCGATCATCGGGATCCTTGGCCATCGCACGTTGAATGATGGCCGAGCAGCTCGGCGGAATAGTAGAGTCGAACTCGCGTGGGTCCGGAATCGGGTCGAGCAAGTGAGAGTTCATCACTAACAGCGGAGCGTTACCGGGATACGGAACCTGTCCCGTTAGCAACGCAAAATAAGTCGCACCCATCGAGTAGATATCGCTGCGCTCGTCTGCGGTTTCAGAGCGACATTGTTCCGGGCTCATGAATTGAGGGGTACCTAGCACGCTGCCGCTACCGGTCATCGTAGCACCAGTGGAATCCAGACCTCGAACCAAGCCAAAGTCTGCTAGCTTCACGATCCCATCTTCAGAGCGCATCAGGTTCGAAGGCTTAATGTCACGATGAACCAGGCCCGCGCTGTGCGCAGCATCCAGCCCGCGACAGGCATCTGCCATAACGCGAGTTGCTTCAATCCAGGGGAGCGGTCCGGTCTTCAGCGAGTCTTGCAGACTGCCACCGCGCACCAACTCAAGGACGATGTAGTACTGACCGTTGAATTGATCCGCGTCATAGACGGCTACCACGTGCGGATGATTAAGCTTCGCGGCCGCACGGGCTTCGCGCAAGAATCTTTCCAATGAATCCGGCAGTGCAGACACCGATCGCGGCAGCATCTTGATGGCAACGTGTCGCTCCAGCACTGTGTCGAGTGCTTCAAACACGATCCCCATGCCTCCGCGCCCCAGCTCGCCAACGATCTGGAACTTCCCGAGTCGTTTACCGGCATACTTCCTGCGCTGGCTCGCAGCTACATCCGATTCGGATGTCCTGGAAGGCTTCGGCTGATGAGATGAGAACGAATCCGCCATGAGGCCGCTGTACCGAAGTCAGAGAAAAGAACAATCGAACCGCGACTGTAATCCGTTCTCCGGCGTACCAGAACAGCGTTTGAACATAGAACGGAAGGCCGCCAGCGCCTAACCATAGACGCAAAGACTCGCCCGCCCATATCCCATCTCTGCATTCTCACGCCCTGGGTTAGCGTCGCCTCAGGCGTGATCTGCTATCTACCTAGGAGCCTCCGAGAGCTCTACGGGGTTTCCGGATGGGTCTTCAAGCAGGATCTGCTTGCCCACGTTACTGATGACGATGTTGTTACGGAAATGGACGCCAGCCTGACGCAGAATCACGACTTGACCCGCGATGTCTATGACCGGGATCTGAATGCGGTTCCAGCCACCGGGTTCGGGCTTGCGTCCATCGGGCATGGATTGGCCAGCTCTTCCACCAGGCTTGCTTAAAGCTTAGCCATATTACTTTCAAATTATTTGGTGCTGGCCGCGGCGGGCTGAACATCGACTTTCTGGCCATCGCGATAGGCGGGTAGATTTGCTCCGATCAGTGGTTCGTCAGCCGTGAGACCTTCGGTGATCTCGACCTCTATGCCGGTACGTAGTCCGGTTTTGACGGGCGACTTCTTGAGCACCCCTTCGGCGGTGACTTTCATTACGAACGTCTGCCCATCTTGAGTCAGTACGGCGGACTTCGGAACGGCGAGCACATCGCTGCGTTGTGCGATGAGGAGATCGACTTGAGCAGACATGCCCGGACGTAGACGACCATCCGCATTCGGCAGGTCGATCTGCACACGCAGTGTGCGGGTGCCCGCGTGTAAGACCCAACTGGTGCGTGCGATTTGCCCTTCGAGCGCTGCTCCACCGATGGCACTGACTTTGACTTTCGCTTCGCGCTGAGTTTGAACCGAGCCTGCATCGGCTTCCGGAACGTCTGCAAAGAGGCGGACCGTGTCCGCTGCGACGACCGTGAAGAGCGATTTACTAACGCCTGCGTTGCTCGTGACAAGATGTCCGGTGTCGATCTGCCGCGAACTGACAATACCGTCGAAAGGGGCTCGAATTTGTGAGTAGCTCAGAAGTGCTTGCGCCTTGTCCGAGTCTGCTTGAGCGACCAACAGATCGGCTTTGGCCTTCTCAATGCCCGCTTCGGACTCGGCAAGTTTCGCCATCGCGGATTTGATCCGGGCAGCCGTCTCACGTCTCGAGGCATCGGCAGCTTTGAATTGCTGCTCGGTCTCGTCGGCGACTTTCTGCGCCACTGCATTTGACTCAGCGAGCATGCGGACTCGCGCATACTCCGTTTCCCAACGACGAAACATGGCTTCAGCGCGATCCACCATCGCTTGAGCTTCACCGACATTGGCCTCGGCAGAAGTGTTTGCGGCCTCGGCAACTTTCACTGCCGCACGTGACTGCTGCACCACCGCCTGTCGCTGCTTCACGTCTTCTGCCAACTCGGGTACGTCGATCTCAGCGAGAACCTGCCCCTCTTCGATGAGCTTGCCGTCCGCACCCCACTTCGGTCCCGTCACATGATCGCCGATATCGACATGTACTTTCTTCACATAGCCCGTGACCTTGGCAAACAAGGGTGCGGTTTCGAAGGCTTCGATCTCGCCCGGTTGCTCTGTGCGACGAGTTAACGTCTTCCGCTCAGCCTTGATGGGAGTGACCTTCATCGCCAGTTCTTTGGCCGGAGCCGTCGTCGACGAAGTGTCCGGGCTCGGCTGACAACCTGCCATCAAAAGAAGAACTGCGAAGCGAGAATAGCGATGTCGGATCATGGTGTTTCGCTGGTCGAGTAGTGAGCGCTCTCGGGATCAGTGGGGTCGAGCGAACCGGAGTTTTGGGACGCTCGGGATTGCAACAACGCGTAAACGGACGGCAGAACGAAGAGCGTACTCATCGTCGCTGCGAGAAGACCGCCAATGACGGCTCGCCCAAGCGGAGCGGTTTGATCGCCGGATTCTCCGAGGGCTAATGCCAGTGGTAGCATGCCGGCCAACATGGCACAGCTCGTCATTGCGATCGCTCGCAGGCGACTCGTTGCGGCTTGCTGAGCGGCTTGGATGGCGGGACTTCCCGATCGTCGCGCTGTCTCAGCGAATGTGAGTAACAAGATCGCGTTCGCCATCGCGACGCCAATTGCCATGATCGCACCAATGAAGCTCTGAATATTGAGTGTGGTGCTGGTGACCCACAGCATCAGAGCGACGCCCGCCACAACCGCCGGCGCTGTTGAAACCGCAGCGAGTGCTAACTTGAACGACTGGAAGTTCGCCGAGAGGAGCAAGAACACGGTAAGCACTGCCAGCAGCAGGCCGACACCAAGGCCGCTGGTGATTTGTCGCAGGGGCGGAATCTGACCGCGCAGTTCATGGGTAATGCGGCCTGGTTTCTGACCAGCCTTCACAAGTTCATCCTTCGCGGCATCGTCGGCCTTCTTCACGCGACCGAGAATCTGAGTGATCTCTCGTGCGACTTCGCCCAAATCCGTGCCCGAAATGTTCGCGGTCATCGTCAGCTCACGCTTCATGTTGTAGCGATCGAACTGGCCAGGCGCGGAACCGTTCTGCAACTGTGCGATATCTCGGAGCAATAGCGGTTGCGAATGATCTTTCTGCAACGACAAAGGGACAGCACCGAGATCCTCAATCGTTCTCAAACGAGGCTGCGGGATCTCGACTTGCACTTGATAGCCGATGCCCGACTTCGGATCTGGCCAATAGTTCGGAACCACGAAACGACTGGATGACGTCGCCGCCACGACCGAACGCGTGATCTGCGAGATCGTCGTGCCGCTGAGTCCCGCTCGCTCTCGATCGACTTTGATGTCGACCGTCGGATAGTCGAGCGCCTGCGAAATCTGGATGTCGCGCAATGCCGGCAATTCGGCAAGCTCGGCTTCAACGCGTTTGAGATAGTCCCGAATCTCTGGCAATGATCCGCCTCGTGCTGCAATCTCGATTGGAGTCGCCGACCCGAAGCTCATGACTTCGCTCACAATGTCAGCGGGCTCGAAGGAGACACGAAGTTGAGGAAACGCTTGAGCTAATGCGCCACGCAGCTCTTCTTTTTTCGACTCTGTGCGTATGCCGCTGCCGCGCTTCAACGCAACGCGCAAGATGACCTCTTCCGGACCACGTGAGAACTGATAGACCGAGTTAATGGGGAAGCTCGGCGGCACCGTACCGACATACCCCAGCGTCAGGTCGATGTTGTTCGCACCGACTTTGTCTTTCACCACTTCCAGCACATCGAGTGCGTACTTCTCCGTGCGGTCGATATGCGTGCCATCGGGCGCTCGCAGGCGGATACGGAATTCATTCGCATTCGTGATCGGAAAGATTTCGAGACCGAGCCGCGAGCCGATGATCCAGGTGGCTCCCAAAGTGAGCACGAGGTAGCCGGGAACAATCAGCCATCGTGCGGCGATGAGACTTGCCACGAGCGATGCGTAGGACGCTTTTTCCAAGCGTCCTGTTGGTTTCGGGTCTCTCCCGTCGGCTGATCGGTGGGAGCCTGGTCCAGCATGATTCTTCATCAGCCACACGCACACCACCGGCACGAAGGTGCTGGAGAGCAAGTACGAAGCGATCATCGAAAAGCCGACGGCTAACGAGAGTGGCACGAACAGCTCGCGTGCGGCCCCCTCCATGAAGAAGGACGGCACGAATACTGCCAAGGTGCAGAGCATCGCCAGCAGCCGCGGGACTGCGGTTTGAGCGTTCCCGTTTCTCACAGCCCAAGCGATAGACTGCCCTCGCGAGAGCTGCGTGTGGATGTTTTCGATCTCGACCGTGGCCTCATCGACCAAGATTCCAACGGCGAGTGCGAGTCCTCCCAGTGTCATCAGGTTGACGGTCTGACCGCAGAGCCACAGGCCGACCACAGCAATCAGAATTGCGAGTGGGATGTTGAGCACCACGACAATCACGCTCCGCCAATCCCGCAGGAACAGCAGCACCATCAAGCCGGTCAGGATCGCACCAAGCAACCCTTCGCTCACCAAGCTGCGAATTGCTCCCGTGACATAGGGTGACTGATCGAACTCAAAGCTGACTTTGATGTCGTCAGGCAATTCCTTCTGCATCGCCGGTAGGGCGGTCTTGATCTCATCAATGACGCTCATCGTCGATGCTTCAGCACGCTTGGTCGCGAGGATGTAAACCGCGCGGCGACCATTCACGAGCGAATAGCCGGTTGTCAGATCCGACGAGTCTTCAATCACACCAAGATCGCGCAGATACACATTGGGCGGCTTGCCCGTGCGGATGGGAATGTTGCCCAGTTCTTTGATGTCTTTGACCATCGCGTTGGACGGCACGATGGGAAAGCTGTCGTCCAAACGCAGGTTTCCCGACGGGCTGACGGTGTTGCCGCTGGTCAATGCACTGACCACCTCATCTGGAGAGACGCCGTAAGCCCTCAGACGATCAGGATCAACGCGCAACACAATGGCTCGCGCACTGCCGCCAAACGGCGGCGGAGCTGACACACCTGGCAACGCCGCGAACATCGGTCGCACTTTGAAGAGCCCAATGTCAGTGATCTCGGCAGCAGTGCGAGTCTCGCTCGACAACACCAGATACCCGACGGGCACGGTGCCGGTGTCAAACCGCATGACGAACGGAGGCACCGTTCCAGGTGGCATCATCGCTCGCGAGCGGTTGACGTAGTTGATGGTCTCGGCCATCGCCTGCGCCATATTTGTGCCCGCATGAAACTGGAGCTTCATCAGAGCCGTGCCCTGCACGTTCTTACTTTCAACGTGATGGATGCCGTTGATGTAAAGAAAATGGTACTCGTAGTAGTTCGTCAGCAAGCCCTCCATCTGAGCCGGGTCCATACCGCCATAGGGCTGACAGACGTAGATGGTGGGTAGATTCAGAGCCGGGAAGATGTCGACCGGCATGCGTTTGAGCGGCAGATCAATTCCCACCGAACTCAGCCATTGATCGACCTGCTTGGGACGAATCGCAACGAGCGACGTCAGCACAACGGCCAACAGTGCGACCATCACCGTGATGGGGCGGCGGAGAGCGAAGTTGATGGGGTTCATGCCAAAACAATGTCCTTCAAACCGACCTGGCCAGGCGCGGGACTATTGAAGAGCCAAGTGGGACCACCACTTTCCCCTATCCATCACCAGGTCGCAACAAGCGAGTGGCATTCGCGGAGCCATCCGGCACATGGTCGTCGGGTTTGTTCGAGTTCCGGTGGCATCGGCGTCTGAATCAACTCCCAAACCCGCAATCTTTGCGCAATCGGTACTTTCGTTGCATTCGAACTTATCAAAGGGTCGATACAGACCGGGAAACGACGAGTTCTTAGGCCGGGAGTGCCCCTTTGGTCGCTGCTCCCTTGGGAAGTACGCGCTGTGGGCCCATCAAGGGATCTGTGAAGCATGCGTGCTTATCGGAGAACGATTGCCATCGTAGGGTGCGGTCTCACCTGCTTGAGCTTCCCGGGATGCGCAACGATTCGACCGACTCCCAAGACTGTGGTGAGTTCCCAGACGAGAAACGCTCCAGACGAACAACCGACTCCGATCGTTCAGCCCATTTCCGGTTGGCGAGCTACGTCCTCCAAGACAAGTTCCTCTGAACCGGCCCGGCTCGACTCACCCTCGGCAGCGGCTACCGACTCCAATCAAAGTCCCACGGTGTCGCGGCGACCACGCGCCGACGGCGAAGACATTCGCCTGATCAAACAAGGTATCAGCGATAATTCGTCGCCCCCATTGCCTCACGGGAATGCTCCACTTCCCAGTTCTTCGGCTTATGAGATCGACTTGCCGAGCGTTATGGCGATGTCGAATGCAAATCATCCCTTGGTTGCGTTCATGCAATGGCGCGTGCAGGAGGCCGAGGCTCAAACGCTGCGCGCTGAAATGTTGTGGTTGCCATCGCTGCGAGCGGGTATCAACTTCAACAAGCACGAAGGCCGCATCCAGGACGTCGCGGGTAACGTCATCAAAACGAGTCGTGGCTCACTGTATGCCGGAGCGGGAGCACAAGCTGTCGGCGCTGGTTCGCCGGCCGTACCAGGTATCTTTGCTAGCTTTCATTTGACTGACGCTCTCCATCAGCCTGAGATCGCTGAGCAAGAACGCTGTGCTCGACAACTCGCCGCGACCGCCGCCGAGCATGACGCGTGGTTACAAGCCGCGCTCGCCTATACCGAGTTGACACGAGCCTATCAGGAACGCGCCATCGCGGGGGATGTGGTGGCTCAGTTGGAAGAACTGGAGCGCATCACGGGAGATTATGCTCGCACGGGTCAAGGTCTGAAGTCAGATCACGAGCGCGCTCAAGCGGAGTTGGCGATTCGTCGGAACGACGTATTGCGAGCCGGTGAAGGCGTTCAAGTTGCGACAGCCAGGCTAGCTCAGCAAGTGCGGCTCGATCCGACAATTGAACTGCTGCCGCGCGAAACCGTGATGCAACCGCTGAGCTTGAGCGCCTCGTCAGTCCCGCCACAGCAACTGGTCGCGGACGCTCTGGCCAATCGCCCGGAAGCCGCTGAGTCGCGACATTTGGTCTCGCAAGCAGTGACTCGACTGCAACGCGAGACTTCCGCTCCGTGGTTACCGAGCGTCTTGCTCGGCATGAGTTACGGCGGTCTGACGGGTGGCTTAGGCGGAGACTTCCGCAATTCCGGCGGCCGGTTCGATGGCGACGTCGCAGCCTATTGGGAAGTGCGTCAACTGGGCTTCGGTGAGAAAGCCGCTCGTGACGAAGCAACAGCACGCATTGAGCAAGCTAAGTGGCGCGAAATCTCAATGCTCGATCGCATCGCTCGGGAAGTCGTGGAAGCGACGGCTCAAGTCGAGTCACGCCGCCAGCAGATCGCTCAAGCAGAAACTGCCGTCGCTGCTGGCCAACGATCATACGAGCAGAACCGCGAGCGCATTCGCAATGCTCAAGGCTTGCCTATCGAAACGCTGCAAGCCATCCAAGCCTTAGGGCAAGCCCGGCGCGAATACCTGCGCTGCGTCGCCGACTTCAACACCGCTCAGCTAACTCAGCAACGAGCCCTCGGCTGGCCCACTGGTAAGCCCCAATAGGACTTGTTTTGGTTAGCCCAAGCGCGCCTGCGTCACGGACCGCTCCACGTGTGAGAGTCGTTAGGCGCCCTCCGCCAGTTGCACGCACGTCATAATTGGGTCGTGTTTGGATCCGACAAGGCTCCCAACTGCTCGCAATGTGTTTCGCGTATGCCTCTGGCTGCGATTACTTCAAATGGACCGCGCGGAACAATACGAACACTCTCCGGCGGATTTGCCGTCATCCCTTTGATCTCTACCTCTGTAGGAATCAAGTGGTGACTTGGCATTTCTTTGGGCGGTAGTTTCTGTGCCTTGAGCCAGGCCAACCCCATCTTGGTCCACAGACAGCGGCACGGAACTTTGCACATCAGCCGGTTCAGCACACTCTGAATGTGATTCTTGTGCCGCGTTCGCTGACGCGTGAGACCCATGCGGTGTGTCAGCAAGCTGCGTTGCACTTGCGTGGCCTCGTCGGGCTGCCATACCTCGGGCAAATACTCGCAGCGCAGCAGTTGGGCCAACACCTCGGCGTCAACCTTGTCCGTTTTCACCTTCGCTTCGGCAATCGCTTTCGTCTTGAGCGGATTACCCACGACGAGTTGCGTCACATGCGGACGCAGGATGTCCACGATCGGCCAGGTATTCGTGGTGGCTTCCAACGCCACGCGATCTGTCTTCCGCAACTCCTTCGCAGCAAACCGTTCCAATTCATCCCGACGACAGTCGACGCGGCTGCGAGCCAGAACCTTCCCCTTACGGTCAATCAGACACACCTCCATGAATTGCTTGTGAACATCCAAGCCAACATATCGGATCATGAGGAACCCTCCACGGCACGGCGGGGTGAGCGGTGCTCGCTGGAGCGAGCAATGGGCATTCGGCAGCTACCTCTACGAGTTCAACGCTCAGCCGGGTGTTCGCAGGGTGCCAGTTATGAAACCGGGCTCGTGACCCATTGATATCAGCGGCCAGCCCCCGAGATGAACGGCTCACGCCCTCCGTGCAATTCCAGGTTGCTTGAAACGTCGCATCTCGTCCCAGACTTCCGGCAACGGTCAGCAGAACCGCCCCAGAGGGCTCCAAGCAAGAGAATTCGGCGGGAAACGTCTCCACGCTGCGACTTCGACATCCTTCATACCAGTTATGAAAGAGGGCAGTTGCGAAAACGGAACTGTTGCTCCAAGTTGGGTGAGGGAGTTTGCGTTTCCTCAGTCCCTAAGGAGCAGCACGATGATGTAATCGACCAGCACGCACGCCAGTTGACGATCTCGTTGCGGGCTAGGTCGTATGGACATTCATCTGGAGGATTTTGAGGGGATATTGGAAGATCAGGAAGACTCAAGGATGGGTTTCAGATGCGACACCGTCACGAATTGACTGAGACTCAGTGGGAGCAAATTCGGGATCTGCTGCCCGGCCAAGCCGGGGATCCAGGCCGCACCGCGGTTGATGACCGCTTGGTCGTCAACGCGGTTCTGTATGTGCTCAAGACGGGAGTTCCGTGGGCAGACCTGCCCGTTCGCTTTGGCAAGTCGAACACCGTCTGGAAACGCTTCGATCGCTGGTACGCTGCCGGAGTCTGGAAGCGCGTGGCTCTGGCCTTGAGTGACCCCGACCTTGAAGAAGTGCAACTGGTTCGACGAGTATCAAAGCACATCCCGTCGCATCAACCGGTCGGCGCGAGCCGTCTGAGAAGAAGACGAGCCGGACCAGCGGCGTTGTTTAGGTCGCAGCCGGGGCGGGTTGACAACCAAATTACACGTCGCGGTGGATCGGCGCGGCTGCCTGTTGCAACTGCAGGTGACCGCCGGTCAATGTGGAGATGCTCCGCAAGCCGCCGAATTGCTGAACGGACTTCCGTCAGGCGAAATTGGTCACGTCCTGGCTGACGCGGCCTACGACAGCGATGCGATCCGCGCACAAGCGAAGCAGATGCAGGCCAAGGTCTGCATCCGCCCGAACCCGACACGGAAGGTGAAGAAGCGTTACGACAAAATCCGCTACCGGAACCGGAATGTGATCGAACGATTCTTCTGCCAGATCAAACGCTATCGCCGAATCGCCACTCGCTATGAAAAGAAAGCCGTTAACTTCGCAGGCTTCGTGTGGATCGCGGCAATGCTCGCAGTAACAGATTGAATGTCCGTACCAACTAAACCCGCTCGTTTGCACATTAAAGCCAACCGAAGTCGCTAAAGAGTTCGTCAACTTGGCGTTCTCCGAGGTTGAGGTGAGGGGCCATCAAACCATGGTTTGCGTGAGCTTCACCGATGGTGTGTTTCAACTCGTGGGCAACTACCGTGAGCAGGTCGTACTTGCCTTCGGGAGCAACGTCATCGTCGGTGTTCCAGCCGAAGCCGGCTCCATCGTCGTCGAGGATGATGAGGTTGCTGGCGAGCGTGAGGCCGAGGGCTCGTTGCTCATTCATGTCGGAGACCACGATGCTGACCGCTTGCAACCGAGCGACTTCGTCATCACTGAGTCCGGTACTGGCCAACAAGTTGATGACCGTGCTGAGCGCGGAACGAGCTTCGACTTCCGTCAGCTTCGCGACATTCGGTGCGGGCGATTGAACTGATGTCGCGAGCAGCGGTGCAGCACCGGGGTCGGCGCTGCCGTCGTTGATAATCTCAATTCCGTTGAGCCCCCAGCCGTTGTCCGAGCCGCCAAGATCATCAATCGTCACTCCGATGAAGCCGTCGTTGTTGAGGTCCATCGCGTTGTTGAAGAACAAGCTGCTGTAGAGGCCAGCAGTCGTAGCGATGTTCTGTTGGCCGGCTCCCTCGACGGAGATCACCAACTGGTCGTAGGCAGTACCCGTGTAGGCAACTCGATCGACGTAGACACGAACGTCATATGCCTGACCCTGCTGGGCTTCGAAGTTGAAGGTCCGAGCGGGTTCGGTGGTGGTGCCTCGATGCCCGTCTTGGTACAGCGCGGTCGTCGTCTTGCCAACGACGTACTTGTTGTCGAAGACGTTGGTGTTGGTGTGCGTCCAGCCAAAGCCTTGGAGTGCCGGCTTGGCGTCGCTCGCAACACCGATGAAACCTGCCGCAGTCGGGCTTTGAGAGATCGCCGGACCCTTGTTGAAGTCGAGACGACGCGCGGTCGGAATGACGAAGCCAAGTACGGCGGGATTCGAGATCGTCGAATGAGAGAAGCCATCGATTGACCGTAGATCGATGGTGGGCGTGCCGGACTTCGTGGGTGACTTGAGCGTGAAGCTGATGGCTCCACCGGTGACGAGCACTTGCGTGCCGGCATAGTTGGGATCGGCGTCTGGCGTCGTGATCGTGCCGAGCGTCGAGCTGACCGTCACCAGGCTGCCGTTCGCAACTCCCGACATCGCAGCGGTGAGCGTCGTCAGCGTTGAGCCGTTCGCATCGACTGCTCCAACGCTGGTCGGAATAATCGGCTTAACGGCGCTGAGCGGCAGGATTTCGAGCGTGCTGACAGTCCAGTGACGGTCATAGAAATCGCCGTCGTTGTGCGAGAACGTGAGGTCCAGAAGGCCGCCACTGACAGTCACGTTGAAGGTGCTGTCGATGTATTGGCCGCGTCTGGCCGGAACGTTCGAGATTACGGGCGTGCCGTTCGCCACCAGCGTGAGGCCCAGGTGATCGCCGACTCCACCAATCGTGGCGTGGACCGAGTACGTGCCATCGGGCAGAGCGACTCGGAACGTGCCGGGTGCAGTGCCGCGATGGCTGTCACGGATGAGATCAGATGTCGCGAGTCCGGGCTTGGGCGGCTGCACGTTGCTGTCGGGCATTGTCAACCAACCGTAACCGCGAGCTTCGGTGAAGAGGTCGGACGGCAGCACACCGAGATAGCCGCTGGGGTTCGACGTCGCGCTGAACGGACTGTAGGTCGGTGAATCTGGAGCGTTAAAGTCGAAGTTACGTGCCGTCACGGCTCCGTACTCGATCGCGATGCTGCTGTAAGCTTCGCCGGTCGGAGTCGTCAGTTCGACGTTGGCCAGACCTGCTCCGCTCGGACGACGCAGTTGGAAGGTCGCCTGGCCTTGCGCGTTCGTCATGGCTTGGAAGCCGTCGAAACGCGTGCTTGCGTCCGTGCTGACAAGCGTGCCGTTGGAAGGTTTGATCGTCACGAAGCTGTTCGGCGGAGCGTTGAAGATCGTGAAGGTATCAACGGTCGTGCCGTCAGCGGTCAGCGGGCCGGCGACATCGAAGCCCATCGTCTGCAGGACGGCGGGCACGATTACGATGCCCTGCAAACTGATGATGCGGTTATCGTCGGTCGACGGATCCATGAAGCGCAGGTTCAGGCTGCCGTCGGTGACTCGCGTCACAAAGCTGACGCTGTTGGACTTCATCTGCCCGGTCGAAAGGTTGCTCGCCAGCAGTTGACCGGTATCGCCGTTGTAAATCTGGAAGGCGGTGTTGGGTGAACTCCATGAGCCGTAATCGACCGTCACGAGGACGTAGCCGTTGGGCACGTTGGCGGTGAAGGTCTTCGTTTGCGAAGGCGTCTGCAATTCGAAGACGTGACCATCATCGCTGAGGTTCGCCAGCGTGCCGGTGGATGTCGGTCGATGGACAAAACCGCTTACCGGGCTCGACCAGCCGTAGGTGCCTAGTGTTCCTGGCGCACCAGTCGCCGTTGGGTTGTAAACAGTGTCTTGTGAGACGCCGATGAAGCCGGCTTGGGTTGCGGTGGTCGTACCATTGGAGAACTTCTCGTTGAAGTCGAATTTCAGCGGATTGGCCAATGGCGAGACCGGTTCAATCGGCATGCGTTGGATGCCGATGATAGTGATGGGCTTGAAGGCCGTGGGTGAGCCGCCTTGCACCAGAATCTGCGGGGCAACAAATGTGAAATCGTTACCGAAGGTGTCGAGGCTGAGCGTGTTGCCCGGAGGAGTTCCGGGACCGGCATAACCGGGGGCTCCGCCGTCGACAGTGATGGAATGCAGGATCGAGGGCTGCACAAAGAGCACGTCGTTGCCGCCGAGGCCGTTGAGTCGCAGCGATTCGATGCTGCCTGAGAAGATGATGTCTTCGGCAGGCGGATTGCCGCGCGTGACGGTCGTTGTGGTCGTTGTCGTCTTAATCGAAAGTTCGTCGGCCGAGTTTGAACCATTGACGATGACGGCGTCGGTCCCGCCTTGATCGCTGATCGTGACGAGGCCCGAGTTCGTGGCGGGCAGTTCGGGATACGTGATGATGAACGTGTCATTGTCATCACCGCTGGTGATTGACGTGCCGGTGCCGGAATCAAGTTCGGCGGCGATCATCAGTCGGGACCCGTTAGCGTCGTTGTCTCCATTGTCAGCGGTGATGGTGATGCTCTTCGCGGCCGCGACATGCGAGCTACCCGTCAGTGTGATGTCGTCACCAGCTTCCAGCTTCACAGAGCCATCGGCAGATTGAAGGATGACTCCGGCATTAACCACGACGTTGTTCGTTCCTGCGGTCTCATTCGCCTTCAACAGGATGTCGCCAGCACCTCCATAGGTCATGACCCGCTCAGCCACCGTCAGCGACCCGTTGGCGCGAATGTCGATGTGACTATTCTTCGTCAATACGCCTATTGTGACGTCCAACTTCGAGATCGTGAGATCCTTGGAGTTCACGACGACGAAGCCGCCAGTGCCACCTACGCCTGCTAGGCCATCAACGGTGGTCTCGATCGGATCGGCTGACGTACCAACGCCACCTAAGCCTCGTAAGACCGTGCTGCCGGAGAGGATGTTGTTCGTACCTGCGTTGCCGTCGATAATTGATCCCATATAGGCATCAAGCGAGACGCGGCCGCCCACCGTGCCCGTCGAGATGCTTTGCAGCGTTGCATTACCTTGACCACCGAGCAGCGAAGTTACCGAGATTGCGACTGCTGAACTGGTGTCGTTCGTGGTGACGATCGAAGAACCAGGCAGCATCACGAAGTCGTCGTTGGCACTGTTCGCGAACTCCTGGTTGACGAGCAGTTCAACGGTGCCCGAACCCGCGTTGACAGCGGCGGTCAGCGTCAGTGCGTCGCCCGTTCTCACATTGAGTTGAGTGCCGGTAATCGCCGCGAGCGTGAGGCTGTTGACATCGACGATGTTCAGCTTGCCGCCAGTCAATTGGACGCTGCCGACGAAGTCATTCTCCGGTGTATCGAGCGTGATGTCGCCGCCGGTCGAGTTGATCGTTGTCGTACCAGTGACGAGCAATTTGCCGCTGTCAGTGAGGGCTCCATCGGTGGTCAGGTTGAGATCGCCGGTCAGCGAGGTATCGCCCAGATCGAGCGTGTTCTTGTCAGTGATCGCGGCGTTCTTCGCGATGAGACGGACGGTTCCGCCGAAGTCGTTCGCAGATTCGTCGAGGGCAACATCGAAGCCGTTGGTGTTGATCGTCGTTGTGCCCGTGATCGTCAGCGTGCCGCTGTCCGTGAGGTTGCCCGTGGTGGTCAGCGCCGCGTTTCCAGTCATCGCGGACGTACCAAGATCGAGCGCGCCCTTGTCGGTGATGGTGGCGTCGAGAGCAGAGAGGCTCAGCACGCCGCCGAAGTCATTGCTGACGTCATCGAGCGTGATGTTGAAGCCGGTCGCGGTCAGAGTCGTGTTGCCGCTGACCGAGAGTGGACCCGTTTGCGCGACCTCGCCGTGAGCGGTTGCTGTGAGCGTGCCGGTTAAGGTGGATGTACCGAACTCGAGCGCCGTTTGATCGACCAACGTGGCGTTCTTCGCATTGAGCGAGACGGCTCCGCCGAAGTCGTTCGTCGCGGTGTCGAGCGTGACGTCGAAGCCGACAGCATTGATGATTGTTTCGCCGTTGATAACGAGCGTTCCGCTGTCCGTCACGTTGCCGGAAGCCGTAACACTGAGGTTGCTCAGCAGCGTGGATGCTCCGAGATCGACGCTGTTCTTGTCAGTGATCGCGGCGCTGGCGGCGTTGAAGCTGATCGTGCCAACGAAGTCGTTGTCGGCGTCGTTGAGCGTGATGTTGGTGCCGACGCTTTGCAGTGTCGTTGTGCCCGCAACGGTCAGCGCGCCGGTTTGAGTGACGTCGCCACCGGTTGACAACAAGAGGTTGCCGGTCAGCGAGGACGCGCCGAACTCGAAGCCCGTCGCGTCAACGATCGTTGCGTTCTTCGCGGCGAGGCTGACGGTAGACGCGAAGTCGTTGTTGGCTGAGTCGAGCGTGATGCTCGACGTGCCGGTGTTGAGCGTGGTTGCTCCGATAACGGAGATCGTGCCGCTGTCCGTAAGGTTGCCGGTCGTCGCGACGTTGAAGGTGCCGGTCAGAGTGACGTCGGCAAGATCGACGCTGCCGGTGGCGTTGAGGACACCATCGTTCGCACTGACGGCGACCGAAGAACCGAGGGTGTTCGCTGTGTTGTCGAGCACGATGTCGCCGTTGGCCGAATAGAACTGGGCAGCACCGGTGACGGTTAGCTTGTCGATTTGAGTGATGTTGTCGTTGGCGTTGACGTTGAGCGTGCCGGTGGCTGTGACTTGGTCGAGCACGAGTGCGCTACTGTCCTTGAGCGTGATGTTGTGGCCCCTAGCGGTGACGGCCCCGACGAAGTTGTTGTTGGCTGAGTCGAGCGTGATATCGAAGCCCGGTGCTTGCAGCGAGGTGCTGCCGGTGACGTTGAGCGTGCCGCTGTCGGTAATGGCGCCCGTCGTGATGACGGTCAGCGCGCCGGTCAGCGTGGAATCGCCGAGATCGAGAGCGCTGGTGCCGATGATCTTGCCGTTCGCTCCGTTGAGGCTGATCGTCGAGCCGAAGTGATTGGTCGGTGCGTCAAGTGTGATGTCGAAGCCGACGGCGTTAAAGGTCGCGGCGCCGGTGATGTCGAGCGTCGCACCGTTCGTGATGTGACCTCCAGCCGTGACAACGAGGTTGCCGGTCGCTGTGATCGGACCGACGTTCATCGCGTTCTTGTTGGTGATGGAGATGTCGTGACCGCTCAGGCTGACGGACGAGCCGAAGGAGTTCGTCGCGGTCGTCAGCGAGATGTCGCCGGTCTGTGCATTAAGCGTTGTTGCTCCGCTGAGAGTCAGCGTCGAGGCGTTGCTTTGAGCGATGTTGCCGGTCAGCGCGACATCCAGCTTCGAGAGCGTGACGTCACCATTGATGGCGAGACTGTCGACTCCCGTGCCCGCGTTGATCTGCAAGTTCGCGACATTTGCCGACGACGAAAGGCCGATGATCGTCAACGCATCCGAGCCTTGTGGAGCGTTCGTGTTGATGATGAGCGTCGGCGTGTTGAAGACGGCCAGCGTCTCGATGGCAACTCCGCCGGATGTGCCCGAGATGATGATCGCCGGGATATTGTGAGCACCCGTCAAATCAAAGCCGTTGGCGATGTTGAGGACGTTGTCGGCATTCGGAGCGTCGAGCGTGACCGAGTTGAAGTCGGTCATATCGACGGGTTCGAGATGGCCGAAGGTGATCGTCGACGAGCCGAACGTGATCGTGCCGTTGCCAGGTGTTGTGGCGCTCGGCGAGTAAGTCGCGTCCTGTCCGTTGCCGATCACGCTCAGCATGTCGTTATCGGCATGGAGCGAATCTTCGAGCCCGTCGATGTTGATGCCGCCGGTCGGGATCGGGTTGCCGTTACTCAGGTCGATGATGAAGAGGTCACTGCCGCTGGTCGTGCCGTTGAGCGAGAGGGCTCCGGCTCCACTGAGCGGGATCTGCTGCAGGACATGACCGGCTTGAGTGACGACAATATCCGAATCGCTCTTGGTGACGACGATCGCTCCGGTAACGCCTGGTGCGGCCGTGATCGTGGTCGGTGAGCCTGCTGCCGCGAGCGTGACTGCGTAGTCTTCGACTTCGCCGTCTTGTGCGTCGCCTTCAGGAGCGAGTCCGCCAGCAGTGCTGAGTCGGAAACGGGCGAAGGTCGTGCCGAGCGACGTGCCGCTTGGGATAATGAAGCTCAGGATGATCGAACCGCTGGCGGTACCGAGGTCGGCTGAAGTGAAGATGTGCTCGCCGACATCGTCCCAGTCGCCGTCGCGGTTGAAGTCGATCCAACCGTCGAGCTTGTTGCTGGTTGGGTCGGCGTTTTGCAGATCGACGGCGATGCTGGCGATCGTGCTAATGGTCGACGAGCGGATCAGCGTCGCCAGGAAGCTGATGCCGTTGTCGTCGCTGTTCGCCGACGCCGTGGCACTCGGGCTGCCGTCGCTATCGGGATCAACACTCGCACCCAGTCGCGGGCCAGCGATGATGTGATTGGCTCCGCCATTCGCGGCCAGGGTTTGGTAGGTGCCGCTGAAGCCGGACTGCGCGGACGTTGGTGCGTCACCGTAGTCATAGAGGTAGTTGCTGGTTGTTAAAACGACGTCGTTGCCGTCGCCGCCCTGGTAGTCGATGACGTAGTTGACGCCGTTCTGGACGATCGTGAAACCATCCGGATAGCCCGCGAATTCACCGACAATCGTCGAACTGCTGTCGACATTGTTGATGATCACAAGTTGCGAACCGAACGACGGAATCCCGAGCGTGCTGATGGCCAGTGATGCACCGGTCAGCGTGACGACGCGGTTCGCTCCGGCGACCTCGATCTGGTCATAGCCACTGCCCGCGACGTTGCCCTGCACTTCGACGTTGTAGGTCGATCCGCTCTGGAAGGTGTAATCGCCATTCACGGTCAGCTTGCCGGGCGAGTGTCCGGGTGCGGTCAAGCTGCCCGATTGAGCGAGCACCGAACCGTTGACCGTTCCAGTGCCGCTGAGAGTCGCGCCGTTCTCAATAGTGATCGACAAGTGGCTGACGTTCGCGTCCAGTACCAACTGGTTGCCGGTGTGAATGACGATCGGTCCGGTGAAGCTCTGCGTTGGGCTGGCCGGAACGGTGAGCGTTCCCGCGCCGCCGACAATCAAACCGCCGCTGCCCGTGAAGTTCGCATTGAGCTTGCTGTTCGTGTCCGTCGAGTTGATGGTCAGTGTGCCAACTCCGGCGCCGATGGCCGCGTTGACAAGCACCGTGCCTCCGGTGCGGACTCCATTGCCGTTCGGATAGCCGTACGAGGTCAGCGTGATCGGGCCATTCGCGCTCAACGAGTTGTTGAGGAACAGGTCGGCTCCCGTCGCGAGGTCGATGTAGTTGTTCGGCCCGGTGACCGTGAGGTTGATGTTGCCGAGCCCGAAGATCTGATCGCCAGCGTGTAACAACACGCCGTACGGAGCTGAAACCGAACGGTTTAAGTTGATGTCGTTGCGAGCGGTAATATTGAGATAGTTGGTCGTGAGCGCGACGTTGACCGGTGACTGTCCCTGGGCGAGGACCAATTGCGGCACGAGCGAGACCGAGCCTTGCAGAACGGCGCCCTCGAAGTCGACGAAGCCGGTCGAGATCAGATTGATCGTGTTGGCCGTCCAGTTCGCGGGGCTGAGATCATGGCCGGAGATGACCGTGATCGTGCCGTTGGCACCGGGCACGGTCAGTGTTGGAGCGATGATCTCGCCCTGGGCGATCAGCGTGATGGAACCGCTCACCGTCCCGATGATCGCATCGTTCAAGGCGATTCCGGCGCCAGTTGGCTTGCCGCCGTTGAGATCCTTCAGCGTTACCGGTACCAACCGCGCAATGATCGTCCCGTCGGTCAGCGTCTCGTAGGCCGAGTCCAATCGCGACAGCATCGAGCGGTCGAGTGGCGTGTTGCTGGAGGACGTCGGGTAGAAGGTTGCATTCGCGGGATCGTTCGTCGTGCCGTAGATCGTCACGAAGCCTGGCACGGCAGCGTTGTAAGCCGAGAACACATAACGACCGTTGCTGGTGATGTGCGCGCCGAAGGTCTCGCCCGACTGGGTGATGTCGCGGTAGTAGATCCGACCGGTGGCCGGATCGCGGAACATATCGCGGCCCGTGACGGGATCTTTCGCGACAGTGTTGCCGGTCGTTGTGAACGGAATCAGATCGAGCCGCTCGGAGTTGCTGACCGCATTGCCGTTGCCGTCGACGACGTGGCTGGATGTACTGAAGTTCGGCGTGTCGGCGTAGTAAACAGCTCCGTTGAACTGCGACTTGAAGCGGTACTGGCCTTCAAACGGCCCGGTCTGCACGAGGTTGCCGTAAGCGATGATCGTCAGCGACGGCAGCGGGTTACCGTTGCGGCCTTGCAGCCGACCGTTGACCGAAACGTCGCCTTGCTCGGAGATCAACGTGATGCCCTGATCGCTTTCGAGCGTGCCGTTGATGCGGATCGAGCTGCCCGAGTGAATGACTATCGGCTCGGCGGTGCTCAGTGTTACCGAACTGCTCGCGAAGACGACGTCGACATCAGCAGTCAGCGAGACCGCATCCGGTGCTGTGAAGCCGCTATTGAGAATCAGCGTTTCACCGGCGTCGAGCGTCAAGCCGCCGGTGGCGGTGATGGTGTTCGTGATGCCGTTGACTGGCTGCAGAGTAAGCACTCCGTCTGCAATCAAGCTGATGTCAACGTGCGAGCCCTTAGCGTTCACGATCGAAGCGTCGAGATCACCCGTCGTCGTGACGCTGATCGAACCGTTGTTGTTCGTCAGCGAAATCAGCACGACGCCGCTGTCGGTTTCACCGAAGATATCGATGTCTGTGATGACGACATCACCGCTAGTGTTGGTCAGCGAGCCAACTGTGTTGAGCGACATTTCGATGCCAGTCACTCCGCCACCGCTCACGATGGTGAGTGTGTCGGTGATGAGATCAGCACCAGCGTCTTGCGGAGTGATCTCAGTAATCGAACCTCCGGCAGTCAGTGTGACGTCGCCTTGGCTATGCAACGGCTGCGTGAGGTTGAGCTGGCGATCGGCTTCCTCAGTCGCGAGCGTCGTTGCATTTGGCTGGCCGACATAAGTGTTGGCGGCGAACCAGTTGATCAGAGACGTGCGCGCCGCGGCGACATCGAGCGTCGCATAAGTGGCATCCGTGAGGTCGGGGGCATTCGCGACCAGGAAGCCCGAATTACGCAGCGCGCCGCTGAGGTAGCTCAAACGGATTGTGCGAGCGTCGGCTGCCGTCGCGGCGAAGACGCCGGCATTGAGGTAGCCGATTTGCATGCTCCCCGCAGCGGATAACGTGATGTCATTCACGTCGGAGTTTGTCCCGCTGACAACATTGGCGACGGTCAAGTTGCCTTGAGTATCAACGGTCAGGCTGCCATTGGAGACAACGATGTCGAGCGTCAACGGCGCGGTGCCGCTGTTGTGCACGACGACATTGCCCGTGCCATGGGTGGTGAGGGCCACGCCCGTAACGGCGGTGTTCAGCGTGAAGGCCGCATTCGTGGCGTTGATGCTCAGATCGCCGCCGCGAATCGTCGTGCCGTTCGTTTGAGTGAAGCTCTTCGACGTAACGAGGTCGATCGGTCCGCTGCCGTTGATCTCGCCCACCGTCAGCGCGCCGAAGTTCGTCAGGCCAATGCTGCCATTCGCGTTCTGCAGCGTACCGAGCGTGGTGAGATCACCAACATTGACGATGCTCACCTCACCGGTGCCGGTGTTGCTTAAGGTAAGTTCGCTGGTCTCGGTGTTCAGAGTGATGCCGGATTTGGCCGTCGCGTGAATGCTCTTGGCCGTCGTGAGTCCATCCGTGTGCGAGATCGCTCCGCCCGTTGCGTTCAGGGTGATGTCGCCGGTGGAAGAAGAATTCGTGAGCGTTGTGCCATTGAGCGTGATGTCGCCGCTGGATGCTCCGGCGGTCAACGTCAGTGGGCCGTTCGTAGTCGTGAGCACGCTGTTGATGTCACCAGTGATCGAGCCCGTGCCATCAGAACCAGCAGTCACGCTAAGCGTGTTCGTGGTTGAGATGTCTCCGCTGAGCGCGACATCACCCGCCGCAGTTACGGTGATGGTGTCGAGCGTTGAGACTTCACCGCCGATACTCGCGTTACCGGATGCGGTGACCGTGAGCGAGCTCGCTGTGCCTGCGGTGCCATCAACGTCAACCTGCAAGTTGCTCGCAGGACCGAGCTGCGCATCCCGTCCGGCGACAATGCTGATGCTGCCATCGGCCAGAACCTGCGCAATCGCAGGCAGCGTACCGGGCGCGGCGTTGTCCGGAACTCGACCGTTAATGATCGCATCGCGGCCGGCGTCGATCGTTACAGACTGCTCGCTGTCGGTCGCCTGCACGATCGCACTAATGGAAATGTCATTGCCCGCGCTGAGCGAAACGCCGTTGGTAGCGCTGATCGACGGATTGTTGTATTCGCCTTGATAGGCCGGTCCAACGGTCTCGGTCTGCACTTCGGTGACCAGCACAGTTTGCTGTTCGACGATGTTCTGTGTCGCCCACTGCGTGACCGACTTCTCAGTCACAACCTTGGTGGTCGAACTGCCGACTTCGTACTTGGGTCGCAAGTCGTAGATATCAACGGCGTTGGTCACGAGCTGATAAGACAGTTGCAACCGCGTATCGCCGACGTCGCGCCAGATCGACGTCCAATTGGCGGTATAGTCGTTGAACGACTCGTTGAGATTGGTACCGGTCCAGAAGCTGTTGGTCTGCGTTATGTAGTGGTGCTTGTCGGACTCAGTTTCGTCGTTCCACCTGCCGTTCCCGTAGAACTCGAGTGCGGCTGCCGGGTCGTTGCTGGGCTCACCCGGATCCCAGTTGCGGTAGTTGACGTAGTTGGAGCTGCCGATCCGCATGTAGCGATCAACGTCATAAAGCGTGTGATTGCCTTCGAGGTTGCGCGTTACCCAGGCCCAGGAATCGTCGTTGAAGTGCTTGCCGCCGACCCAAACTTGTCCGCCATTACCAACCAGCGCGTCCACAGCGGCGTTCTGCGTACCGCTCAGAATGTGAGCGAGACTTTGGTAAGCCGCTGCAGAGTCATGCAGGCTGATGCGGGGCAGGCCAAAGATTCCTCGGACAGCGTCGTAGTTTTCCCACGAGTAGTAACTGTTATTGAGTGCGTCATCGAAGGTCCGGCTGGTGTTGTTGTAGCTATAGGTCGACGTGTAGTAGGAGCCGTAAGGCGTCGTACCGACCTTGGTGGGGGCGTGCGTCGTTAACAGGTTCACGTTGTTGATGGAGGCGGTCGTTTCGAAGTATCCGCGGCGCACGTTTGAGTAACGGTTCACCAGGTCGTAGTTGACATCGCGCGTTGTGGATGAAGTCCATTCAGGGAGCTGGCCTTCGGACGTCGACGTCCCATCGCTCAGCGTGTAGTCGCGAGTGCCATTGCTGCGGTACTCCACAGCCCAGCGTCCGATGCTGTTGTCGTCGTCGGTCGTCGACGCGAACCAATTGACGTAACCGTTGCTGTCGGCGCTGTGTGAGTACGGGTCGTACATGTATCTCTGCTGGAACACCGACACGTTGACCGACTTGTCCTGCGTGTAGGTCACGACGGCGCGATCGCGGAAGTCACCGACGTCTTCCTGGAATGTCGTCGGTGTACCTTGCGAGACAACTCGAAGAATGTCGGCCTCGGCCCCTGCGGGCAGAACCAGATACTTGTCGCGCAGTCCGTCAATCGAAAGCTGACGAATGACGGTGTTCGTGTACTTCTTGTATTGCACCGCGCTTTGTGTCGGCGTGCCGTTGTATTCAAACGTCGTGTCTACGGTTTCGAGGGTGTAGGAACTTTCCCAGCTCGGGTGCCACGCAGCGATTGTCGGAATGCCGTTGATAGTGCGGTTCGTGGCCAGGTTGTTGAAACCGACGCTGTAGAGGCGGCGATACCCGAGCTTGATCAGCACGGCGTCGCGCTGGCTGTCAGTGAGCTGTCCCCACTCCGTCGTCGCCGACGGTGCAGCCTGATTAACCGGAATGACGTTGCCAGTGACCGGATCAAAGGCCTGATTCCAGTTAATCGACGGATCGGTGTTCGAGTAATCAATGTCCTCAATGAAGTAGTCGCGAGTGACCCCATTCGTCGGGTTGTAGTAGCCCAGTTGCGTCAGGGTCATGTCGGCAGTGTGGAACTCGCTGCCGACGCGCACGCTTTCGGTGCCGACTTGCTTGGTAGTTTGTGTCGTTACGAAGGTGACTTCGGGAACGAGGATCGTTCCGGTCGCGACTTGCCGCGTGCCGGTGACAACGTCGACCGTCAGCGGTGTGGTGACGATGATCGGTCGCGTGACGGTGACCGTGTTCGAACCGACTGACGAGGCACCAACAACGTCGATGTTGCCGCCCGCGATGATCGACGCAGTCCCCGTGCTAGTGAGTTCGCCGCCGATGATGTCGATGTCACCGCCAAGTAGGTTGGCTCGCGTCATGGTGCCGAGCAGTTGAGCGGTAGAAGCGAATGGGTTCACGCCGGCATGAACTTCAAGTGTGCCCGTCGCGGTGACGGTGCCGAAGAAGGTTGCGGAAGTCGTCGCGTTGATGACTACTCGGCCATTGGTCGCCGTGTTGTAGATAAGGCCGTCGAGGCTCAGTTCATTGCCGAAAATATGCACGAGCTGATCGCTGACGATCGTGGCGGGGTTCTGTGTGCCACTCGCCGCACCCAGCATGAAGAGACCGCTCGCCCGCAGATCGACCTTCGAGTCCGCGTTACGCGTTTGCACGTAGCCATCGGCCGCGATCATCACTCCGTCGACGTTGAATGTCACGAGGTCCCCGGCGTTGACCGCCCCGTCAACGATGACGAGCCCATCAATCACCTGAATTGTCGATGTATCGGCAGTGACCACGTGGCCCACTTTGTGCGTCTGCCCGATGACGCCGCTCAGAGCCAGTTGCTCGGTCGCGCCCAATGTCAGCGTGCCGCCGACGTTGGTCGTGACGGTGCCGCCGCTGATGCGGATCGGTTCGTTGTTCACGTCGAGCAGTTGCTTGCCGTTGCCGTCGGTCGCGAAGACGAACTTCGTAACGATAAGCCCGAAGTCCGTCTCATCCGCGCCGCCGATGATGGCGAGCTGATCGTCCGCCTTCACGAAGCCGTCGATGTAGATCATCTCGCTCGAAGTCAGTGTGACGTCGGCACCGTCCTGCAGGGCTTCGACCGTGCCGAGAATCTGCATGTCCTGAGCAGTCGAAATCGTGATGCTGTGCGGAGTATTGCTGGGCTCGTTCGTTGCCGTTTCGGTTGAAAGCTTGCTCGCGGCGCTCAGCGAGAAGCTCAGGTCCGCCTTGCCGCCGGTGACGCTCAGGTCAATATCGCCGGTCGCTCGCAAGTTGCCGCCAACCGACTGCGAGACGCCGTTGATAATGCCCGTGCCGCCGAGACTAATGGTCTCAGTAGCGTCGATGGTGATGTCCGCTCCGCTGCCGCCGAAGACGGTTGAGTTACCGCTGATGGTCGCACCAGCGAGCAACGAGCCCGCAATGGCGACGTTCTTCGCAGTGATCTCGATGACCGAGTTCTTCCCGCTCGTCGCGACGATGCTGCCGGAACCGATCTCGACGGTGCCGGTGTTACTGAACTCAATGTGATCGACTGCCGTGACCAGCGCACCGAGCTGCACCAGTCCGCCCTTGCTGTCGGTCGATGGTTTGCCGAAGCGAACATCCCCGCCAGTGAAGAGCAACGTTTGACCCGCGGTGCTGATCGCGATGGTGGTGTTGAAGACTTCGGTCAGCTTGTCAGCGTCGATATGCAGCGAACCCGTCAGTTGCAGATCGCCGTTGATGATCGCGGTGTCGCTGGCGTCGATCGTGATTTCGAAGTCGCTGGTTGACGGTGTTGACGCCGTGCTACGAACGACGCCCTGCACGTCGACCGTCTTGCCTCTAAGAGAGATGAGGGCATCGGACTCGATGTAGGCACCGGTCTTCGGGATGGTGAGATTGCCGTGCTCGGCATTGAGCTCGAGCCGGAAGAGTTTGTTGCTGCCGAGGCCAATCACCCCATCAAAGACAACGTCGTTGTAGCCAGTGATGACGATCTCGCCGTTCCCGCCACCACCAGTCGACGCGAGGTGACTCGTGCTGTCGATGAAGATGCTGGTGAGTGCCGCGAAGCCGCTCGGGACTGCAGATGTGGAGGTCGCGAGATTCGTCGTCGTGTCCAGAGTGATGTCTTCGTTCGCGCTCAGATTGCCCGAGATCTTCAGTCGTTCAGCCGCAGTGATGTTGATGTCCGAGCCCGTGCCGTTGGCAATGATTGAGCCGCGAACGTTGCCGTATTGCCCAACGCTGAAAGAGATCGAGCCGTTGATCGTTTCAAGGACCCCGGTTGGACCCAGATCAATGTCGGTGCCGTCGGGCGATGTGCCCGAATAGAGGTTGATGGCGTTGTAGGCTCGGACCTTGCCTTCGATCGTCAGCTTGCCGTTTGGCCCGAGCGGCGCGCCGATGTTGACGACAGAGCCCGGTTGAGCGGCATCAATCGCATAGGTTCGCGACGACGTCAGCGGGCCTGAAGTCGTGTTGAAGCCGAGCGCCGCCAACAGGTCACCCGCGCCAGTCACCGCTGCCAGCAGCTCGAGCGGATTGAGAATGATTTCGTAAGGACTGACGAGCAGTAATTTGCCGTCACGCAGTTCAACGTCGAGGTCCGGGTCGACATAGGGAGTGCTTGGATCGTTCGCGATCTCGGTGAACGTCGAGCCGTTGGTGTGCTGCGGGTTGTTTGAGTTGAAGACCGTGAAGGTCGAACTGTGAATCGCCGCGCGGAGGTCCGCGACCAGATCCGCGATGCCAGCGTTATCCGCCGTGTCGGCGGCATGAATCGTCACCGTGCCGCGATAGCTGAAGTCGACGCGGTTGATGCTGATGCCGATGACAATGTCGCTAGCCAGCTTGCCGTCGTTTGTGTGAATGAAGCCGGTCGCCGCAATCTCGTTGAGGTGCCCGGGTGCCTGGATCCAAATCTCGCCCGGAGCATTCAGGTTGATCGTGCTGTTAGGACGCAGCGTCGTGAGACGCGCACTGCCCTGCAGGATCAATCCTGGCGTTGAGCCGACACCCGTACCGCCGATGATGTTGATCGTCTTGCCAGCCGTGATGTCTTGACCGATGACGAGCGAGCCATCGGCTTGGATCGTGACTGTCGAATCGCCGCCATAGCTGACAAAGTTGCGTCCGAGATAGCCGCCCTTCGCGTCGCGCACGGTGTCGATGCGACCGCCGGCGATGAACGCTCCGAGAATCGTTGCGTCTTGATCGGAACTCAGCGTGATCGAGCCGTTGGGATCGTTGACGGTTAGTTCGCTCGCCGCGTCAACGAGCAAGCCTTCCCGAGTCGGATAGCTTCCGCCGTTAACCGTCAACGCGTGAGCGGCTCGCAGGAACGTGCCCGTCGTGACGATGTCGCCTGCTTCATTCAGCGTGTGGCCGCCGATGAAAGCTCGACCAGTCGCGTTGATCTCGATGGCAGCGGGCTCGGTCGAGTAAGTGATTGTCTCGCTGAGCAGCTTGCCGTTGTTGTCGAGCTGCTGAGTGACGGTCGCTCCGGCGTTCAGCGTGCCGAGGATTTCAATGTTGCTATTGGCATTGATGATAATACCGCCGCCGGACTCGTCGGTTGTGAGTCCGGCAGTGGTCGCGCCGCCTGCTGTGGTAATAACGACGCTCAATTTGTCGTTCGGCGTACCGACCGGCAGCGTCTTGCCGGGGAAGAGCGCGGTGAGCGTGTCGTCGGCCCCTGGTGTGCCCGTTGTGTTGAGCGTGACCGTACCCGACGCCAGCAAGCCGGTGTCGATCAAGAGTTGCTCGCCTGCCGTGACGTTGATGGAAGAACTCGGGCCAGTGAAGGTGACGCCTGATTGATTAACCGTCCCGCCCGCGACGACAACTCCGAAGAGGTCAACGTCGGCGGCTCCGCGAATGTCGATTGAGCTGCCGGTATCGCGAGTGATGATCGAAGACGTGGTGTGCGTGAGAACGCTGCTGCCGAGCGACGGATTGCTACTTGGCACCGACGGAGATTGGAACCCGGCCGGCGAATTCTTATCGACAATCGTCCCGCTCTCATTGATACCGCCGAAGATGCGGACGTCATCTTTGACGTCGATGAAGCCTTCGAGGTAGACGAAGCGATCGGACTGAATCAGCAAGTCGGAGTTCGCTCCGAGTACGTTGATATTGCCGCGAATGAGCACGTCAGCGGGCGATTGCAGCTTCAGTTCGCTGTCGGCAGCGAGCGTCGTCAGCGTACCGGTCAGGTAGATGCCGTACTGACTATGGCCAATCAGCGGATGATGCGGGCCAACGGTCGAGAGTGCGTCGAAGATGCTGCTGTAGTCATTCAACGGCGTGCCCGAGTTGATCAGCATCTTGTCTGACGTTGTGACGGTGCCGCCGATGAAGATTTCGTGACCTGAGTTCAGCACCGCGTCGGAACCTGTTGCCGTCTGCACGGCGACTGGCGTGCCGTTGACGTCGATGAACTTCGCACCGGCAATGACCGCTCCGCCCGGATTGATCGCGAGCACTTTTTCCGCCGTGAGCGTGATGACCGCGTCCTGGCCACTCGCCGAACCGATGCCACCTTCGAGAATCGTGATGTTGGTGTCGGAGTTCACATTCAGATGCGAACCCTTGCCGGTCGCATCGAGCAGGCCTGCGACTTGAATCGACTGATTGGTGTTGACGTTGACCGAACCGTTGTCGACGCCGACCGCAATGCGGCTGCCAAGATCGGTCTTGATGCTGATGAGTTCGTTCGGCAGCGAGAACAACGCGTCATCGCCGTTCGAATTCAGCACGTTGATGTTGAGTCCGTTGAAGCCGACGATCCAGCCGCTGACGATCAATTGCTCGTCAAAGTTCAAGTCACCAGCATCGGCAGTGATACCCGAATCAGGACCACCGAGCGGGTTATGAATGTTCGGCTGCTCGATCTGCCCGATGCGGGCCGTGATATCGAGATGGTCGTGCGGAACCTGGAAGTCGCCCTGCACGCGTAGCAGGTCGGTCAGCAGCACGGTGCGATCCTTGAGCGAACTATCAACGCCGAGCACGACGCTGCCCGACTTGCTGGTCGGATTCGGCAGAGCGTCGCCGAGAATCATCTCGTTGCCGCCACCGGTGCGACCGATAGTGATCGAGTTGAAGCCGTTCTTCAGGGCTTCGAGTTCGTGAATGCCAAACGTCAGTGTGTCGGTGAAGTAATCCTGTGCCTGGCGATCGCCAAAGGCTTGATCAGCAGTAGAACCGATGCGGTAAGTCCATGCCGTTTGATTGGCGTGAACCAGCAGGTCACCTGACGCGCTGATCGAGTTTCGTCCGCCGTCGAAGTTCATCTCGTCGGCGGTCAGCGTGATATCCGCTCCGGGCGCGAAGGCGTTGATGCCAGCTCCGACTTGAGTTTCCAGCAACGAACTCTTGGCGTTGAGCGTGACGTCGATATTGCCGTTCAAAGTGACGAGTCCCGTCACCGTAATCGCGTCGCCGGGCACCAGATCCGAGTTGCGAATGCTGAGGCCGTCGACTTCGTGAATGATGATGTCGGCATTCGGCCCGGTGCCGCGAGCTTCGACCGTGGCTTCGAGCACTTCCGATTCGATCGGTTGCTCGAAGACGTTGGTGGCAATCTGCAGCCAGCTATCAGGAGCGATGAACTCGCGATTGAGGTTATGCACGTTGCCCGTCTGGCTGACGAGGCGCACTTCGCGTGAGCCGTCCGTGACCGACTTGTTCCCGGCGGGCACGTAGACGTCGTGATCAATGCGGACATCGTTCTTCGCCGTCAGCGAGAGGCCGCCGAGTTCGAGCTTGCCTTGCAGGTCGATCGCACCGCCGCTGGTAACGACAAGCGACTCTCCCTGCATCGGAATATCGCCGTTGCCATCCGTGTTGCGCAGTAGTGTTGTGCCGGTTGAGGAATCGTGAATCACTCGCCCCGCGATGCCGTTGTCGAACGTGATGTCGTTCGAACCGACGACCAGTTTGTTGTTGTTGAGTTCAACCGTGCGGCCATTCGTCGCCAGATCGAAGCCGACCTGATCGTAGCCTTTGCTGGCATCCTTATTGGTCACGGTCACGTGCGTGTTGCTCGCGCTACCAATACCGAATTGATAGGCGTCATCACCACCCGCGTCCTCTACACTGACGTTTTGCCCGCCGAATCCGTTGATGTGCAGATCGTCGTCGCCGGTGCCCATCAGGTACGTGTTGGCGATGCCGCTGACAACCGAAATGGTGTTCGAGCCGCTGGTGAGGAACCCGCCCGAGGCGACATCCACAGTTCCGACGAGCCCGGTCGTCATCGCGCTGAAGTCCCAGATCTCGTCTGCGCCCACCGAGGTCAGAGTGTCGTGCCCGAAGTTATCGACGAAAATGATCGTGTCACGGCCCGTCGCCGCATTGATCGTGTCATCGCCCTTGCCCGCAATTAACGTGTCATTGCCGAGGCCGCCGAGCAGATCGTCGGCACCGTTGCCGCCGGTGAACTTCGAGGGAGACGCACTGTAGTTGTAAAGTTGAGCACCCCACTGAGTCGGCAGTGGATTCGCGAGTGAAGCCGGATCAGCACCGCCGATGATCTCGATCGGCGTGAGCACGCCTTCGCCGACTCGCACGTAGTCAAAACCGGTGCCCATATCGGCGATGATCTTGCTCGCTCCGTGGAAGTACTGCGTTCGCCCGAAGGCTCGCACGCGCAGAATCTCCAGCCCCTGCTCGTCAAAACCGATGTGGTCGATCTCATAGAACTCGTGGATCTGGCCGACCTTGAGATTGCGGCCGGGGGCGCGAGCTCCAGCGTTGAGATAGAGATCTCCGCCGGTGTAGGCCGCTGTATTAGCACTGCCCGCGAGATAGATCGGCGGCGGCAGCTTCAGGAAGCCGATGCTGAAGTCGATCGTGATGTCGATGAAGAGGATGGTCACCGTGACCGAAATGTCGATCTCACCGCTCTGCGAGTTGTAGTGGAAGCCCGCGTTGAAGCTGGCGATGGTGATACCGAAGATCCGAGCGCCGCCGTGGATGTTGCCCGAGAGATCGAGCACGTAGTTCTGGTCGCCGTAAGCCTGCTCGCCGTTATTATCGAGGTAGCTGATATGGAACGAAGCGCCGCCGTAGATACCGAACGAGCGGCTGCCAATCAGTACTTCGCCAGCGACGTCGAGCGCGAATTCGCCCTCGGAGCTGAAGAAGCCGTGGCACGTGATGATACCGATGTCGAAGAACTCGACGCCGACATCCACGGACATCCGGAACACGCCGTTGCTCATCTGCACGGTCGCCTGCCCGGTCATCGTCAGGACAGACAGCAGTTTCAACTCGGCGTTGTTGACCTGTACCAGGAAGTCGCCACGACGCAGGCCAAGGTCGTATTGGTCCTGGCCGTTGCCGCCGCGGGTATTGAGTTGCACGCGGAAGTCGGCGGTGACGGTAAAGATATCTCCGACGCCGAAGGCATCAGCATCGAGATGGGCTTCGAGATTGAGCACGAAGCCGCCGTTCGAACCCTTCACGATGTTCGCAGTGCCGTTGACCGACAAATGGAAGGTGTCGAAGAACTCCATTGAGGCGTCAACATGCACGCTGAACACGTTCGGGTTGTCGATCAGTTCGAAGCGGCCTTGCAGTTCAAAGCTACCATCAATCGACAGCACACCGCCCACAAAGATGCGGGTAGAGTGCGCCGGGATGACGGTATCAACGCGGTTGGTAGTGATGGTCCGCGTGTTGAAGTCGAACTCATACCGCTTGATGGTCTTGTCGCTGGACGTCGTGTTGATCTCAAGCTGTCCAGCTCCGAAGATCGTCAAAGGCCCGACATCCAGCGTTGCTCCCAATTGCAGCGCGGCGATCATGCCTTCGCCGTTGAACTCGAGGAAACCGCCAACCGCGACACTGCCGAACGGGTCAAGCAACACTTGCCCATCCACCTGCAGCGAGACGCGATCAGGGCTGACTTCAAAGCGGAAGTCGGCAGTGATGTGGAACGTCTCGACGAGTGTGGCATCGCCGTGGCCGAGTAAGACGACATAGGGACCCGGCGTCGCATACGTGCCGTCGACCTGCGGGGCTCCAGCATGGATATAGTAACTCTTGCCGTTACCGTCTGAAGAGGGTTCAAGCTGGTCAATGAACTCCTGCGACAGGTAGCCCCCGCCAATGAAGTAGTCCGGAACTTTGAACTCCTGATCGACACCAGTGAAGTTCGCGATGAAGCGGAAGCTGGCATTCAGTTCGATGACCGACGGATCGCCATAGTGCACCGAGATGCCCAGGTCGCCCGCGAGTCCGGTCTCGTTGATGAAGAGCAGGCCGGTGGCGTCGAGGTCGTACAAGTCCAGTGAATCGGGACCGATTTCGACGTCGGCTTTGACGAACAGTTCGAGCGTCGGCGGCAGATCGAGCGTAGCTCGCAACGAGAACGCTCCGGTCATGCGCACGAGTTCGTCATCGTTCGCGCCGGTAATGATGAGCTTGCCGGCCATCTGCGCGGAAAAGCTGATCTTGTCGTAAGCCAGGATGATGGGTTGCGCGCTGTTGCCGGTATCCAGCACGAAGCCTTCGGGTTCATCAATGCCGTCGCCGTCGCGATCGCCGGCCGGGAAGCTCGCTTTGAAGTCGACCGCATCGGGCACAACGAAGAACGTGCCGCCGACGTTCATCTCGATGTCGACGTGACTGATATCGGCTTTGATTTCATCGACGCCAACGAGCGCCAACGAATTCGCCGTGAGCTTGCCCGCCATATAGCGGCCGGGAAGGAGCAGGTTCGTCGAGTCCATGATCGCGAAGCCGAAGTCAACGTCGGTAATCGCAATACCCATCGCGTCTTCATTGAGTTCGGCCGTCTCGTCGGCATCGACAATCGAGTTGTCGTTGAGGTCGCCATACTCGATGCCGTTGACTTCCACCGTGGTGCCGATCGGCACCGGCGTGCCATCGGGCGTCACCCAGTTGACCGTGCCGTCGTTATCGAGGTCGTTCCAGTAGGGCCCGTTTTGTCCGAAGAACGCCGTGAGGTTCGCTCCGCCGATCGTCATGAACTCGACGTTCTGCTGCAGACCAGACACGAGCGCTACGTCAGCCGTCTCGCCCTTGGAGAACGCGAGCGAGCCTTTGATCTCGACGACATCCGCAATGCGGAACTTCACGCCCTCAGTGCGGGCCTGAATGATCTGATCGCCGTCGAAGTCGATGTAGATCGGTTCGGTCGTCGTGCCGGTGCGAACCGGATAACCGGCGGGCACATTGTTGCCGCTGTCCGCCGGGAAGCTGCTGGCCCAATCAATCGCCGTGCGCGGCGCAGGGCCGAAGTTCACGTTGACGGTGATGTCGTTGGCTTCGAGTTCAAGTTCATCAATACCGACGAGCCCCACCTTGTTCGCCGTTGCATGTAGCCCAAAGAATTGTGTGCCGAAGGGCGTCGGGATCGTCGGCTGAGCAATCACAAGCCCAACGTCAACGTCATCAATCACGAGGCCGACTGCATCGGGGTTGATCGGGTCGTCGGTGTTGAGCAGCAAGTTGCCGTCAGCGTCAGTGCGATACGGTCCGTCGATTCCGACGAAGACCGAAACGTCGCGAGCACCGATGGTCATGGTTTCCAGCGGCACGTCCTCAATGACGCCCAGCGGCGTTCTGATATCGGCCTGAATGCGGTCGCCCTTCTCGAACGCGAACGCTCCCGAAACGTGTACGAACTCGCTGATCTGCAGGATGGCCGCGTCGGTGCTGGCCGAGATGAATTGATGCCCTTCGAAGTCGAGGTACATCGGCTCGGTGGTCGTGCCAGTGCGGATCGGCATGCCGACTGGAATGTTGTTCGCGGTGTCTTCAGGGAAGCTGTGAGCGAAGTCCACATGCGCGCCGACCACACTGTTACTGAGGTTCAGTTGCACCTGCAGATTGTTAAGTTCGAGCTTGAAGTCGTCGTCGAAGCCGACGAAGCCGATCTTCTCCGCGGTGGCCTTTAGGCCGAGGAATGATGTGCCCTGGAAGGGAATGGCGATCGGCGCGGGGAACACTCCGGGCGTCAGGATCGTCATGCCGAAGTCGAGGTCGTCGATTACGAAGCCCTTCGCGCTGTCGCTGATCGGGTCGTTCGAGTCCCATTGCAGGTCATGGTTGGTGTCTTCGCGATAAGGACCGCCGACACCGACGAACGCCGACACATTGCGGGCACCGATCGACAGCGTTTCGAGCGGAACGTCTTCAATCATGCCGAGCGGCGTCTGGATATCGGCGTTGATCTTCGGCCCTTGCTCGAAGGCAAACGCGCCCGAGATATGAACGAACTCGGAGATTTCAAAGATCGCGGCATCGGTGCTGGCGGCGATGCGGCGGTTCCCGTCGTAATCCAGATAGATCGGGTCCGTCGTAGTGCCCGTGCGGATCGGCATGCCGAGCGGGACGTTGTTGGCGGTGTCTTCCGGGAAGCTGTGCGCGAAGTCGACGATCGCTCCGACCGGGCTGTTACTGAAGTTGACCTTCACATCGAGGTTGTTGATCTCCAGCCGGAACTCCTCTTCAAAGCCGACGAAGCCAATCTTCTCGGCGGTCGCCTTGAGTCCGTAGAAGGTTGTGCCTTGGAACGGAGTCGCGATCGGATTCACCGTCGGAGGCACCGCCGTCAGAATGGTCATCCCGAAGTCGAGATCGTCGATCACGAAGCCCTTCGCGCTCTCGTTGATCGGATCGATGGAGTCCCACTGCAGATCGTTGTTCGTGTCCTCGCGATAGGGGCCGCCGACGCCGACGAAAGCGGAGACGTTGCTGGCACCGATCGTCAGCGAATCGAGCGGAACATTCTCCACGAGACCAAGCGGCGTCTTGATGTCGCCATTGATGCGTGGGCCCTTTTCGAACGCGAACGAGCCCGAGACATGCACCCATTCACCAATTTCGAGGATCGCAGCGTTGGTGCTGGCAGCGATCAGTTCGGAGTCGTAGTCGAGATAGACGGGTTCCGTGGTTGTGCCGGTACGCACTGCGAGACCCGCTGGCGTGTTGGTCTGCGCATCGGCTGGGAAGCTCGCCGCGAAGTCAATCACCGGGCCGAGCGGGTTGTTGCTGATGTTGAGTTTCACTTCGAGCTGATTGACCTCGAGCCGGAAGTCATCTTCGAAGCCGACGATACCGATCTTCTCGGCATTGGCACGCAAGCCGATGAAGTTCGTGCCGACGAACGCTGCGGCTGCCGGATTGACCTGCACCGGCACGACGGACGCCAGCGACACGCCGAAGTCGAGATCATCAATCACGAAGCCTTTGGCATTGGTGTTGATCGGGTCATTGACGTCCCACTGGAGGTCGTTGTTGGTGTCCTCGCGATAAGGACCGTTGACGCCGACAAAGGCCGAGACATTGCGACCGCCGATCGTCAGCGTTTCGAGCTTGATGTCGGGAACCGGTACCGGCGAAGCCTTCGTGAGGATGTCGGCCTCGATCACGGGGCCCTTGGCGAACGCGAACGCCCCGGAGATATGCACGAACTCGCCGACCTCAAAGATGGCCGCATCGGTGCTTGCCGCAATCAGCTCGTTGCCGGCAAAGTCCAGATAGACGGGTTCAGTGGTCGTGCCCGTGCGAACGGCGAGTCCGGCCGGAGTGTTGGCCTGCGAGTCCGCTGGGAAGCTCGATTCAAAGTCAACGTAGCTCAGCTTGGTGTTGCTGAGATTCAGGTCCACTTCCAGTTCGTTGAGTTCCAGTCGGAAGTCATCTTCAAAGCCGACGAAGCCGATCTTCTCGGCGGTGGCTTTGAGGCCGAAGTACTTCGTGCCCTGCAGCGCGTTGGCGAGCGGGTTGAACTGCACCGGATTGACCGACAGCAGCGTCATGCCCACAGAAAAATCGTCGATGACGAAGCCCTGGGCGTTCGGATTGATCGGGTCCTGGTTGTCCCAATAGAGGTCGCCGTTGGTGTCTTCGCGATACGGACCGTTGACCCCGACGAAGGCCGAAACATGCCTGGCTCCGATGTTCAACGAGTCCAGCCGCACTTCGGGAATCGGGACCGGCGAGGCTTTGGTCTTCACCGTCGCTTCGATAATCGGCCCCTTCTCGAACGCGAACGCGCCCGACAGATGCACGAACTCACTGACTTGCAGAATGGCGGCATCGGTGCTGGCTGCGATGAGTTCATTGCCGTCGAAGTCAAGGTAGACCGGGTCCGTCGTGGTGCCCGTGCGGATGGCGAACCCTTCCGGCGTGTTGGTCTTCGCATCCGCCGGGAAGCTGGCCGCGAAGTCAACGTAGCTCAGCTTGGTGTTACTGAGGTTGAGGTCCACTTCGAGCCGGTTGAGGCTGAGCTTGAAGTCTTCATCAAAGCCCACGAAGCCAATCTTCTCGGCGTTGGCTTTCAGTGAGAAATACTTCGTGCCTTGCAGTGCGTTCGCCTGCGGATTGGTCTGGATAGCGGTCGGGGTCAGGAACGCCATACCGAAATCGAGGTCATCAATCACGAAGCCTTGCGCGTCTGGATTGATCGGATCTTGATTGTCCCAGTAGAGATCGCCATTCGCGTCGTCTCGATACGGACCGTTGACGCCGACGAAGGCCGAGACATTCGAACCGCCGATGGTCAGCGTTTCGAGTTTGGCACCAACGATCGGCAGCGGCACGTTGCGTTGATCGACCGTGGCGTCAATCACCGGCCCCTTCTCAAACGCGAAGCCGCCGGAAATGTGCACGAACTCGCTGACTTCGAAGATGGCCGCGTCCGTACTGGCAGCGATCAGTTGCGTGCCTTCGAAGTCAAGATAGACCGGGTCTGTCGTTGTACCGGTGCGAATCCCAAGACCGGCGGGGGTGTTGGTCGTGGTGTCCTCAGGGAAGCTGCTCGCAAAGTCGACGTACGACGTCTTCGTGTTGCTGAGGTTCAAATCCACTTCAACGCGATTCAGCGAAAGCTTGAAGTCATCGTCGAAGCCGACGAGACCGATCTTCTCGGCGTTAGCCTTCAGGGCGAAGTACTTGGTGCCTTGCAGGACATTGGCTTGAGGATTGGTTTGCACCTTCGTCGGGTTGAGGAAGGCCATTCCGAAGTCGACGTCATCCAGCACGAAACCCTGCGCGTCGGAATTGATGGGATCTTGATTGTCCCAGTAGAGGTCCCCGTTCGTGTCCTCGCGATACGGACCATTCACGCCGACGAACACTGAGACGTTGCTGCCGCCGATGGTCAGTGTTTCGAGCTTGGCATTCGTGATCGGGATGGGGGACGTAGTGGGGTTCACATCCGCAATGACGACCGGTCCCTTCTCGAACGCGAACGCACCGGAGATATGCACGAACTCGCTGACTTCAAAGATCGCGGCGTCCGTGCTGGCCGCGATGAGTTGCGTGCCTTCGAAATCGAGATAGACCGGGTCCGTCGTGGTGCCGGTGCGGATCGGCAAACCGGCGGGAGTATTGGTCTTGGTGTCTTCCGGGAAGCTGCCTGCGAAATCGACGTAGGTCGTCTTGGTATTGCTGAGGTTCAGGTCGATCTCGATGCGATTGAGGCTCAGCTTGAAGTCATCATCGAAGCCAACGATGCCGACCTTGTCTGCGTTGGCTTTGAGCGAGAAATACTTCGTACCGGTCAGTGTGTTCGCTTGCGGGTTAACCTGCGTCTTCGATGGCGTGAGAAACGCCATTCCGAAATCGACGTCGTCAATGACAAAGCCTTGTGCGTCGGGATTGATTGGATCGTTGACGTCCCAATAGAGATCGCCATTCGCGTCATCGCGATACGGCCCGTTGGCTCCGACGAAGATCGAGACGTTACTGCCGCCAATTGTGAGCGAATCGAGCCGCACGTTCTGCACGGGGATGGCCGTTGTCGTGCGTTCGACATCCGCGACAACGACTGGTCCCTTCTCGAAGGCGAACGCGCCGCTGATGTGCACGAACTCGCTGACTGCAAAGATCGCGGCGTCGGTGCTCGCTGCGATGCGTTCGTTGCCATCGAAGTCGAGATAGACTGGATCAGTGGTCGTGCCGGTGCGAATGGCCAGACCGGCGGGGATGTTGTTCGCGGCGTCTTCCGGGAAACTCGCGGCAAAGTCGACGTGAGTACCGCTGAGCTTGTCGTTGCTCAAGTTCAAATCGACTTCGATGCGATTGAGGCTGAGTTTGAAGTCCTCATCAAAGCCGACGATGCCGACTTTCTCCGCGTTTGCCTTCAGCCCGAAGTACTTGTTCGTCGCAGCGATCTGCGTGGCGGCGGGATTGGTTTGACTCTTCGATTTGGAGAGGAACGTCATTCCAAAGTCGACATCGTCAATCACAAAGCCTTGCGCGTCCGGGTTAACCGGATCGTTGACGTCCCATTGCAGATCGCCGTTCGCGTCGTCGCGATAAGGCCCGTTTGCTCCGACGAAGACGGAGACATTGCTGCCGCCAATCGTCAGCGAATCGAGCCGCACGTTGCTGACCGTCGTACCTTTGTTAGTGTCAATATCCGCAACGACGACCGGGCCCTTTTCAAACGCGAACGCACCGCTGATGTGCACGAAATCGCTCACGGAGAAGATCGCCGCGTCGGTACTCGCCGCTATCCGATCATTGCCGTCGAAGTCGAGATAAACCGGGTCGGTGGTCGTTCCCGTGCGCACCGCAAGACCGGTCGGAATGCTGTTCGCAGTGTCTTCCGGGAAGCTCGCCGCGAAGTCGACGTGAGTGCCGTTGAGCTTGTCGTTGCTCAGATTGAGATCGACTTCGATGCGGTTCAGTTCAGCTCTGAAATCGTCTTCGAAGCCGACGATGCCCACCTTGTTCGCATTGGCCTTGAGGGCGAAGTACTTGTTCGTCGGCGAGATGCCCGGAGTCACTTTCCCCTTTGACGGCGAGAGGAACGCCATGCCGAAATCGACGTCGTCGATCACGAAGCCCTGCGCGTCGGTGTTGACGGGATCGTTGACGTCCCATTGCAGGTCGCCGTTGGCATCATCGCGATACGGCCCGTTGGCTCCGACGAAGACGGAGACATTGCTGCCGCCAATGGTCATCGTGTCGAGCGAAACATCTGTGGTCAGCTTGCCTTTGTTGTTGACGATGTCGGCAAGGACGGTCGGCCCTTTCTCGAACGCGAACGCGCCAGAAATGTGCACGAACTCGCTGACCTGAATGATCGCGGCGTCGGTGCTTGCGGCGATGCGTTTGTTGCCATCGAAGTCGATGTAGACCGGATCGGTGTTCGTGCCAGTACGCACCTCAAGTCCGGCCGGAGTGCCCGTCTTCGCATCTGCCGGGAAGCTGCTCTCAAAGTCGACGATCGAGTTGTTGAGCTTGTCGTTACTCAAGTTCAGATCGACTTCAATACCGTTCATCTCGATACGAAAATCTTCTTCGAAGCCGACGATACCGACCTTGTTGGCGTTCGCCTTCAACGCGGTGAACTTGGTCGTGGGAGCCAGGCCGGGAGTGATGCTGCCCTTCTGCTGGCTCAGGAACGCGATACCGAAATCGACGTCATCGACGACGAAGCCTTGCGCATCGGGATTCACGGGCTCACTGCTGTCCCACAGATAGTCGCCGTTCTGATCGACCCGATATGGTCCGTTCGCTCCGACAAACAGCGAGATGTTGCTGCCGCCGATCGTTAGCTTTTCGAGCGACACATCGTTGATGACGCCCGACTTCGTTTGCACATCAGCCGTGACCGCCGGGCCTTTCTCGATCGCCAAACTGCCCGAGACATGCACGAACTCACTGACGCTGAGAATCGCGGCCCCGAGGCTCGCACGAGACAATTCGTCGGTTGAATTAACTCGAATGGTGTCGTCTAAGCCGGGTACTTCCACGCCCTCGGCATCGAGATGTCCGTCGCCATCGTCGTCAGTGGTCTCGGCGGGATAGCTCGCGGCCCAATCAATGACGCCCTTGCTGCCGCTATTGATCTCAACGCTGATGTTCTTCGCACCTAGCGTCAGCCCCTCGATGCCCACGACGTCCACGGAATCAACAGCCGCCGTCGTTGCAAAGAACGTCTCGGCCTTACCAAGCCCGAGTACGACGCCGAACCGCGCGTTGCTGAGCTGAACGCCGGTTGCATCCGCGTTGAGCTCGTTCGCGTCTTGCACATCATCGTCGTTGAGGTCGGTCCAATACGGTCCGTTGTTACCGGCAAAGAGATTGATGTCGCTGCCTGCGATGGTCAGCAGCAGCGGAGTTTCATCGTCGATCTTGCCGTTGGACCGTTTGACCTTCACGGGCTCATAACCGAGCGACGTGATCGTGAATGTGCCCTGTGCATACGCGAAGCCGCCGGCATTCAATTCGCCGCTGATGGTGACGATCGGGTACGTCGTCTGCGCCGCGACTTCCAGCGGAATGGTTTCCGTATCCGAGACAGGCACGTCGATATCAACCGGCGTCGTGCCCGTGTTGAGTCGCAGATGCGCAGATCCCGTCAGCGTCACATCGTCGACGCCAATCAGTTCCAGATTGCCGCCGATATCCAGTGCGACGTCGCCGTCGGTCTCGATCTGCAACGCGAGCGAACCGTCCAACTTCACGCCGACATCATCGCTCGGATCAGGAGTATCGCCGCCGGTGCCCAAGAACGCGGAAAGACCGCTGACTCCGAACAGAATGCGTCCCGCCGCTCCGGGCGTCGCTGCCGGTTCGAGCGTCAGCTTCGCCTGGAAACCCAGACCCGAAGTGGCTCCGTCCAGACCCGCTCCGCCGAGCAGTTGCGATGACATCTCGATGGCGAAGTTCGCGAGATCCCCAAACGACGGACCGCTGCTGTTCGAGGCTTGCGTGATCAATTCGCCAACGCGGTCCTTGATCTCAAGCACGACATCGACCGGATTCACGATACCGAGATCGATCAGCTTCAGACCGGAGTCCACCTTGCTCAGCACCCGATCGTTGACGATCAAGTTTGCCGCAGGAGTCGTTCCCGTCAGCGCGTGAATGATGGTCTGCTGCGAGTAGACGTTGCTCGTCAGCCCGGCATGATCGACGACTTCACCGGCTTGCGCTTCATCAATTGTGATGACAGTCAGCGCACCGCTGTTCTGCCGCGTGATGTCTGTCGTGAAAAGACCGATCGACGAAACGGTCGGCACAGTGCCGTCGCCGTCCGCAGCCGCTTCGTTGGCTTGAGTATCCAGGAACCACTCTTCGCCCGTGGCCGGGAAGTGACCGAAGTAATTGTCGAACGGCAGGATCTCGTTCTTCAAACCGTGCTGTGGTTGTAAGCCAGTCTGTTTGACGAGCCGATCAACCTGTTGCTCTTCAACGCCGGCGACGATCGTCGCGTTTCCAACCAGATCCACAAACGCATTCGGATCGCTGCCGAAGTTCAAGTCGGCGAGTAAGAAGTTCTCCAGTCCGCTGTTGGCAACGGTCGGCACGACATAGCTGCCGTTGCCCGTATCGAGCGCCGCGTAGGACGGCAACAGATCGTGCTGCGTCTCGACGTAGTGCAATGCGAACTCTTCCGGAGTCGGCAGGTTCGTATGACTAAAGGCAACACTGCCGTCGGCGTCGTAGATGTCATGCCCCGCGAGCAGTTCGTCATAAGCGAGATCCAGCGTGCGGCCAAGAACGCGCGAGCCGAGCTCCAGCGAAAAATCGTTCTGGAGCATGTTGAAGGTCGCGGTCACGCCCTGATTGGGCACGCCAACTTGCACGAGGTTGTCGATCGTCGGCAGCGTCTTCGCTCCGCCCGCATACGACTGTCCGTAGGCTGCGCTTTGGATATAGCTGCGCGCGACAAGTCCACCCGTGCTATGCGTGACAACATCCACTTGACCGAGCGGCCCATTGCCGAGCGCATCCCAGGCATCAACCGCCGCATCGAGTTGATACCCGAGGTAAGAAACACCGGAGTCATAAACAGAATCGGTGATTGAATCGGCGGTGACGTTGCTGAGAACGCCGTCACTCATACCGTCATGCGGCGCGACCGGTGTTCTCCAATCCCAATTCGCAACAAAGAGATCAACGCCCGGTGTATAGCCAACGTTGATCAGCGACTCGACGAAGCCTTGATAGGTACGTCGCAACGGCTCCAGCCCGAGTGAATCCGGCTCCGGTCCGCGATGCGTGAGCCAGTCCTTAAGCCCTTCATTGCTTTGATCAAGCGGGAACGAACCCCCGAACCCCGGCACGAACACGATCGGCTCGGAGTGAAGTTCTTGAGTAACCGTCAGCGTCAGCCGGTCATTGGAGTAAGTGGGCCTGAAGAAGAGCCCATCTCCGATGATGAGCCCCTCGAAGCGATCGAAGCCTTCCTGATCGACTCGCGAGCCATACGTAAACACTTCAAACTGCTGGCCAACGGTCGGAGTGAACCCGTTTTCGAGTTGTACTTCGAGCGTACCACTCAAATCCGCCTCACCGGTCACGGCAACGGAGTCGAAGTTGTTCGCCGAACCGATCTCAATCTGCAACGTGCCGCGAGGATGTTGTGTGTATGAGTCACCGGTCTCATACGTGAAGGCACCATCGTCTCCCAGAACTGCTCCGGCACCAACAACAATGTCAGCGGCCAGGAGAGCTCTCTGCTCGAGCTGCTCGACACCAGCTGATACCAACGAATTAAAGACCGCCGGTTGGAACCGATTGCGCTTTTGACGCGTCTTAGTACGTTGTTTCCGAGACCATGCAGGACGAGAGGATCGAAGCCCAGCGAGCCAATTGTGCCAAATCATCGGGTTGTAACTCTGAAGTCTATGGCCTCAGGCTTACCGTCTGGTCTCCGTTCCGTTCAGCGAGCGAGATATCGCGACAGCCCACTCTCCTTGATCGCGATGACCTCTCAAGATGCACCCATTTCAACTCGCAGCAACAACCCAAATGCTTTCTGGACACTCTCTTCACGAGTCACCGCCTGATTGACACCTCAAGGCGACTTGGCAGGAGTTGGAGTTGGCAGTCGGCACATCGAGCGCTGATTGTGCGCTTCCGTTGGATCACACCGAGATGGCAGGTGCGATGAGCAGCGACTAGCAACTGGCCTGCTGGTGGTTTCTGTACCAGTCGTAATGAGAGTCAGGTTTGTAGGGTGAGCGTGTGGGCCTGGAGCGCAGGCTGAGGCATTGCCGAAGCCGGAGCGGAAGGGCCACACGCTCGCGCGAACTCGGCCGGGGTGACATACCCCAGCGAACTATGAGGTCGCACTTCGTTATACTGACGACGCCAACGGGCTCCCAACGCCGCTGCGTCGCGCAGGGACTTGAATACTTCGCAGCTCAGGAATTCATCCCGCAGCTTCTGAATAATCTGCTCCGGGCTATGATGCTTACCGCCTCGCTTCGCCATCGTTTCGTCTCCTGGCCAGATTCGTTTGGCTCGAAGACTCTCATTACTCCTAGCTCAATTCCACCATGGCAGACCACTGCGTGGTCGACGAATCTCGGCACGATTCCTTCACCGTGTGCGGCGGTTGTTACGGGCGTAAGCTGGATGAATTGGTCTGGTTGCGGAAGCCTACGAGGAACCACGATGCACAGAGTGAGAAGATGCGATTGCTTCCCGATTTCTCGACCAGAGTTCCGGAAGATCTGACACCCGAACCAATACCGAACTCCATGAACAGTTCTGTGCTCGCAGGTTCTGGGCGATGAGGCGAAGTGCCTGGAGGTTCGAGGTGCCTGACATCAGGGAAACTGAATCCAATAAGTCAAATGGCCTTGAATTTACGGCGCAAATTGTATGACTGACTAAGTATCCTCTCGTGCGAGGATTATCGCTGCACAACCACGCGAGACACCTCCGTCTCAACGCTTGCCACTTACCGTTTGAGTAACCCATGTTGATCACCTGGCTCAGTGACTTCTTTCGCTCTCAAAGGTTAGTGCGTCGATCGAATCCCACAGCAGCCTTTGTCCAACGGCTGGAAACGCGGTGCTTACTGACAGTTACGGCGCCTGTGGTGCTTTCCATTGTGAAGCCTGAGTCAGTTTCACCGAAGTTGGACGGCACTGTGCCAGACGTTGAGTTAACCGTCTTTGGACTGAACTTTGTAGACGATTCAAACGCGGGCCTGAAGTCGTTGGTGTTCGTCAATGGGGCGGAATGGGACACGGTTCAACTTGGCCGCAACATACTCTCGGCGAAACCACGTTCTGGGTTCCCGAACGGTCTCATCTGGGGCAGCAATTCCATTGCGGTACGCAACGAAGACGCCGACTCGGTGGTCTTCTCGGACTCGTTTGCCTGGGCTCTGCCGTTTCCAAAACTGAAGGTCACTAGCTTCGAAACGACGCCTTCGCGGATTCTGCGTGGTCAACCATTTGTGATTGCAGTCGAAGGAGACAATTTCACAGATAAGACTCTGGCTCTGATCGCCGCGAATGTTTGGGGGGCCAACGTCGGTCCACAAGTTCTAGCACTAACTCGTACCCGCATCCTGATTCAAGGAACACCAAATCTGATCGCTGGTCTCCACGAAGTCTCGCTTTACGACGACTTCAATCGTGAGGGAGTGAGTTTTGAAATCGAAATCCACAATCCCACCCCAGTCATTACTTCGGTGACACCCACCTCGCTGGTATTAAAAAGCGACCAGGTCGCTCATCTCACAATCAACGGATCCAACTTTTCAAAGCGAGATAACTTCGGACGCGGATCATTCGTAGTCATCACTCCCGATGAAATGGAATCGGAGTTTCTCCGCATCTATCCACAACAAGTGACCGATACGAAGATTGAGCTGTTCATTGAGAATTATCGGATTGAGCGTTGGACGGGATTCACAGTAACCGTCATCAACCAAGATACTGGTCAGGAGCCGAATGAAGGTGAGCCATCAAATGAGATACATGTTACACTGCCTCGACCGGAACCGTTTATCACAACATTGAGTGATCTATTCGCTCTTACGGGTGGTGCGGACAAGCCCATCCAGGTTGAGGGACGGAACTTTTCGAACCCGATCGTGCGCGTCGGATCAACCACGCTTGTGCCTGAAAATCAGTCGGCACAGGTATTGAACGTCACAATCCCAGCGGCGTTGCAAACTACGGTCGGTATCAAAACAGTGACCGTCGAGAATCAAGATCCCGATGGCAACATCGTTTCGAATGCGAAGCCATTTGGCGTGGTTGATTCATCGAATGCGATCAAGCTGAGTGAGAACTCGAAGGTCCTCAACGGGCTTGGCACAAGCCTCATTGTGGATCTGGTGAATTCGCGTCCGACACCGACTTTCCAGCCCGGCGCGGTCGTGAAATGGAATGGAGTGGTCGTAGGCAGTGTCGGAGGCACCGAAGCAAAGAGCTTTATAGCGGCGACCATTCCCGCCAACTTAATGGCCAATCCCGAGGTCGCTTCTATAACGATCGAAAATGCCAATGGCACGGTGTTAGGCCCAGTGGCTTACTTCTTGAAGAGTCCTCGACCGACTCGAACGGGCGTCCAGAATATCGGAACGGTGACTGTTGGTCCGGATGCGGTGCTCACTTTGCGCGGCACCAACTTCTTTCCTGGATCACGCGTCATTCTCAACGGCGGCGGCCCAGAGTTACCAACAACCTTCACAGATTCGCAAACTCTGGTAGTCACCATCCCCGCGAATCGCATCCCACTGGTGCCAGCAACCGACAACAGAATCTTTTCTTTGACGGTTGAAAATCCAGCGCCTCGTGAGGGTGGCACACCCGACGTATGGGATTTCAGAGCGGTATTCCCGACTCCCACGCTAACGGGAGGTTCGGCGCCGGTGATTACAGCTGGAGCGCCGTTGCAGACAATCATGGTTTCAGGAACCGGCTTCCTGGACGGTCTGACGAAAGCTTATTGGGATGATTCCAACGTCCCATTAACAACGCGTTTCTTGAGCGACTCACAACTCGAAGTCGACTTGCCCGCGTCGCTGCTGGCAGTCGGTGGCAGTCACCTGATTCGAGTCGCCACGAACAAGGGAAATGGAAATGGCCTCGCTTCCAACCAACTTGGATTGGACGTGCTGCACCCCAAGCCGACTCTTTCTGCAATTGAGTCGACATGGGCGCCGACGCGGAGCAGCTGGTCTGCCTTGGTGGAATTGATCCAGCAGTAATGAGAGTCTTCGAGCCGAAAAGATTCGGCGAGGAGACAAAACGATGGCAAAGCGAGGCGGTAAGCATCACAGCCCGGAGCAGATTGTCCAGAAGCTGCGGGATGGGGATGCGTTGTTGAATGCCGGTAAGTCGGTCGCGGAAGTCGTGCAGCACCTGGGTGTGAGCGTGGCCTGCTGGTGGTTTCTGTACCAGTCGTAATGAGAGTCAGGTTTGTAGGGTGA
>CAYLTY010000040.1:0-45749 GCA_964386705.1 uncultured Planctomycetaceae bacterium
TTTTAGCGGCTGAGCCATGTTCTCGGCACGAAAGACCTGCATGAATTAAATCAGCAAGGTGGGCAGCAGGAAATACACGGCCAGCACAATGCCGACCCACCCAGCGAAGCTGTCAATCTTGCTGTAGTCCATGCGTTGTCCTTTGAGTTATCCAGAGATTTAGTCGCTAACCGCGGCAAAGAGATTCATGCGGCTCAATGCAGTTGAATCTGTGACAGGATCGTCGGGTCTTTGATCTTCTTGTCGTCAGCCAGCATCAGGGCTTTGCTCAAGATGATCGACAGCGTGCGATCTCCTTCGAAGGGCAGGAAGACATCCTCACCCGCGTCTGGCTTAGGGACAATGCACAGGTATTGATCGTTCGGCTCCATCTGAATATTGCCGCTGCCGAAGTGGATGCGGTACGTCCGCAGATCTCCCCGGACCACCAGGAAGCGATCCTCGAACGTGCAACGGCCTGCGATCTTCAATCGCGGGATCAGTCGCTGCAGGACCTCGCGACGAGTCTTCGCGGACTCCGACAACGTTCCGAACGAGTACCCAGTCCAGTAGTCGCGGTAGTAGCCGCCCTGCCCACCGTCGTGCCAGTTGGGATCGTTGCCCAGACTGGATACTCCGACGAACAAATCAGCGTCGCGCATGATCTCGGACAGCGCCAGCGGCGGAACATCGTTTAGCGCCATCACGTCATCATCGGGTGCATACTCACGATACTCGCCGCTGTAGAAACGCACTTGATCTGTGCTGACCAATGCCAAACCGGCCCCTTCGGGCACATCGGCATTCACGTCAGCTCCCTCTTCGGGATAGATCCCGTTAACCCAGTATTGAGCGGTTATGTTCCAGCGCGGCAGATAGCGGTAGATCTGAGCATCGCCGCCGCCGTCCCAATAGCCGAGCAGTTTGGCATGCCATCCGCGCGTACTGGCGAGGGCTCGCAGTTGAGTCTGCTTCAGGATGTGCGCAGCAAAGCGGTTGGAGTAGGTGCCTGTTTGCCGTTCGGCATCGGTGAGCACATAGACTTCGCGATGCGCCTGCTTGAAGGGTTGCTGAATGGAATGCTCGTCGAGCCATTCACGCCAGGCCACGACATCCTCTTCAGGACGATCGATGGGATGCCATAGCTCAACGGTGGTCTAGTTGTTGACCCCTTCCACAGGCTGATTCCGGAGATCGACCAACTGGCCCCTGAGGAACACTCCGGCAGTCTCTGTTGAACCGTTGCGAAACACCCAGATCAGCCGACGTGCGATGATGCCTACGAGCGGATGATTGAGGTATCGCTCACGCCACGCTTCCAGCGGCCATTGCTTCTGCTGCAAGAACAGTCCATCGATGCGCTCACGTTGAACGGTGACCATCTTCTGAATGTCTTTAGCCGCCGCTTTGAGCTCCTTCAGCTCTTCGTCGAAGTCCTGCTGGACCTTCGCAGGTATCCAGCACGTCACCGAGATCCTCGTCGTCTTGTGTGCGATCTAGCTGTTCCATCTCCAAGGCACGCAAGGAAGTCTCCACCAGACCTTCAGGTGCAGCGCTTCCACCAACTTCCACATATCCCTTACCGGTCTTCTCGGCGACGAGCTTGTCGTATTCAGTGCGGGCCCTCTCGGGACTGCCAAAGGGTTTTGTTTTGGATTGTCCATCGGTTCCGATACGACCCCAACGAGTCGTGACATCACTGCCCGCAAGGCTGATCTCCCAGAACTTGCTGGACGTTCCTTCCACAAACTCGAAGAGCCGCGGTCCGCCGGGCGCGACAGGAGGTGCGGCCGGGGTAGAAGCGGCGGCAACTGCCTTTTCCGACTTAGTCGTCGCCTGACTCTTCGCGCGAGGGGCTGGCACCTTGATGGCATCAGCCGCCTGCTTCCTCACAGGCTCGGCAGTTGTTGGAGTTGCCGATTCGAGATCGACATCCGTGCGAATGCCGACGTAGCTCGGGAAACGTGGGATGCCGGCGTCGCTCAGCTCCTGATAGCGAAACTGAATCAGGCTGCCGATGGCTGGCGGATTCTCGCGCTGGCGATCGCTGAAGCCTGTGCCAACCGAGAATTGTTTTCCGTTGGGCAACTGGGCGACGAGTGCTCCCAATCGGCCCGTATGTCGACCCTTGCCGGGTTCATGACCAATGACAACGGCTTCCGCATCATGGAAGGTCTTCACCTTCAGCAGCGTTGTGGAGCGGCCTGCCACATACAACGAGCCTGGCTCGCGCAGCATCAACCCCTCACCACCGAGTGATTCAACGCGTCGCAATTCTTCGTGCAGTTGTGCGACATCGCGACACAGCTCTTGCTGATGAACCTGCAGGAACTCGTTTTTCCACGCAGAAGCGCCGTCCTTGAGAAACTCTAATCGCTCCTCGAATCGTCCTGTTTGCGACGGAGCATCGAACACCAGATAGCGAATGCTCTTCCATTGGTCGTTCTTGTCCTGTCTCCGCACGATGCTGACGGTGCGCTGAAAGGCCTTGCGATCCAGCCACAGCTCACCGTCCAGCGGCACACTTGGCAGACCTTCAATGAACCAGTCCGGAGCGTGGTACAAATTGCCTTGCCGCGACAGAAACTGCTTGCCGTCCCAGTAGGCACGCACACCGTCGAGCTTCTCACTCATCCACCAGCCAGCAAGATCCAGAGCATTGTCCCAAGACTCGGCGAGCAGAATTGGAGGTTCCGAGCTGCCTGCGTCTTCTTCACCTTCAGTCGTACTCTTCGATGCCTTCACAGGCTTCTGCGGCAGCGCGGAGCCGATGCGTGCGTTCTCAGCTTCGTCGCCACGAATCTTGCGGAGGTGCTTGCAGGTCCGCTGCTCGATCGCGATGGACTGATTCCGCCAGGCGGGGCACGAACACGAGTAAACTCCACCCGTGTTCTTGATGACATACGGCTTCGCTGCGGAGCCCTTCACTTCTACCGATTCGCCATCCGCCAAATCAGACATGAGCAATCCTTCCACCGGAGCGCTGGTCATCGATCGCGTCGCGAAGCAGATTCACGAGTCTGCCTCAGAAAGAGTACAAACTTACCGGTAGAACGATGAGTTCGCGGCAGCCAGATGGCAACCCAGCAGCGAGACCAATTCCGAAGTCAGCGCGGGCCAGAATTCGATTGACGGAACGTCGTGCAACGAGTCTCTACTCGCTTCGCCAAATCAGATTGAGCTGGGGGGCAAGAACGCTCTGAAGGTCAATCTCCACCGCCGCCGCATCCACCGCAGCCACCACCTCCACACCCGCCTCCGCCACAACCACTGGTTCCACAGCCGCCCGTTCCGCAGCCGTTCGATCCAAATGCTGAGCGGTTTTGACGCCACGCAGCCTGCAGCGGTTCGCAGACGGTTCCTGTCAGTGCGACCGATCCGAAGAGCGCGGTTGCCAAGGCCACATCCCGGCTGGTGGGGTTCGACAGGCTGCGCACGTCTTTGAGCAGACTGAGCTGCTCGCGTTGCTCCTTTAGCCAGCGCTTCGCCGCGCGAGTGAGACGAGGTTTGCTCAGGAAGGCCAGAGCGATAATGAATGTGACAATCGCGCCCACAATCAAGAACCCGACCGGCTTGCCGCGGTTGATTCCTACAGCGACTTTCACTGCCCCGAAGGCGCTGATCGCCGAGATCATCACGAACGGAACGAAACGAGCTGTCGAAGTTTGGTTCCCGGCTGGCGACAACCAGCCCCGCTCCCGCAGCGAAGATTCCATGGACTCCGTAACCGATGAAGCGGCGGCGTGCAGATCCACCAGCCTCACGTGGTGGCCGGTGTTGATGTTCGTGATGAGGGTGGCTTCCAGTTCCGATGGCTGTTCAGGTCGCGGTCCACTGATGTGGAAATGGTGCTCCGACCCGGATGGAGTGCACTGAATGACGATCGTTGTCATTAGGCGGGCCAACGCTGTGTGAATTGCCAATTTGCCGTTGCCCTGCAAACAGGCTACCTCTTCTGGCGTGAGGTCCTCAGTCAGTTCTTCCTCTTCCGGCCAATACGCATGCCTGATCACAAGGCCCAACGCGACAACGCCCGCGACGAGTGTTCCATAGAGACTCAAGAAATCCTTGCCCGACCAGTTCAGTGGATTCCCACTTGCGGCTAAGGGCAGGATCGCCAGAGCTCCGGTCCAGCGAGCCAGTCGCGGCGAGTACCACGATTGATGCGCTATGTGATTGCCGAGTTGTTCCAGTTTGCCATGCACAATTGCGAGCAAGCGCGGAGCAGGTTTCTTCAGTAACCAATACCGATGAAGGCTGACGCGCTGCACACAATCTTCTTCGAAACGCTGCGCTGCCGTCGGCCAAAGGTCGCTTGGCGGCTCTTCATCAAACCAATCGCGATAACTGGCCAGAGTTTGTTCGTAGAGAGCCACATGCTTGTCGTGTTCCGCGCGACCGCCCTTCGACGGGTGATGATGCAGCGGCTGTTGCAGGATCTGACCGCAGAGGTCGTTCCAGTAAGACACCGTGAAGGTCAGGTGCATATGCCACACCTGATCAACCTCTTCAGAAGGGCAGACCACGTGTCCGGCGACGACGCTGAGAAAGACAAAGCGTTTGTATTCTTCGATAGCTCGCCGGGCGAAGGCCAATGACCAGCCTTCTTCTTTGGCCAGCCGTTTCGAGAACGGAGATGCCGACTGCGGATCGTCGGGTGACCAGCGAACTAATCGCTGCCAGCAGTCGTGAAGTTCAGCGCGGGTGTGTGTCGCAGGAAGCTTCGAATGCGGTTGCATATGGGCTCCTTGTCGTGTCTTCGCGGATCATGAACGACTGCTCTAAGAACGGAACTGACTTCTCCCGGTTCACTGGAGCCCGCAGGAAGAATTGTTAAGAACGCGCGAATGGTTCTTCGAAACGTGTTCGCTTCTGATTGCACTTTCGCGATAAGCAGCCGGGCTGCCATTTGTGTATTCAATCTCAGACGGATGGAACCTCAGAGGCGGAAGAAGAACGTTCGGCGGATGTAGCGCCAGATCCACTGGTAGGTTGCCCGTTGGTCGACCAGGAATCGCGCTCGGCCCCGCATGCCGGATCGCAGCATGTCCGTGTCCTGATCGATATCCAGCGTGGCCTGATAGACGCTGCTGACCAGTTTTTCCCGGCCTTGGCTGTCGGTCACGGTCGCCAGTTCGCCGCCGACTTTGCTCGAAAGTTGCTCTGGAATGTAATCGAGAGCCTGCTTGGAGAATTCGACGATCCGGCTTTCGTAGGTGCGATCCGCCATGTGCTCGAACTTGATCTCCATCTTCTGATGAGCCTTCTGCGAGGCTTCCAACCGATCGGTCAGGTCAATGCCTTCGCGTTCGAGTTCGTTCCGGTCACCCTGATCGATCAGAACAATCGCCTGGTAGTTGTCATTCGGAGCGATGCTCAGCAGGTGGGTACGCTCATCGAGCACCGCACCCAGATTGCGAACATCCAGCGGAGTGCCGTGCCACTTGCCGAGTTGCGTTCGTTTCTGCTCAATCGGCGGCTCACTGACTCGCGGCGCTTCCACAACCTTGCCATCAGCACTGGCGACAACCGTCAGATCCGCGATCTGACGTTCGATCTCAGCGATCTGCTTCTGCAATGACGCGATCCGTTTATCGGCGACGAACTTCTGCGGCGTGTCTTTCAACATGACTCGCATATCGCGTTCGGCTTCCTGCACGGCTAACTGAGTCTGCAGATTGCGGAGCTGGTCCTTCTTCTCGGGGTTATCCAGCACCGCGACGACGTCGCCCTTCTTGACGATATCACCCGGCTTGACCCGCATCTCAGCGAGTTCGCCAGCAGTTTTGGTGTAGATGTGATAGACGTCATGCGGCTCAACGATGAATGTCGCTTCCAGATGCCACGGAATCGGCACGAATGCCACTACCAGAACCACTGCAAACAATACGGATAAGCTGAAGATGACTTTGGGGCGGCTCATCGGCTCAATCCTCGGTGCGGTGATGATTTGATACAGGTTGTAGACCATGCTGCCGACAATTGTGGCGAGTGAGAATACTGCCATCGTCGCGCCAATACTCTGCAGTCCATAAGGCTTCAGGACCGTGTAGAGAAAGATCGTGATCGCGAACACGATGAAGATACGGTAGATCGAGGCTACGACGGCGAAGGTGATGAACCAGGCACGCCCGGTCTCGGGCATGAACGGGTCGGGCTTCGATTCAATGCCCAGGCAATACCACGCGAAATATTCGCGCATCAGCTTGTCAGCTTTGGGACGGAGATTCGGAATCTCCAGAAAGTCCGACATCATGTAGTAGCCGTCGAACCGCATCAGCGGATTGGCATTAAAAATGACCGTGCTGATCGTGGTCACGAAGAACACGTTCATCGCCAGATTGTGCAGCAAGCCCTGCCGTGTGTACCACCAGATAAAAATCGCAAAGGCCGAAATCAGCACTTCGATGTACATGCCCGCCGCACCAATCATGATGCGATGCCATTTATTCTTCAGCATCCACGAGTCGGATACGTCGCAATACAGGCACGGGCTGAAGACGAGCAGCATCACGCCCATTTCGTGACACTCGCCGCCGAAATGCTTGCAACTCAGGCCGTGCCCAAATTCGTGAATAATCTTACAGACGCCCAGCGACGCCCACAGCCACAACAGATTGGGCCAGCCAAAGAAGCTCTGAAACGTCGGCATCTGCTGGCTGAATGTATCAAACTGAGTCGCCAGCAACATCCAGCTCGACAGCACGACGAACAGATACAATCCGACGCCGAAGGGCGTAAATAGCCACTTCAGGAAGGGGTGAATTGCTTCCAGCGTCTTATGCGGATCCCACCCTGGCAATCGCAGATAGAGCAGGCTCTTCAGTGTGTTGAAGAATTTCTTCTTCTTCTCTTCGAACTGCTTCTTGAGCAGCGCGGCACCCTGCCCCATACGATTACTGTAGACAAGCCCTTTTTCGTGCAAGTCTGTAATCAGATGTTGAATATCCGACAACTGCAGCCGCACGGTCGGCATGACTTTCAACATGCCTTCGCGAATCTCTTCGAGACTGCGGTTCCCGTTCATCAGCCGCAGGACTTCATACTGCTCCTGCTGCAGCCGGTAATACTTCAAGCCTGCCGGATCTTTGACGACCCAGTAGCCGACGCCTCCGTAGTCAATGCGTTTGATGACCAGATCAAGGCGCATCTCCAGCGGAATCGGCCGCCGCGTGGACGGCGTCATGGCTGACGCGCTGGCACTGGAGTTAATCATGCTGCACGAGTCCGGTCATCTAGCGGGATGTTTGAATCGTCATCACTGCGGGCAAACCATCCTTCAGGATCTCTTTGTTGTTCTTGACGTACGCCGTAACCATGACCTGCTTGCCACCAACAACGCGCGCGTCCACGAACTTCACGACGCCCGGAAACTTCATGTTCGCATATTCCACAGGCTCCTTGAGCTGCACGGTCACCGCATCACCCGGCTTGATCGCAAAAGACTCGGCGGGCGTCACGTAGCCTTCGATTTTCATACGCCCCGTGCTGATGACCTCGATGATGGGGTCACCCTGGCGAACGGCCTCGCCTTTCTTCTTCAGCACCTTACTGACGCGGCAGTCGTAAGGGGGGGCCATGACTTCATAGGTCTTCAAATTCTCTTCGGCTTCACCCTTGGTCAGAATCGCAATGGTGCGTTCTGCTTGCGCCTGTTCGACCTGCAGGGAACCGCGTTCGGCCGCCAGTACCAACTTTTGAACTTCCAGCAGCGGAACCGTGCCCGGCAGCTTCGCATTGGCATCCTTAGCGATTTCCAGTTCCTTGTTCGCGAACTGAGTTGCCTTGTCGGCGTAGCGTTCCTGCACGTCGTTGCGAGCTTTCTCAGTCGCCGTGGCCAGTGCACTCCGAGCCACGCCGTCTTTCAATCCGGCGACTTTCTGATTCGCCTGCACTTCGTCGCCGTCTTCCAGTTCCAAATAGTCGAGGATTCCCGGTCGATCAGCCGCCAGCAGTGCGGAATCGATAATCGCGATGGCGCAGTCTTTGGCCGTAATGGTGCCCGATTTCGGCGCGAAGTTTTGAGCTTCGACCACCGACTGGCTCGTTCCGAACCAATTAGCAACTGCCAGCGACAGCACGCCCGCGGCGCCACAGGTGGCCATCCATTTCACCCTCTTCATCGACGACTCCCGATCTAAAATTTCGCGGCGAAATCCATCAATTTCAGGTGATCGAAGCGACCACCGATACGTTCATTTCACGGCGAAATCATTCTGTGATTGAAGAACAACCGGACTCAAGAGGCTCATTGGAAATTCTGAGCCCACGGTTACTGGCAGAGGCATAAGTGCTGAATGTTAGTCAGCGACTTTCATCACAACCAGATGGATCGAGCGGCCCGCGCAGTCTGATCTTGGAGGACATCAACATTCCGCCGTAGCCTGCAGGCTCTCGGCAAGACAGGAAGACTTATCGCTCTGGAGATCCCTTCATGACGCCCGCCAGCACCGACGTTGGAGCCAAGTCTCTGGTTCCGCCTGACTGGAATCTCCCCGAGATGTTCCGGAACAGGCTGGGTGACCGCGTTGGGCGACAACGGGCGATGGCCGCCGATGGAAACTTACTGTTAGTACTCCACGCTCCTCCGAAAGGTGAAGAGCCTGAGCGGGAGGGACGCCTGTTTTGGCGAAAACCGGACGGCACCTGGCTCGCCGGTCACGATGTCCGCGGTCTTGCGGCTCTGGAGGAACACTTTGCGATCTACCACGATCGACTCGAAGCGCTCGACGAACGCGAGAATCGAGCGACCACCGCCGAAGAATACTTCCACATTCTGAGCGAGCTTGCACCGTTGGTACGTTCAGCCCGGCACCAGCACATGGCCTGGCAGCAGGCCCGCGTAGAAATGGGCGACGCCCGCGACGTGCTCAACTTTCGCGATCTGGCCTACGAACTGGAGCGGCAGGGCGAACTACTCCACACCGACGCCAAGAATACGCTGGATTTTTCGATCGCGCGCCGCGGCGAGGAGCAATCGAAGAATGCTCACCGCATGGCCGTTTCGTCCCACCGGCTGAACGTCCTGGTCGCATTCTTCTTTCCCATCGCGACACTGTGCGGCGTCTTCGGAACCAACCTGAAGCACGGTCTGGAAGAGATCAGTTGGCCGCTGCCGTTTATCGCAGTCGTCGCCGCTGGCCTGCTCCTCGGAGCGTTCCTAAAGATCCTGGTGACCCGCGACCCGTCAGACATGTGGTAGCTGTTTTTAGGTCGGACAAGATGTCCGGCTCACTCGGAGTTCCAGTTTGAACTGTGCTTTTCAGCCTGCTTGGATTTCCGTAATCCATCGCCTAAAATTCTTTGCACGTGAACGGCGCGGATCTTTTCATCGTGACATCACGCTGAAACGCTGCTCAGATCCCGCGCGAGCTGTGCTGTAACCTCAATCGTTATGCAGCTTTGCGCACGCTCACGACGATTCCGGTAGGCTCTCGCAACCCGCCGGGCAGATGCATCAACAAATTCAACGGCGTCACTTCCCTTCTGTGACGGAAGTCGGACCCATCCTTTCTCTGCAAGTCACAACATCTCTGGTCGAGGAACTGCAATGCCAATCGCAACACCCGCTCAATATCGTGCCATGCTCGATGCCGCCCAAAAGGGCGGATACGCGTACCCCGCGATCAACGTCACGTCGATTATCACCATCAACGCCGCCCTGAAGGCTTTCGCTGACAAGAAGTCCGACGGCATCATCCAGTTCTCGACCGGTGCTGGCGAGTTCGCTTCTGGCTTGAACGTTAAGGATATGGTCTTCGGTTGCGTGGTCCTCGCTGAGGCTGCTCACCGCCTGGCCGAAAAGCACAATGTGCTAGTCGCTCTGCATACCGACCACTGCCAACCCAAGAAGGTTGACGGTTTCCTGAAGCCGCTGATCGAAGAAACCGCCAAGCGTCGCGCCAAGGGCATCGGCAACCTGTTCAACTCGCACATGTTCGACGGTTCGGAACTGCCGCTCGCCGAAAACATGGCCAAGAGCCAGGAACTGCTGAAGCTGTGCGCGAAGAACGAAATCGTTCTCGAAGTTGAAGCCGGTGTCGTCGGTGGTGAAGAAGACGGCATTGACCACTCGGGAGTCTCCAACGACAAGCTCTACACCACGCCTGAAGACATGCTGGCCGTTTACGAATCGCTGAATGGCTTGGGCCAGTACATGTTCGCTGCCACCTTCGGCAACGTCCACGGTCACTACAAGCCGGGTGCCGTCAAGCTGCGTCCGGACATCCTCCGCGACGGCCAGAAGGCCGTGACCACCAAGTACGGTGCCAAGGCTGAATTCGACCTCGTGTTCCACGGCGGTTCGGGCACTCCGACGGATCAGATCCGCGAAACTCTGCAGTACGGTGTCATCAAGATGAACATCGACACCGACACGCAGTATGCCTTCACCCGTCCGATCGCGGACTTCATGCTGAAGAACTACGACAAGGTCCTGATGGTGGACGGCGAGATCGGCGACAAGAAGTCCTACGATCCACGCACCTACCTGAAGCTCGGCGAAGCCGGAGTCGCGAAGCGTCTCGGCACCGCCTGCGACGACCTGCTGTCGACCGACAAGACCATCTTCGGCAAGGTCTAATCAACCGTTGCCGGTACGTGATGACTGCGGAAAGCCCGCCATTTATTGGCGGGCTTTCTCGCTTGAAAATCGTGCCTTGCAACGATTTCAAGCCTGACCTATTTTCCGCCCGCACTGACGGGAACCACTTGGCCAATCAAGTGTCTGACTGTCATCAACCAGGGGGCGTAGCTCAGTTGGGAGAGCGCTGCGTTCGCAATGCAGAGGTCGAGGGTTCGACTCCCTTCGCCTCCACTGGATAAAGCCTTGTTCAGAGTAATCTGGACGAGGCTTTTTTGTTTGTATTTTCGGATCTGGCAGCAAATCTCGGCGGCTCAACTGCTTCGTGCCGCTTTCTGCCGTGTTGGCAGTTGCAGGCTCAGCTTGCACCAAATTTTGTAAATCTGGTGCAAGCATTGGTGCAAGCTGACAGTCGGCTGGCGGGCTGCGCAACTCGTCTGCGGCATCGATTGAGGACGTCTTCAGCTGGAGTGTTGGCAAGGCTTCCACGGCCCCCTGAACGTCCAGCAGACGCGGGTCCGTGTAGAGGTTCATCGTCAGGTCGATGGATGAGTGACGCATCGCTGACATCGCGGTGCGGGGCGATACTCCGCTCCTGCTGAGCATGGTTCCGAACGTGTGCCTCAAGGCATGAACGTCCAAAGTCCAGCCACGGTCATCTCGCTTGGGGATACCGGCCGACTCCAGATCGCGATTCAGGATCTTCAGCAGTGCTTCGGGGACTCGGAACACCGGCTCGCTTGAGGAGCCCCCGGTCTCATTGAACGCTTGAGTTGCGGACTCAAATTTCTCTGCCAACCACGATCTCAGTTCATCCGCAAGGTCCGCCCGTAATGGAATCGAGTTGCCCTGCCGGTTCTTCTCGTCCGCCGCGTTGAGAGTCAGATACGGAGGATCGGTGTTCAGGCTGAGTTGACCAGCCGTGATCGAGGCGAGTTCGCCACGCCTCAAGCCGGTCGTCACGAATGTCTTGTAGATCAGTGCCCGTTCTCGGCCCAGTCGCTCCTGCTTCACGATGAACTGTGGATTCTTGATGAGCCTGATCCGTGCCTTGGCGACGGCGTCATCAATGTTTTCGAGTGTCAGCGGTTTCAGGTTCCATGTGCGACGCTTCGATGTGGCTTCGCCGTCAGCCTTCTTAACAGGTTCCCGGCCGTGCTCTGCCAGAGGACGCCAGCGAGCCACATACAGCAGCTTCACGAGTTCCTCGTCGGTCATCGCCCGTCGCTTCCGGCGTGGGTTCAGCTTGGCGTTCGCCTTCGGCACGTCCTCAAACGGATTCGTAATCAAGCGTTTGGTTTCCACGCACCAGTTGCCGAAGCCGACCAGCTCTTGGCGGTACTCGTTGCGAGTCCCCGGAGACATCTCCAGAGCGAGTTGTTGTCCCAGCCAGTCGATCAGGACATCACTGCAGAGGTCAGACAACCACTGGAATTCGCACTCATCAGCCAAACGCTTCAGTCGTGAATCTGTGTTGTCGATTCGATCTTGTGACAACCCTTTGGCGACCCGGTGGTCGTGGTAGACCCGGAAGTGCTCTTGAAGGGGAGTTCCCTGATGCTCCGAGATTCGATCCTCACCCGCCGTCATGACCCCAGCACGTATCAGTTCGGCCCTGCGTTCCAGATCAGCGAGGACCGCTCTGGCAGCCTTCTCTTCGCGGCAGCCGGTGGATACGGTCTGAGTCTGACCTGCCCCGTCCCGGTACTTGGCTACGAAAGTCTTCGTCTGGATCAAGATGCGTTGCTGTCCGTCCCGACCGATCACCACGGGAAAGGTCTGTGACCGACCTGTGGCAGGCTTCACCTTGGCGAAGGTCTCGCCCTTAGTGGTGAAGACCTCGGCGTTCGCCGGTAGCTGCTTGGTGAATGTCTTTCTGAAGACTGTTCCCATTACTCGCCTTCTCAGGGTTTGACCATGTGGTGAGCCCAAGGGGATCAGTCGCGATCTCAGATCGGCTATGTCCCTTTTGGGCGAGTTCCCTTGCCTGATCTCTTCTGCCAACGGATCTCGCAGCCCAACGCTTCAGCCAGACGTTCGATGTTCTCCACGCTGAGAGCGTGACCCTGCATAAACCGGCAAAGCTGTGCCTGGCTGACTCCTGACTGCCGGGACAACTCGTAGCGTGTTGCTCCGCATGACAGGACGCTCTGTCTGACCTGTTCCAGAAGTTTGCTCATTGCTTACCTTTTCGCAAGCATATTCGACACGGGAACTCAGAAAACTTCAATAGAGATGGCAGTGAAGGAGCGCTGCGTCGATCAACCGTCCGGGCAGTCCGCATCTGCGTACTCAGAACTTGCGGATTCTGAATCGCGGTTGTGTCGGCGCAGAGACCAGCCGCTTCTTTCACCGAGACGATAAACGACTCTCAGTTGTTCTAACCGGTGAAGAAGTTTCTGCGTCTGCCGTAGGCTTAGTTGACACTGTTGGCTTAGTTGCGCCGACGTTGCGCAAGCGCCCTTGCTCCTTAAATACATAGTAGTCGGAGAATCTTCTAAAGGCGCAAGGGCGCTTAATGCGCAAACAATCCGCGATTCACTTTCGGTAACACGGACTAAGTCCTGCCCGATGTCTGCCAGCGGAAACCCTGTTTCCTCTGTTGTGAGCAGGATGCAACCACAACCCGCTGGTAACAAAGGACGTGCTCTGCCGACTGCTTGAATGAGCGTGGCTCTGACAATCGAACGCTGGGCTTCTCGCCAGACTGGATCGCGATAACCGCGACCATGAACTACTCGCCGCCTGTTCGTAATGGTGAAGCCGCTCCACGGAAGCGGCCCCCAATCTCCGAGAGACTGAAGTGACGCCAACTGATTGCATTGGTGGAGCCGTTTCTGAACCTCGATTGAGCTGACGCGTGGCGTCCCGATCACAATCAGGAGGTCACATTGGGTCTCCAGACACGCATTCGAGCCTCGGTCTTGGCCGCTTCCGAAATGCGTAATCCAGACGATGCGGGGATCGAAAAAAATGCCGAGGTTCAACAAGGCTGCCGTCATGGTTGAGTGGGTTATGACTCCGACCCGACGACACTCAGGTCGGCTAAGGAGAATGCCGCGGACAATTTCTTGGACGCGACTCAGGGAAGCCCGCCGCGTGATATCAATCGGGTACTGGACGACTTGGTGAGCTAGCGCGAGCCTGCCCTCTGGGGTGATGTCCTTGATTTCCTGCCCTACTGCTTGTTGGAGCAGTTCCAAACTCGCGGTTCCGTCTGCGAGCAGGATCGTCTTAGAACTTTTCGGAAGGTTGATGCGAGTCAGGCAGATCACCCGGCCAGCAGTCGTCGGTGAGCACGGTGTCGTCATTTATCAGAACTCCCTCGCGGTCGAACGCCCCGGTTGCTGTTTCAATCAGCAACTGCCAGACGGGCTGGTTTCCAAATTGAACGTTCATGTCTTTGCAGATACGGAAAAGAAGGTGGTGAATGCCACCGGGTAACGGCATTGGGTTAGGTATCGAAATCTCACGGTGACCACTGCATTGAGCAGCCGATTGAATGAGCAGGTCACAGATGTTTGCGAGGTGATTGACGAACTCGAATTGTCGGGTTCGAAGCTCAGTCTTGGCCTCATCGACTTCGTCGTGCCCGCAGGCAGTGGTGGCATAAGCGGTGCCAAACTGATCCAGATACCTGGGATCGTTGAGCAGTCTGTCTAGGACACTCCGAGCCGTCTCAAGTGCTGCAGCCTCTACAGTGATCTGATGCAGAAGCACTCCGATCACGTTCTCGTGAATCGATATCAGATCTCGTCCTTCAGCCAGTTTGTCCAGACCGCTGCGGGTCGCCCTCGCATGTGTGGCAACGGCGACATCCGCGTCTGCGGCAACCTTGAATTGGGCCAAGAACCCATCTGTTTCGCACTGGGCTTTCTGGCGACAGCAAAAGCAAATTGTTTGCTGTACGGGCAGGCCGATTCTCTCCACGTTGTCAGCTTCTGGATTAACGCAATTGGGCTGATCTCCATCGGTAACGCGGTCCGGGTACGCTGCGGCATCAATCCCCGCTGCTCGAAGGGCCTTCACGACTTCGGCACAGTTCTCATGTGTCGGTTGGATGCTCAACCCTCGCTTGCCTGCCTTAAACGCAACGGTGTCGGCAGTGGACTTGCCTACGCCTGTGGTTCCACGGTCGAGATAAAACCCCGGTAACGTGGCTGCTTCGATCCGACGCTCCGCCATCTGAGAACGACAATCGCTGAGGCCGATTTCTTCACCTTCGGGTGGCTCTGAAATCAGTATCACCGGGTCGGGTTCAAATGTTCGATGCAGTCGCAGGAGGGATCGGAACTCCGTCTCACTGAGCCGAACCATCTCCTGCGGTCCTCTCTTGCGACAGCAGTAACTCTCGGATGTCCTTGACGCTCTCCGGCGGCAACCAGACTTGGACTTTTCGCTGAAGAGCGTCGCGCAGTTGCCGCGCAACTGATTCAGCTCCTGATCTCCCCGGCCAGCATCGACAGCAGCCTGTGCAACTTGGCTTGTGGCTTAGCTGCACGGCAGCACTCAGGTGCTCGTGGGGTTTGCGATCGTTTTCGCCCACAACGATGATCTCAGGTTTGCCGGGGCACTTTGCCAGCAACGCAATCAGGTATTTGACGCCCCCAGAGTTGCTCGGACGCCCGATCACGCAGATTCCCTGCGACATGAGCGCCGCACAGTCAGACGCCCCTTCGACTATGTAGATCGTTTTTGCATCCGCATACCCATCTCCGCACAAGGTCAGGCCGCGTTCACTCCCCCGGACCATCAACTTCTTGCCATCCGGGTAACGACGCTGCAGACCAATCAGCTTTCCGTGTGAATCAAACTCAGGGAACAGCCATATGTATTGCCCTCTCTCTTTCAAAACACCGACTTTCAATTGATCCAGAGCTTCGACTCTCACTCCCAGTTTTGCCGCAAGGTCGCACAACCACAGAGCGCGATCAGGATGTTGCAATGACGCTTGGTGCATCGCTTCCAGAACCAGTTGATTTCCAGAAGTCGTCTTCGGCCTAGAACGACGTGGACGCCGGGGCACGGCACCTGATTTGGGAGGTTGATCGTCCGACTGCAGAAGATGCAGAAACTGCCCGCCGTCGTTTTGTTTGACAGATCGCTCTTGAACACGACCACACCACACAGCGCTTCCATCTGAGCTGATCGTGCAATTATCCGGACCGCCACAAACGGGGCACGGGCTACTTTTCGAAACCCGACGCCAATCACACTTGGCCATGATCTAGCCCTCCACTTTCGCGAGGGGCTTGGGATCATCACAGAGTTGTAAGGCTTCCGCGTGGTTGCCCGGCTGCTTGGAAACTAAGTCTTCAGCCTCTTCTGTTAGAGCGAGCAGGCCGGACCAAAGAAGATAGTCAGTCGCAATCGACGTTAGCCGGTCTCGAATTTCGGAGCGTTTCACAAGAGTAAGGACACGTCGCGCCAAATCGTCCATCACACACCTCATTGAAAAGGGATTGTTGATGGGCAAATTGGACAACGCACCTCGGGCTAGCCACGGGCGTGCGTCGGGCTTCTGGCAGGCTTCTGGCGGGCTTCGCGAGAGGTACCGGCGGTCCGAGTCACTCGGAGGATCGGTCCGTGCGGACAAGAGTCACAAGCCGGGAACCCCGTCCATGAGGGTGAGGCTGCGTTTCAACGCGCAGGGGAATGCCGTGCTTCTTGAAGAAGTTGTTTGAGTTCCGACGAACAGACCCGAGTGCATCAGCGGTGACATCACTTGGCTCTTCCCAGATGGTTGGGCAAAAAGAGTCCGTGTCCGCCGAAAAGTCCCTTCGTCGCCAAAGTAACCCGACCACAAGCCATGCCTTGGGACTTAAGCCAAAATATGGCTCCTCACGCTGCCACCGAAATCCATTGGTAGGAACTGGGCCGTTTTCGGACTTGTTAGCCGCGTTGTAACAACTCTCAGTTGATTCATTTGACTCTGAAGGTGTCAGAGATTTTTGTTCGTGTCCCTCGGTGCCTTCTGAAGGAGGCAGCGGCAAATCATCAGGACCAGCGTTTGATCGACTTGGCAGCTCCGAATCTGCCTTGGCCTTGAGCGCCGTTTCCACACGGTCGTATGCGTGCCTCAGAGCGACGAGATCGTTTTCCGAAGGTCGGAACGTGCCGTACAGAGCGATGTGCGATTCCAGCAACACTGCGGCATCGCTCGACATCTTTTGCACTTCACATCTAATCCACGGATGAGAACTCCAGTCTGTCGCACATGGGGTTTCAGAGATCAGAGGACGTTTTTGCGGATCGACAAGAGCATCATGAACCACGGCCAAGACAACGAAGCACTCCTCTAGTGTCAACGCCTTCTGTCTCAGCGGGAGTAACGGTGTAACATCAGGGCACTGAGCTTCTCGAAGCTCCGATGGAAGTTGATCCTCTGATATTAAACCTGCAGGCAAGTGACCGGCTTCGGACGGTGGTAGCAGCTTGGCAATTTCATGGGCTCGTCTGATTTGAAATTCGCTGCGAAGCAGGATCTGCGATTGCCGCTGTTCTGCCCACTTCAAAACTAATTGAACAAAGTGCTCCCGGTTCTCTGCTCGTTCCAGTAACTGGCTGATCTTCAGCATCAGTCCGAACTCTTCTGCACCCGGTTCTCGACTTGTTGCGTTCGGGTTGAGCATTTCACTCGCGTCCTCATCAGGCCCCAGACAATCGAGGGATGCACTCGCGAGCAATGTCAGGAGTTCCCTGCGAAAGACTGCATCTACGTTGCTGGATGAGGCGATGCGAGCAATATCGAGAGGAATCTCTTGGATGAACCGACCCTCAGAGTGTTTCGTGCTGCAGATCCGGCCGTGACATCCATTTCGGTTTCAGACGAGACAGTCATCTGTTTCCAGCAGCCGGACACAACATATGCGGAGCGTAAAATGGGTCTCAATTCGTACTTGGCAATCGCGATGCGCCAGAGATTTTGATTGCTCAAAAAACTACTTAGTCGCAACCGAAGTCCGATTCGGCAGCCGAACTTGACTGGCCGTAATCGTCGAAGTCCCCAACGCTGATTCCAGAAGCCCAAACAGCGGCATCTGCCCCTGCAGCGTGTCCTCGGCTGGAACTGTCGCTGACTAAACCGGGTGGGTTAGTCACACCGCAACCTGACTGCCGCATCGTTCCCACACCATCCATAGCTGGCGTGAACCCGACCGACACCATCGTTTCCTCGTGCCGCAGACCTCGGCCTGAGCCACTGGCTGGAGCCGACCGCGTGATAAACCCCGTGGGTTAGTCACACCGCAACCCGACTGCCGCGTCGTTCCGACATCATCCACCGATGTCGTGAGCCAGCCCGACGCCGTCGTTCTTCAATCGGTGAATCTGGGCTGCCTGTTTGGCCGGAGTCGTGACGCCGCTAATCCGGGCGGAACAACTGCTGGACAATCGCGTCGTGTGACTGATGCTGCAGTCGGTACTTCCTCAGTGTTGCCCCGATCCGCCGACCGGAACTAACCAATAGGGCTTAGTGGCCACCCAACGCTTCGGTCGGTCCCGTGCCAGTGCTGCCGCGATCGGCCGACCGGAACTAAACCACTAGTGGTTTGTTTCCAACTGCTGACGGCTGCTGCACGTTTGAGCAACATCAGATACTCTGGCTCTCTGTGAATCGTCGCCAAACTATCACACGAGAGCCAGAGACCATGACTGATAACTTACCCGATGTTCCGTTCGGGTTCGTAATGGAGCCGCCATTTTACATGCTCTGCAACAATGAAACTCCTGATCCAGAAACAGGAGAACCATTGCTTGATGATCAGATACGCTTCATTGCGCCTTTCAACCAAGATGGCATGCAATCACTGGCAGTATTCACTGATCGAGATTTAGCCGAGACTTACAAATCTCATTGCGATCCGCAGACACGCCTGAAGCTGTTTCACTTACCGTCATTTGGCGATTTGGAGAAGCTGCTTGTTCGCTGCCAGGACAACTATGAACGAATAGCGATTGATCCAAATGCGAAGAATCGCATTTTCCAAACAGTGTTGCTTCAAGGTCTGATCTTGTATTGCCAGTTCCGGCAAGCCCAGACATCGACTCCAGAGGACCAACAATCGTAGACTCGCGAATATCGAGCAGCATTTCGCATCAATCATCAAGGGAAGTTTAAACAACAACCCTATTATCGGCCCGAGCCGCTTAAATCGGGCGGAATTTAGCAGCGCTGTGCTGGGCAAGACCGACTGTCTCGACTGGCCCTCGCCAACAATCCAATCGTGGGACGCCTCCTCATGCCGTGCTCCACAAGCTGCATCTAGGCGCATCAGCACCACCTTCGCCATAACCCCGAGCGATGGATCGACCATGCCACCTCTCGCGGAGTTATTGGATGCGGACTGCTTCACGAATCGGTTCACTTTTCGCAGTGCTGGCAGCTCTGATTCCGGTGTTGGCAGCCGACCATCCAGACCTGCTGGGTAAGGTCGTCGGTATCAGCGATGGTGACACGCTGACGCTCCTCGTGGACCAGACACAGTATAAGGTTCGTCTCGATGGGATCGACGCTCCTGAGTCCCACCAGGCGTTTGGAACGAAGTCCAAGCAGGCACTGGGCGACAAGGTCTTCGGGAAGCCGGTACGAGTAACCAACAAAGGACCGGATCGTTACGGACGCACGCTGGGCGTCGTGTGGGTCGGAGACCGCAACATCAATCTGGAGATGGTCAAGGACGGCTTAGCGTGGCACTACAAGCAGTTCTCGAAGGACAAGTCTCTGGCAGACGCCGAACTGGAAGCCCGCCGTGCCAAGCGTGGCCTGTGGGCCGACGCGAATCCAACGCCGCCGTGGGAGTACCGCAAGCCGGATGGAAAGAGTTCGGAGACGGCTGAGAAGCCGAACGTCGTCGTACCGCCGGTGAGTTCGCCGCGACAGCAACAAACACGCCCGGCTTCGCTGCCGGACACTCAGGACTTAACCGTGTACGTCACGAAGTCGGGATCGAAGTACCATCGGGCGGGCTGTAAGAGCCTCAGCAAGAGCCAGATCTCCATGTCGCTGGACACGGCGAAGCGGACCTACGAGCCGTGCTCGATCTGTAACCCGCCGCGGTGAGTGGGAACCCGGCGGAAACGTGATTGTTCAGAGGCTTGAAACGCGGAGAACGCAGAGGCGTGGTTCAGCGGTCAGCGCGACACCGCTTGCGGGGCGGACAGCCTCCAACGGTCTTACGCCTACAATTGGGCATCGAGCCAATCAGGCGGCCACGTGACGCAGGGGCAGACTCGGCAAGTTCGAGGATTTTCGTAACTTCAAGACGCTCCGCTTCGGTCAGGCAGTGGAGCAACCAGCGAATGTTGCGCGAGTACATTCGCTCGGACAGCACCGGAGCGACGTCGCGGAAGTCGGGTCCATCCGTCCCGAAATCGAGGAAGTGATCGAAGGTCACCAACGGACCTTTCAGATGGGGAAGCGAGCGTTTTCGCGCCCCGATGCCAATCCAATTGACTTTGCCATCAATCCCGTGTGACCGCGCCTCAGGACCGATTCCGCCAACACCAATTACTGCCTCGAACGGTCGACTTCGGACCGTACGCATGCAGTCGTTCGCGCCAAAACAGCCTGCAGCATTCGGGTCTCCTACGTGCGTTCGTTTGTAGATTAACACCTGCATCTGATTCCGCCGTTGTTTCCAACAGCGCTCCTGTGGATATCGCAGCGACCTTTGCACGCCTCATGTCACCCCTCAAGCAGGTAGTCGCGGATCGTCCTTGAACTTCACGTTGCCGATGGCTTTGCTGACCTCAGTCGCTTTCATGAGTTCGGACGGGTAAGGCACCAGCAGTCCGTTGAGAGCTTCCGCGTCATTGATCTCGGGATCGAGCCATACGTCGATCAGATCACGTGGCAGGATGACCGGCATGCGGTCATGAATGGTAGCCATCAAATGGTTCGGGTCGCAGGTGATGATGGTTGTGGTCTCAACCGCTTTGACTTCTTCAGCCTCTTCGGCCCCCGCATCTTGGGGTCCTTCGTCGCCAGGCTGTTCGGCAGGATCGGCATCTTTCTTCGGTGTCGGCTTCCAGCTCTCCCAAAGGCCCGCGAAAGCAAACAGTGGCTGATCGGTTGTCTGAACCATGAAGGGCGTTTTGACCGCTGACTTCCCTTTGCCCACAGTTCGCCACTCATAGAAGCCGCTGGCGAGGACGAGGCAGCGGCGGCGTTTGAATGCAGCCCGATACGAACTCAAGGTCGCGACAGTCTCACTTCGGGCGTTAATCTTGCTCACTCCCACTTTCAGATCGTCCGCCCACGAGGGCACCAGACCCCACCGCAATCTGACGACTTCTTTCTGACTCTCTGCGTTGAGCCGAATTGCAGGGACTTGATTGGTGGGGCAGATGTTCCACTGAGCTCCTTGAAATGCCGTCTGGAACTCCATCGGCATCGTGGCGTTGAAGTCGCTGCCGCAGAGGACCGGCCAGCCGTCCTCAATGAAGTATCTCGCGCACATAGTTCATCCCGTTCGGACAATCGGCAGATCATGCCAGTTGGTTGTGTATTGAGGCGAGAGCTGGTTGAACTTCGCCTGCCAGTCACGCTGCTCCTTGGTGCCCTCGGCCCCGAACTGCACCGCTCCGCGACCGTGAAGTTCGTTGATCTTGTCTACGGCTGCCATCACGGCGGCTGAGCGTTTCCTTGCAGCCGGATCGTCGAACAGCGTCATCTGAGCCGTGGCTGCGGGCTGGAGATCTGTCAGCAGGCAACCGGCTTTGCGGTAGTCGATGCCCTCCCGAAACATCTTCTCGACCAGGGGGCGAGCGGCTGCCAACAACTCAGAAGTCGAGGACGTAGCTGTTTCCATGCGGATGCCGCGAGCTGGGAAGTATCGATCTGGTCCGTGGAACTTGCTCGTCTCCAACCAGACCTGCAGGTGACCGGCCACTGAACCCTGCTTACGGACTTTCACCGCCGCTCTCGCGATGTAGGTGGCCACAGCCTGCTGCAGCTCGTCGAGGGACAGCACAGAGCGACCGAAGGACCTCGAACAGCAGATGGCCTTCTTGGCCGGTGTCACCGCTTCTAGGGGCAGGCAGCTTTCACCGCGTAGCTCCCGGACGAGCTTCAGGCCGACGACCGTCAGCTCTCGCATGATCCAGGCGTCGTCTGCGTCGCGGAGTTGCAGGGCCGTGTTGATGCCCGCGGCTTCCAATCGCACGGTATGCTTTCGACCAATCCCCCAGATGTCTGAGACGTGTGTGGCTGCGAGAGCTTCGGATTGTTCCTCACGCGATAGGAGCGTCTTTACGCCGCTGCTGGACTTCTTGGCGACTCTGTTGGCCAGCTTCGCCAGAGCCTTCGTAGGGGCCATGCCAACGCACGTGGGAATGCCGGTCCACTTCTTCACCGTCGCCCGGACTCGCAGGCCGAATCCAATCGGGTCCTGCTGATCGGCGACAGGCACGTCCAAGAATGATTCGTCGATGGAGTAAGGTTCGATGTTGTCGGCGAACTGCCGCAGTGTGGTCAGCACTCGCGACGACATATCTCCGTAGAGCGTGTAGTTCGACGAGAACGTGATGATGCCATACTTGCGAATCTCCCGCTCGATCTTGAAGACCGGGATGCCCATCGGGATGCCCAACGCCTTGACCTCAGCGCTACGTGAGACCACGCACCCGTCGTTGTTACTCAGCACGACAACGGGCTTGCCTTCTAGCGAGGGGCGGAAGACACGCTCGCAAGAGACGTAGAAGTTGTTGCCGTCCACGAGGGCGAACATGGCCGCTCACTTCACGAACTGGTGGATGACAGACGTCACGACGCCCCAAACATTGACTTCCGTCTCTGGCCCGATCGGGATGGGTGGCTGATCGGGGTTTTGAGCCACGAGACGCAGATTCCCGCCCCTGCACGAGTACGTCTTCACGGTCAATTCGCCATCGACATTGGCCACGATGATCGAGCCGTCTTTGGGTTCGAGTGACCGGTCAACCACAAGCAGGTCTTCGTCTTGAATGCCCGCTCCGATCATCGAAGTGCCCCTCGCCCTCACGAAGAACGTCGCGGGGGGATTCTCCACCAAGTGCGCGTGAAGGTTGAGATCCACTTCCACGTAGTCGTCTGCGGGGCTGGGAAAGCCAGCGGACACCGGGCAGCTAAATAGCGGAGTCAGCTCCAGCGATTCGGAAACTGCGTAAACTTCGGTCACAAGCATGGCTGTTGTTCTGTAGCTGGATCGGTACTCGTTACTAAGCCACCCGACTTAGTCAGCGGAAGACTCACCTGACGGTTGATCTGGCGGGCTCGTCCCGGCAGCAGTTCAGCACAGTTAAACCGATCCGACAAGATGTTACGCCGTGGATGCGTTGCGGGTGTGCAGGTGCCGCTTAAATCGCTGGCGTTGTTGGAGACGTCTCGGCATGATCGGGACACACGGAATGGCACTGCTTGCGACCGAGGATGATGCGTCGCTCAATCCTCACTCGGTAACAGCCATGAGCCAGACCGAGGAGGCACCAACAGCTAAGAATTCGAACACTACTCCGAAGCTAGGAGTCGAGCGGCTCTGGCCATAATGATGCTCGGCAATGAGCACGCGGATTCTCCGCTTCCAGCATGTGGTGGGCCTGGGAAGCGATATCGTTGCCTAAGTGAAACGACTGGTCAACGCGCCTGATTCTCAAGTTGGCGTAGGTATTCGCGTCGGATTCTAAGATGAAGCGGTTCAGGCTCTTTTAGATACTTCTCCGCCAATACGGGTACGAATTCACGAATATACTCCTCAAAGGTGAACCTAGATTTCTTTTTCGGAGCAGTATCCGCAGAACTTGGCTTAGTGGTCATTCCGCGTTCCCGCTTCTCGTAAGTAGTTGGCTGCAAAATGAATGTTCAAGTCTTGTTTGAAGTAATGCTTCCGGGAAATCCAGACAAATCCATCACCTTTGGAGATGACCGCAACGTCGATCGGCCCCCCCACTGTTTCCATCTCGGGAGACATCTTCCGCTTCATCGACGTTAATTCTACGAGAGCTGAAGCTACTTTAGCTAGTTCATCTTTGGGGAGCACGCCTACGACGTTCAGTAAGGGTTGAATGTGCTTTTGGAGACTCACTTGCGATAGATGACTTTGGAGTTGTTTGAACTGATCAACAGCAAAGGACAGGCTGTCCGATTCAAACTTCTGCTTATCTATAGACGCCGGAAGCCGATTGATGAAGTCTTTCAGACATGCAGTTATGAGCAGATGAAGCCCGCTCATGTATTCAGCCTTGAAAGCATTCGATATCCCTTCGACAAAGGTTTCTACGACATCGACTTGAGCTAGCGGGATAATGGCAGTATGGGAGAAAGGCATGTCGCGGTTTGTTGTTTCGTCAAACGTCTTGTCCAGCACGGCGTCTACCATGACGTGCTTGCCTAGTACCGCCGCAACATGAAATGTTCGCACTGCAGGAAATAGCTCCCGAGTGCCAAAGCCCGCAAACACAACACCTGAATTGCCGAATGGACTTTCACTCTTAATAAAGAGATTGATCGCAATCTCTTTGAGTGCAGTGGCAGCATTTCTCGTAAGGCCGCTTTTGAATACGTGTTTCGCGTTCGCGAGCTGCAGTCTGAATAGCTGCATAAAGGTCCGATCAAAGTCGGCAGGAACGGAGCTGAGTGTCTTGAATGCCGCCAACTGCTTTGCGTTTTCGACGATTACATCCTCGAAGACCTTTCTGATTGAGGCTCTGCCGACCGTTTTCCTTCTAGCGAATAAGTGTCTAATTCGCTCTGTTGCGCGGCCAGCAATCGCCTTGAAGTAAGCCCAGAGTTGTAGTTCGACGTACCTTTGCTGATGTTCGATTGTGAATAGATTAGACGTTTCCAGAAAGCTCAGAAAATCCTTTGAATAGTCTTCAATTGTTGCAAATGCCTGATGTCCAAGTTGCTGCCGATATTGTTTTATTATTGTTTCCCACGGCATCCACATGAGCTGTGCGTTGGCAAACACCATCATTCCGACGGGCTCGGTTTTTGATAGGCGAAATAGCTTGTTAACATTGTAAGTTTTTCTGCTTCCTTCTGAAGTTCCGACTGTCATCGCACTGTCTGCCGCCAGCGCAATTGCTGAACTATTCAAAACTGCAACTTCGGCAGTCATGGTGTCTCCTGATGTTTTGGTAAAGGGTTTTGAGCTTATGTGTTCAGACAGATCACATTCTGATGTTTGGCGGGTCGCATGTCGGTGTTTCCCCAAACTATTCTGATAGTCTCTTGGGGAATCTGATGTTTAATTTGTTTTGGTTGAACCAATTTACCCATTCATCTTGGAGCCTTTGGCCAGTGAGTTGATCATTGAAAGACACGCGTGAATGAAAGCGTTGATGCTCGATTTGTAGGCATTTGATGTACTTGTGCTGAAAGTAACTTGGCAATTCTGGGTGAACCTTTCGAAGAATCTCCAGATCGACCATTTGTGCTTCTCGTAGGGCGACATCGACTAACGAGCGTAGTGCCTCGGCTTCTTGGGAAGTGAATTCGGTGGTTCCGGCAATCGGCATTCCTAAGAGATCATGGGTCGGTTTCTGAGAATTGACGATTCTTGCTCTTTGCTGAGCGGCTTCTTTCGAGCGATGGTAGTGTTCGAGATTCTCTCTCTCGGCATCGGTCCATCGAGTGTTATTAGACGAGCCGATGAATGCGAAGTAGGGCCAGATCAAGGATTGGCTAGTTGCAGCGACCTCGCCTAAAAAGAGCCAACTTAAAAAACCATGTCTCTGGGCGTACTGATAGTTAAAGTAAGGCGCGTACAGTACCACGCCGGTTAGGTAGACCACGAAGACGGCACTGATAAATGCTGGCGTTCGACGATGCCGTTCCACCCTTCCCGCAACCGGGTTGGGCTTCTCGGGTTCGATTTGCTTCGCGTCATTTCGTGCTTGGGCTGGCCTCGTGCTTGATGCCTCTACAACCGCAGCGGGCGTTGGAATGGCGTCCTGCTTAGTGGCACCTTGAACCCGCGAAGGATGAACGGTGCAATCCACTTTGGTCACTATGAACGGTACGAAGACATCACCGGCACCTCTTTGAAGTTCGCCGAAGCGAGCTTCCACGACATTCGGCGCGATCGTGGCTGGGAGCTGCAGAAAGCAAGGAGGCTTGTATCCTCGGAGCGTCCTTGAGAATGCCGTGGCTTGTTCATTAGGCAAGGCGCTTAACAAGGCAGTCAGAATGTCGTCATCGAAGTCGAAGGACACCGCATGCGGAACGCCGTCATGAATCTTGGTTAGGACTGCCGAGTAATGTCCTGGACTTATCAGATCGATCTCTGAGAACTCTATTGAATAGAAATAGTGAGGTCTGTCGGCTGGCCAGCCAACCTGCATCAATCGAAGTCCCCAATCTGGGTCCATACTCGCCTCTCATTCGGAGTGCTAAACGATTCGAGCCACCCCCAGTTGATCTGAGCGGGAAAGCGAAAGTGATTAAGCTTTGTGCGAATGTCAACCTGAAGGCCCTCCCGCTGAGGGTTCGCAGAATGCCAGAATTGCCAAGGTCAAAATCAGTTTGCCACTCCACGGAGTACGTTAGGGTCCCTATTGGCCGGACCCGGTGGGGGAGGAAAAAAGTTTGATGGCCGCCGCTCGGTTCTCCCAACTCGCTGTCGATTCGGTGTCTGCGAGCGGCGGCGGCGTCACTCACTTGTAGGACGGTCCCCAGCAACGGCTGGAAGGTGCCTCAGGTTTCCTGTCGACGTCTTCGCCGCTCCTGGCATCATGAAGGACGTGCTTGAGACGGAGCCCGTCAGCACAGCATAGGAGCCACTTTCGATCGAAGCCTGGGTCGTGTCCCCGCCCAGTGTTGTTGTCGGACTCATGGAGCGGCTTACGCGGGGACCGGGCCGATCAGAGGGATGTGTGTCTCGTAGCGAGGTTCGCACAAAGCGTTGGGTTGCGTGACTAAACCGGCGGGTTTGCCGCCATCAGGCGGGTCGTGGCAACTCTGTTGTGGGACACGCCCGATCTGTCGGAGGCAGGTTTGCGGGCCGATCTTCACCAAGTGAGCGCTGCGGGAAGCGTGATCGATCAGCTTCAGGACCTGCTGCAGGCGTGACGATCCACTGGCCTCTCAGAGGCTCGCTACGAGGCGTTGTGGCGAGTCTGGCTTCGATTCGAGGATCAGGTCGTCCTCGGCGTGAACAGCGTTGTATGGCCCATTGAGGGCGTTTGGGGCGTGGTGCTGAAGGTGTCCCGATTGACGGGTTCCAGAACGCCGTCGCCGAGTCTCAGCCTGTGCCCTCCAAGAGTCGCCGAACAGCCTCGGCCTTCTCTGCGTCGCTCAGTGGCAGGGTTGCGATCATGGCCAACGCCGCACCAAAGCCCGTGGGATTTGCTGAACTGGAAACCTTCACATCAGGCCCCGCATCAGCAGGTCTGGTAGGCAAGGCTCCGCCAACGGCGTTTGATGGCTCTGAAGCCTCAGTTTCGTCGTTGCTGGTGCAAGCAGTGGTGCAAGCTGGACCAGAGTCTTCCAAATTTCCCTGTAAATCAGCCGTCTCAGTTGGGAGAGCGCTGCGTTCGCAATGCAGAGGTCGAGGGTTCGACTCCCTTCGCCTCCACTGGATAAAGCCTTGTTGGGAATCATTCCCAGCAAGGCTTTTGCTTTTGGAGTACACGGTTGTGTGTGTGTGCGCCTGCTCGACTTTGTCTGCTTTTCTGATTGACCTCCGAGCATCGGCCAAGTTCGTGTCTGTGTGCCGCCCTCGAAAAGCCTTGAAAGTCGCTCAGGGAGATGGACAATATTCACAACGGTGTGACCGCGTGGCGTTTGTCATGCCAGTGGAGCAGATGTGGATTGGGACTCGGATGATTGGTGGACTTCGCCAGCTACTGTGCGTCTTGCTTATCGCCGTATTGGCGAGTGGAGCGCTGTCGACACCCGCATTGCGACACAGCCACGCTATCAACGAGTCTGGAGCTGCCAATCATTCACACGCTCATGGGCACGGGCACTCGCATCACCACCACGGAAATTCACATCATCATTCAGTGCAGAGGGAATCTCGATCCCTGAACCCGGAAGTCGAACACTTCCATCTCTCTGTGCTGGGGTTTGAGCTGACACTGCCGATACCTGCTCCCGATGCGCCTCATCAGCCTGACCTGCCAGGGCTATGGATTGCTCCGATTGGTGACGTACCGGTGCCTGAAGCAGCCTACGCGTTTGAGTATCCACCCGCCGTCAACTTTGACTCGTGGCAGTTGGCGCTCAATGGCGTAGGGCTCGAAGGAACCAGGCTGTTTGTGCCTTCACGAAATCGCCTGCTGAGCGAAGCTGCGCGCGGAGAACGCTCTGGAGTCTTGAGGACTTAAGAGCTGATGCTCTCGTGTCTCGTGGTGTGACGATTGTTGAATGCGTCATGCCGCAGATGTCACTTGCGAACAAAGTTCGCGCGCCATTGCGCAGTTCGCAGCTGCTCGTTTCAACCTGTGCGGCGCCGAGCACTGTCCTGCCGCGCCGGTCATTCGGGTTTCTCCTCTGTCGCCATTTCGCCGCGCACGGGGATTCACCCTGCAACTTGCCGATCGTCGCGTTCTAAACGCCCGCTGTAACAGGGTCATTTCTGCGTATTTCAGGAATCAAGGATTCCGAAGTACCGAGGGATCATCATGAGCGTTAGTCGCCATTTGAAGTCCGGAAGCATCGTCGCGCTCATCGCGGTGATGGGCTCCGTTGCGTTCGCTACGAGAGATCGCTGGACGCCCCTGATACGAACTGTGGAACCAGAGACATCGGCTGCCGGCGCCGCTCCCAGGCCCATCCAGGATGCGAAGGTGCTTCGGCTGACTCCGCAAGCACGGAAGAATCTGGGGTTAGTTGCAAAGGCTGCGAAGCCGCAAACCTACTGGCGGACGATTCAGGTGCCCGGAGCGATTGTCGATCGGCCGGGCCGTTCTGACCGCGGTGTCACAGCGCCTGCTGTGGGAGCTGTCGTTGAAATTCACGCGTTTCCGGGCGACACGGTGAAGCCGGGAGAGCGTCTCTTCACGATGAAGCTCTTCAGTGAGTACCTCCAGAACACGCAGACGGAACTGCTCAAGACGACGCGCGAAGCGCAGCTCGTCAAAGACCAGCGAACCCGATTGGAGGTCGCAGCGAAGTCTGGAGCGGTTCCCGAGGCCCGGCTCATCGAACTCGACAATCAATTGAAGCGGCAGACGTCGCTGATTCAGGCATATCGCCAGGATCTGCTGACACGAGGTCTTTCGCCGGAACAGATCGACGGCGTCACCGAAGGCAAATTCGTTTCAACGATCGAGATCGTTGCGCCTCGACCTCTTGTGGGTACCCAACCTAAGTCAGAGGGCGATCAGGACGAGTCCCAACTGATTGATAATTTGAGTGAAGGGTTGGCTTACGAGATTCAAGAGCTCAAAGTCGATCTGGGCCAGCAGGTTCAGGCTGGCCAACTGTTGTCAGTGCTGGCCAATCACCACTCACTCTTCATTGAGGGTCATGCTTTCAAACACGAGGCTCCGTTTCTGGAACGCGCGGCTCAAGGCAACTGGCCGATTCAAGTTGAATTTACTGACGACGACAGCCAGCACTGGCCGGCGTTGGATCAGACCTTTCAGATTCGGCATCTGTCCAATGCGATTGATCCTGCCAGCCGAACATTCGACTTCTTCGTCCCGCTGACGAACCAGTCTCGTGGTTACGAGAAAGACGGTCAGACGTTCGTTGTCTGGCGTTTCCGTCCCGGACAGCGAGTGCGGCTGCATGTCCCGGTTGAGGAACTCAAGGACGTGCTGGTGTTGCCGTCTGCGGCTGTCGTGAAGGAAGGTCCTGAAGCATTTGTCTTTCGACAGAATGGGGACCTCTTCAATCGCATTGCGGTGCACGTCGTCCACGAGGATCGCACCAACATCGTGCTGGCCAACGACGGCAGCGTTACTCCAGGGCTGTACCTGGCTCAGAACTCGGCAGCATCACTGAACCGAGTTCTCAAGGCACAAGCCGCCAGCGGCGTTCGAGCCGATGTCCACGTTCACGCGGACGGCACTGTCCACGCGGCTCACTGAAGGTTGCCCTCATGCTCAATGCTGTCATTCGTTTTTCACTTCACTACCGAATGCTTGTGATTGTGATGAGCCTGGCCTTAATGGGTTATGGCACCTATCTCAGTACAACCTTGCCGATTGACGTGTTTCCGGATCTTGATCGCCCGCGCGTCATCATCATCACCGAATGCCCCGGACTCGCTACGGAAGAGGCTGAGACTCTAATCACGCAGCCGATTGAAATCGCTCTTCTGGGAGCCAGCGGCGTTCAAGCTGTGCGAAGCCAGACAACGGCGGGGTTAAACGTCATCTATATCGAGTTTGACTGGGCGACCGACATTCGCGCTGCGCGTCAGACGGTGCAAGAGCGACTAACCACGCTAGCTGGGGTGTTACCGGAAGGGATTCGTCCGCAGATGACACCGCCGGCGTCGATCATGGGGCAGATTGTAGTGGCGGGTATCTATCGGCAGTCCGGCCCAAACGGCGGTGAGTTAGTTTCGATCGGCATTACTGGCCTGCTTGCAGAACTGCGTCATGAGAATCAAACAGAGCAACTCACTGTTTGGAAGCCAGCGGACCGGCACCGCTTTGATACCTGGCAACAGGTCGCAGTGGGTAACGTCACGTGGGAGCGAGCCGACACCGAAATCAGAAGCCGGTTCGTCATCGGAAAGACTCAACACCGCGTTGTTTTTCCGTCGGTCGAGCGTCAGCAGATGGCCTTGCGCACGATTGCCGACTGGGTCATTCGACCTCGTCTCCTCAAAGTTACGGGTGTTGCCGAAGTTTTTCAGCAAGGCGGCGAGCGTAAGCAGTACCAGGTACTGATCGACCCTGCGGCGCTGCTCGAATACGACGTCACTCTTCAAGACGTTGAGCAGGCGCTGAAAGAGAGCAACATCAACACCAGCGGCGGTTTCGCTGTGCAGGGTGAGACTGAGCGGCCGATTCGAGTGTTAGGGCGTTTGGGGCCGGATGCAGGAAGGGCCGTCGAGGACCTGCAGAAGATTCCGATCAAGGTTCACCCTGAGCGTTCCGTATTGTTGAGCCAGGTAGCTCAAGTCGTCGAAGGGGCTCAGCTCAAACGTGGAGATGGTAGCGTCAACGGTCGACCAGGAGTCGTCTTTACGATCGTCAAGCAGCCGCACGTTGATACCCGCGATTTGACAGACCGTTTGGGGGATGCGTTGCGCGAAGCGGAAGCATCACTACCCGCTGATGTCATTATTAACTCAGAACTCTTTCAGCTGAAGAACTTCATCGACCGCGGCATCTTTAACGTCGGCGAAGCGCTGGTGATCGGAGCGGTGCTTGTTCTGATCATCCTTTTTCTGTTTCTGCTCAACTTTCGAACCACGTTCATCACGCTCACTGCAATTCCCTTGTCGCTGGTCATCACGACGCTGGCATTTCGCGTGATCAGCTATCTGACGGGATCACAGCTTTCGATCAACGTCATGACGCTCGGCGGAATTGCGGTTGCAATGGGAGAGTTAGTGGATGACGCGATAGTGGATGTGGAAAACATCTTTCGACGTCTGAAAGAGAACAATGCACGTTCAGTTCCTCGACCAGCATTGCAAGTCGTATATGACGCCAGCAAAGAGATCCGCAGTGCGATCGTATTCGGCACCGCAGTGGTGATTCTGGTGTTCTTGCCGTTGTTCGCTTTATCCGGGGTGGAAGGACGGCTTTTTACTCCGCTCGGTGTGGCTTACATCGTCTCGATTCTCGCCTCGCTGATCGTTTCACTGACGGTAACGCCGGTGCTCTCCTACTACTTACTGCCGCAATCAAAGGCGACTCATGCAGAACATGACGGAGCTTTGCTGCGACTGCTGAAATGGGGGGCAACGTTTCTCATTCGGTTAAGCATGGCCAGACCTGGCTGGCTGTTGTTTTTGACGTGGGCGCTGGTGGTGTATGCGGGCTGGGAACTGTCACATCTGGGTCGCAATTTTCTGCCGCAGTTCGATGAGGGGAGTATTCAGGTCAACGTCACCCTGCCGCCGGGATCGTCATTGGCAGCGTCCAACAAGTCGTCTGAGATTATCGACGCAAAATTTAGCGCGATGCAGAAGTCTGAGAAGAATCCCGAAGGCGAGATCCTGTACTTTGTTCGCCGAACGGGCCGCGCCGAAATGGACGAGCATGCGTCTCCGGTGAATGTCAGCGAATACATCCTCAGCATGAACCCAGACGCGAAACGCCCGCGAGAGGACGTGCTGCGAGATCTTCTCAAAGACCTGCGTGAAGAAGTGCCTGGCGTCGATATTGAAGTTGAACAACCGCTAGCGCATCTTATCAGCCACATGGTGTCGGGCGTTTATGCGCAAATCGCCATCAAGATCGTTGGTGATGATATCGACATTCTGCAGCAGCTTTCTGAACAGGTTCGAGCCGTCGTCCAGGATGTTCCGGGCGTTACGCCGCCCGTTGTCGAGCCGATCAAGCAAACCGAAGAACTGCACATTCGCCTGCGTTCGGATGACTTGGCATTTCATGGACTGACACGAGCTTACGTCGCCCAGATCTTGCAGACCGCATTGCAAGGAGAAGTTGTCTCGCAGATCCTGGAAGGTCAGCGCAGGTTCGATCTGCTGGTCCGTCTCGAAGAGAGCTACCGCACCGACTATGCGAACCTGGGACGGTTGCGAATTGATCTGCCGAACAATCGCGGTCAGGTCGAACTGCGAGAATTGGCTGACATCGGTGAAGGTGCAGGCCCCAATTCTATCAATCGAGAGAACGCTCGGCGCCGCATTGTCATTCGCTGCAACACAGAACATCGCGATCTCGCCAGCACTATCACAGACATCCAGCAGCAGGTGACCAGTAAGGTGCCGTTACCTCAAGGCTACTTCATTGAGTATGGCGGTCAGTTTGAAAGCCAGCAGCGAGCAACCACGTTGATACTTGTGCTGGCGGGTGTCTCGGTCATCGGCATGTTCGTCGTTCTACTGATTCTTTACCCGTCCATGCGAATCGTGCTGCAGATCCTGAATGCGTTGCCGACGGCGTTTATTGGTGGGGTCTTCGCGCTTCTGTTGACGCGACAGTCTCTCACTGTCGCGAGCCTCGTTGGTTTCATCTCACTGGGTGGCATCGCCGTGCGGAATGGCATTCTGCTGGTGACGCACTACTTCCACTTAATGAAGGAAGAGGGAGAAAGCTTCACCGCGCCCATGGTGATTCGCGGCAGCCTGGAGCGGCTGGCCCCGGTGCTGATGACGGCACTCACCGCAGGCATTGGTCTCGTGCCACTCGTTCTCGGCGGTGAAGAGCCGGGTCGAGAGATCCTCTACCCCGTAGCCACCGTCATCCTCGGAGGACTGGTGACGTCCACCTTCTGCGAGTTCCTGATTCACCCCGGCCTGTTCTGGAAATTCAGCGGCAAAGATGCCGACGCGCTCGTTCATCACGCTCAATTTGAAGCTGACCATCTCGTTGGATGACAGCACTGACAGTGCCCGTACGTGAGGGGTGCTGATCGATTTTCTGCGGATCTCACGCCGTGTCGAAGTTTGAAGGAGAGTCACGATGTCTCGAATCTCTGTTTGCGCTAGCCTGCTCTTATGGATGTTGGCGGTAGGCTGCGACGGCAACAAACCTGCCCCTGCTCCCGCCACGAACCAACCTGCGACCAATACGCCCGCGAAGAGCGATCATGGCCATCACCACGGTCACGGAGCTGGTCCTCATGAGGGCACGCTCGCCGATTGGGGCGGCGGCAAATACCACGTCGAGTTCACCGTCGATCACGACAAGCAAGAAGCCACGGTCTACGTCCTGGCAGACGATGAGAAGACCGCAACGCCGATCAAGGCTGACAAGCTGCTGCTCAGTATCAATGACCCGAAGTTCCAGGTGGACTTGTCCGCGTCTCCGTTGGAGGGAGAAAAGGACGGAGTCTCTTCACGCTTCGTCGGCAAACACGAGAGCCTCGGCAAGGTACGAGAGTTTGCCGGTATGATCAGCGGCGAAGTTGATGGCACCCCCTACGCGGGCGACTTCAAGGAAGAAGCGCACGGCGACCACGAGCACAAGAAGTAATCTCGTCGAGAGACCGTGTTCCAGACCAGTCGCGAACTGAGGGAGAGCAGAGTGCTGCTCTCCCTCAGCTTCAGAAGCCGCCCGATTCGTCAGATGGCGGGCCTTGCCGCTTGGTCGGAATCAAGGCTCTCTGTGATCTCTCAGACACGTTCCTATCGCCGGTTGCGCATGTGTTCGCTGGCTTTTTCCAGGAAGGTGTTCTCTTCGGCGGTGAGGCTCGCTTTACCCTCACGGTTGATCTTTTCGAGAATGCGATCCAGCTGTTGTTCAAAGTCGTCCGCTGGCGGTTCGTAGAGACGAACAGTTGGATTTTCTTTAAGCACCGTGCGATCCAGAGCTGCTTGGGCTGCTCGTCGCGGGGCATCCCAGACTTTGCCAAGATCGAATCGTCCGCCCGAGATGCGCCAGTTGAACTGGTGATAGCAGGCGCCAAACGCAGCTCCGCCGAGATGTGCCAGGTGCGCGACCGACGCTCCGCCATCAACGGCTCGCGCTCCACCCATGACCCCGGTAACGTCCATGAGAACATAGATGGCGGCCAGCCATCGCAGCTCGATGGAAATCGGCAGCATGAACAAGCTCATGCGAGCGCGGGGAAAGTAGAACGCAGCAAGAATGGTGAGCCCATAAATTCCACCTGAGGCTCCTACCATGTGAATGTCTCGATCAGACGCCGCGGCGACGCCGATCTGACATAAGCCACTGACGACGACCGCTGCCAGAAAGAATGCGGCTGTCTCGCGAGCCCCGACGACTCCTTCCACCATGCGGCCGAACACCCACAGGCCGATCATGTTGAACAGCAAGTGCTGAAAGTTACCGTGCAGGAAGCCGTAACTTACCAGTCGCCAGATCTGGAACTGCCGCAAGTGTTCCCAGGACAGATCGCCCCAGGCGGTGACGCCACCAATCAAGCTGCCGAATGGATTGGGTTCGCTGGTAAACAGCTGCCCGAAGAACACCGCGACGCACAGGATGATCAACGTCTTGACGGCGCTCGCCGATTCACGTCCACCTCCACCGACAAAGGCATCGCGAGGAGGATCGTCGCGATAGTAGTCACGATCGTTAATGCCCATGGCCACAATCCATTCTGGTAGGAAAGGCACTCCTGCCCCTCCGGAAGGAACGAATCCAAGCGAGTGCTCCGAGGTTACTCGGCACCCACGGACTCATCAGATTCCTTGGAGACGGGAAGTTGTCCACCGGGCAGACTCTTCATCAGCTCTTCGTTTTTCAACTGCAGTGCTTTGACTTCGTCGTAGACCTTCTTGAGCTCATGCCGCAGGTCGTCGACCTTCAGGATCTCGAGGTTGCGAACTTCCTCGCGGTCCTCGATCGCCTGAACCAGACCATCTACGAGATAGTCCGGCAGTTCGCCCTTCTTGTCAGCGAGAGCCAGATCGCCGTGCAACTCGCTGATGCGAAACTCAAGGTGATCTTGAGCGTACTTGCGGTCCACGTTGAGCGCCAGATCGCGATTGCGCCCGGCGTGCAGCATGTCGATATCGCGCACCAGCAGTTCGTTCTGGTAGCGCGTAAAGTTCTGTGAGTCAGACGCCGGAACTTGAGCTCGCGCACGCCACCCTTGTCCAAACTGCCAGGTTGCGGGTTCGCTAGCTCGCACAAGCCAGTTCGCCTGCACGCCGGTGCGACCGTCCGCCAGCACCGTCACCTTGAAGGGGCCAACGTAAGACGTGCCGCCCTTGCCGTCCGGCTGAAACAGCTGAATAACTTGATCCTGCTTGACGCCACTCGTGGCATCGATTCCGCCCAAGGCGATTGATCCTGGGCCACCCGCTCCCGGACCAGCCTGCAGATTGGTCCAGACCGGACCCCAGTCATAGTTGATGCGATGGTATTCGCGTTCCAGATCCAACAATTGCTGGCGGAGCTTGGGCAACTCGGGGACGACCTTGTCGTAAGCCGTCTTCTTGGCTTCCACGCGTTTCATCCACTCGTTGCGGACCTGCAGCACCTGGCTCGTGAGAACGGTGGCACCGATCGCACCGCAGATGCAAAGGAAAGCAAGGATCTGGCCGAGGATATGCATGGCACTGCCTAACGGGGGTGGACCCCGCCTACACGAATATCGAGGAGGAAAGTTCTAAGCGAAGCTGGCCTTTCGAGGCGGCAAACGTCCCTCGATTGGCGCTGTTTGTTTTCGACAGTACGAACCAAGGGCCGCCAGGTGTGGCCACCGGTGCGGAGATCATCACCTCCGCATCGTCCGGCACACCAGCAACTCTTAAATCTCGTCTGGCTGATCTTAGGACCGCTTTCTAAAGCCGGGCAAGGAGAAACAACTGCTCGGGATAGGACGGTTCGAAGGCAGGATCAGCTTCGGAAGAATCTACTTGCCCTGCAACGTTGCCCAGCTATGCCTGTTACAACGATTTGGCAGCCAGGTCTGATTGTGACGGTTGCAGGCCCTCAGTTGTTGTCGTTGGGCACGCTCCGGGAACCCATTTCGAGATGTGATCGATGGAACGCATTGTCAGTTGTCAGCCGACTTTTGCCGCCTGACGGGTTGAAACCCCCTGTCCGTTGAGGACACTCCACCTGCGCGGGCTGCTGGTAGAGATGCCTTCAGCCACGACAAGGTCCCATGCGGAGGATGGTGTTCGTGCCGAAAGCAAACCTGCTGGTCATTCGCGGAGTCGATCAAGGCGCCCGTCATGAGCTCGATGAGCAAGAAGTGACGATCGGTCGCGGCTTCAAGAACCGGCTGCGCATTCTCGACACTGAAATGTCTCGCAACCACGCGATGATTCATTTCGACGATGGGGCCTTCATTTTCTCGGATCGGAATAGTTCGAACGGCAGTTTCGTCAACGGCCTGCAGGTGAAATCCCATCGCCTCGTTTCAGGCGATCAGATTCAGATCGGTCAAACCACGCTGCTGTTCACTGAGATCGTTGAAGCTCGCAAGCCGGTGCCTGTGGATATGCTGCCACAGCATGTTGACGATCGGTCTCAGATCGTCAGCAGCGTGCCACACGACGCCGCCCGTAAGCTCATTGAGCGATCGGTCGCGGTGCCAAAAGATCAGACGGCGCAGACCCTCGCGAACTTGCGTTTGCTGTACCGCATCTCGGAAGAAACGGTCAGTTCGTCGTTGTCGATCGATCAGTTGCTGCAGCGGATTCTGGACACAACCTTGCAAGCCGTGGGAGCGGATCGTGGCTGCATGCTGGTGGTGAATACAAAGACGGGAAAGCTGGAGCCGCGCGCGGTAAGTCTCGACGGAGCGTTTGATCCGACAGCGCGCATGCACGTGTCACGCAGCATCGTGGACTATGTGCTCAAGCACGGTCAGGGTGTGCGCACGTCGGACGCACGTGCGGACAGTCGTTTTGGAGAAGCCGCGAGTATTCGCCGTGAGAACGTTCGCGAGGCGATGTGCGTGCCCATGCCCGGCCGCTACGAATTGATGGGGGTGATCTACGTCGACACGACACTTCCACCGACCGCAGTTGGACCAGACGGTGACGCCACCAAGTTCAACGACGATGTTCTCAGCCTGATGGCCGCGATCGGGCGTCAGGCGGCGTTGGCCGTAGAAGACCATCGTTATCAGGATGCCTATATCAAAGCCGAACGTCTGGCTGCTATCGGCCAGACCATTGCCATTATCAGTCACGACATCAAGAACATTCTGCAAGGCGTGCGCGGCGGCAGTTACCTGATTGATATGGGGTTGCAAAGGCACGACGAGGATCTGGTCATCCAAGGCTGGAAGATTGTTGAGAAGAATCAGGACCGTATCTATCACCTGGTGATGGACATGCTGACTTTCAGTACGGAGCGGCAACCCAAGTTGGACATGGCCAGCGTCAATGGCGTCACTGCCGACGTCGTCGAACTGATCAGGGCGCGAGCTCAGGAACTCAATATCGGTCTCAGCTATACACCGAAGGATACGCTGCCGCTTTCCATGTTCGATGCCGAAGGTGTGCATCGGGCGATTCTGAATCTCGTCACCAACGCGCTGGACGCGGTAGAAGGTCAGGATCAGGGCGCCGTCGAGATCAGCACCGGGCAGACCGACGACGGGAGCGACGTCTGGGTAGACATTGCTGATAACGGACCGGGCATTCCTGAAGAGCAATTGGCAAATCTTTTCAACTTGTTTGAATCCACAAAGGGCGCGCGCGGTACCGGACTGGGCTTGGCCGTCAGTCAGAAGATCATGCGCGAGCACGGTGGTGATATCATCGTTGAAAGCGAACTAAATCGTGGCTCGCGCTTCCGTCTCATCTGGCCCTGCGTTGACGAAGAAGGCCGCGCGGCAAAAAAGAAGTAAGAGTTCCCGCAACACACACACACACACGCCGGAAACGCTCTTGTCAGGAGAGGCCATGCAGATTTGCCGCACAACGACCCGGCAGTTGGGGTACCGGCAATGCTCGTGCAGCCCTCTGTTTCACAGCAGTCTTTTTCTGCTGCTGTTGATCTGCGGAATGGTGGAAGTTGCTCACAGTCAGACACCTCCAGCGGATCCCAAACTCATTTCGGCGATCGACAGGATTGTTGAGAACAACGGCATTAGCGCTGATGAGCCCGGTGTCGCGATTCTGATTCATCAACCCGGCAAGCTGTTGTTTAAGAAGGCGTATGGTCTGGCCAACCTCAAGAACGAGAAGCCGATTACGCCGCGCACCATGTTTGAACTGGCATCCGTGTCGAAAACGTTCACGTCGACCGCACTGCTGATTCTGCACGACCGTGGAAAGCTCAATGTCGACGAGGACGTTCGCAAGCATCTGCCCGAATTGCCGCAGTACTCGTCAACGACCATTCGCATTCGCGACATGTTGCAGCATGTGTCCGGGCTGCCGGACTACTTCAATTTTGAGAATGTCCCACGGCGTCATCCTAAGTATTGGGACAACGCAGACTATCTCGAAATGTTCAAGCAGCGTGAGAAGTACCCCTTGGCTTTCGCGACGGGTGCGAAGTACGAGTACAACAACACGAACTTCATGCTGGCTGCGACCATCATCGAACGCGTGAGCCAGCGGTCATTCGGCAAGTTTCTGCGTGAAGAGATCTTTGATCCCGTCGGCATGGAGCACTCCTTCGTCTACGAAAGCCCGAATGCTGTGCCCGATAACCCGCCAGGCTATATCAATGCTGTGGGCTATCAGTGGCGGAACAAGAAGGAAATCTGGGAGCCCACTTGGGGAGCTCCGCCTACCCGTCACGAAGAGCTTCTGGTCGCGGGCGACGGCGGCGTCTGGACGAATCTCGAAGACATGCTGAAGTGGGACTTGGCAGTTCGCGGCCAGAAACTTCTGAAGCCAGCTACTTGGAAGCTGGCTCTGACCCCTTCCAAAACGCGCGACAGCCAGACGAATGGTTACGGCCTGGGCTGGGATCTCTACTTCAATCAGCCGAACGAGATCTACGGCTACGGGCATGAAGGCTCATGGGAAGGCTTTCGAACTTCGTACTATCGCTACCTGACCGAAGATCGCACGACTGTCCTGCTCAGTAACCGCGGCAACCTGGATACTGACAAGCTCTGGACAGCTCTAGACCGCGTGGTTGGCAACCATCTGACGAAGTAGCCCTGCGTTGGCTTCTTGTTCAACAGGCGTTCGCATCTTCGCCAGCGTTGCTGTTGTCTTGTGGCCTGGTCGCGGCTCGCCGCCTGCCTTCGTTGCAGCATTCTCTGTGAAGTTTGCTAACGTGCTCGCCGGTTTGAGTTCTTGGAACTGCGAGCACGGATGTTATGAGCAAACTTTCGACCATCGTGAGGCATCTTGCGCCAGGGTTGGCGGCGATCTTTCTGGCGGCTTGTGTGCTGTTGTTGTCGGACATTCCGAGAAAGCCGCGGACGGAGTCTGGAACATCCAACGACAACGGCACTGGTAGCGCTGCCACGACGAAGAAGCCGGTGCGAGTCGCGTTATTGCAGATGGCTTCTCAGCCCATTCTGGAAGATGGTGCGGCGGGCGTTATCGCCGCGCTGGGTGAGCAAGGTTATGTCGAAGGCCAGTTGCTGACGCTCAATCGCTTCAATGCGGCGGGTGACATGGCGACGGCCAATGCGATGGCTCAAGAGCTGTCGGGAGGGCGATATGATCTGGTGATCACGCTCTCAACGCCCTGCCTGCAGGCGATGGCCAACGCCAACAAGAAGTCTGGTGTGCCGCACGTGTTCGGCATGGTGTCTGACCCCAGCATCGCGGGCGTCGGCATCGGTAAAGAGCCGCTCGAACATCCGCCTCACATGGTGGGCATCGGAACGCTGCCGCCCGCCGATCGTTCCATCGAGATGGCTCGCGAAGTCTTTCCGAAATTGTCGCGCATCGGAGTGGTCTGGAACCCTGCAGAAGTGAACTCGGAGATCGCGACCAAGGCAGCACGCGAGATGTGCGGCAAACTGAAGATCGAACTGCTCGAAGCAAACGCCGAGAACACCGCCGCCGTGCGAGAAGCCGCTGCGTCGTTGATTGATCGACAGGTCGAAGCCTTGTGGGTCGGCGGCGATGTCACGGTGCTGGGGGCGATTGATGTGGTCATCAAAGCGGCTCAACAGGCGAAGATACCCGTCTTTACTTGTATCCCCGGCAACAAGGGTACGCTCTTTGACTTGGGAGCCAACTACTACGAAGTCGGTCGCACGGTTGGGCTACTCGCCAGCAAGGTGCTGGATGGCGAGGCGATCAAGACTCTGCGGTGGGAACGAGCGGTCCCTCCAAAGCTGTTCGTCAACAAGGTGGCATTGGAGCAAGTGTCGCGCGACTGGGCGTTTCCTCAGAAGCTGGTCGATGCGGCTGATGTCGTGATCGACGCTCAAGGTGTACACGAAAAGCAGCGAGCGGCCGCGCCCGTGAGCTCAGCCACCAACACGGCTCCGACGAAGAAGTGGAAGTTGCGATTGCTGGCGTATGTGAATTCAGTGGAGACGGAAGAGTCTGAGCAGGGTTTGCTGGCCGGGCTGAAAGACGCCGGGCTGCTGCCGGATCGCGACTTCGAATGGAAAGTGTCGAATGCTCAGGGAGACATTGCGACCTTACAGAGTCTGGTTGATTCGGCAATCGGCGAGCAGGCTGACATGCTGCTGACGATCTCCACGCAGACACTGCAAACGGCATCGCTTCGCAGTAAGACGACACCCGTCGTGTTCACGATGGTCGCGAATCCGTTTTCGGCCAAGGTTGCGAACTCAGAGACCGACCACCTTCCGCATGTAACCGGAGCCTACGGAGCACAGGATTCAGAGGGCATGATGCCGATCCTCAAGCAGGTGCTCCCCAACGCGAAACGCCTGGGAACAATGTACTCGCCGAGTGAAGTGAATTCGGTCTCGAATCATGAAGTGCTGGAAGCGGCGATCAAGAAGACCGGCGTGCCGCTGGTGTCGAGCGGTGTCAGCACTCCGGCCGAAGTCCCGGATGCCACTCGGTCGCTGTGCAGTCAAGAGATCGACGCCATCGTGCTGACGAACTCGAACTTGGCGATCTCTTCATTTCCCAGCATCGTGTTGCCAGCTAGGCGATCGAAGATCCCAATCTTCGGGTTCGCTGGCAGCATGTCCAAGCCGGGCGCGGTGGTCGTGCTGGCTCGAGACTACTTCGACATGGGTCACTCTGCTGGTGGCCTGGCCGCGCGAGTCATCCGCGGCGAATCGCCCGCCAAGATTCCCTTGAGCGCGATGAAGAAGAACCGCTTGCTGATCAACCTGGAGGCGGCTCGTGAGTGCGGCGTGACCATTCCGCCGGAACTGGTGAAGGCGGCGGAAGTGGTGATTGGAAAGTAATGGGACCTACGGGACGCATGGGACTAATAGGACCAATGCCAGTGCCGCAGCTTTCATTCGTCCCATAAATTCAAACACTTATACGCGAATTGCTGACATGCAAATCACTCCCGAACACCACGACGACCTGCTTGAACTGCATGTGCAAGGTCGGCTGGATAACGAATGGGCGGCGACGCTCGATAAGGCGATCGACGATGGGTTGCGGCAGGGATATCACTCCTTGCTGGTGGATCTGTCGGGCGTGGTCTACGCCAGCTCTGCCGGGCTGGGTGTGCTGACTCGGGCTCACAGCCAGTTCAGAGCTATTCGCGGTTTTTTTGGCGTGGGCGGTGCGAAGGGCAGTGTCGCGGACGTTATTCGGCTGACCGGCCTCTCGAAGTTGCTGCTGGTTGATCTGGAAACCGTCCGTGCGACGCGTGGCGGAGGGCAAAGCACGATCAGCCTGCCGGGTAAGTTGGCTCTCGGCGACGATGTGGAATTCCTCGTCTACGACCGCGATGCCAGTGCATCGATGGTTTGCGAAGTGTTTGGCGATCCGACTCGGTTTGAATCCGGAAGCTACTCGGAGGCGGACATGCTCGAAGTGCCGTTGGCTGCCGACACCAGCGCGATCGGTCTGGGTGCACTCGGCAGCGGCTTCGCGGAATGTTCGTCGCGGTTCGGTGAACTGCTGGCCGTGCAGGGCAATGTCGCTCAGTTGTCAGCGAGTGGTGCAGGCATGCCGGACTATCAGACGGCGCGTGGTGAATTCGTTCCAATGGCAGCCATGCTCTATGGCCTGACGTGGACCGGAACCTACGAGCGACTGGTACGTTTCGATGGTCGTGATCCAGAGACTCGCATTGAACTGCACACACTCGTGGAGCGGGTGTTATCGCTGACTGAGTCTGAAGCTGCGGCTATCATCGTCGTGGCTGAGACCGCCGGGCTGGTGGGCGCATCACTGAGAAAGTCGCCTGTCCATGCGGCGGGCTCGAACCGATCGCGTTTCGATCATCCCGAAGTTCGCGACTGGCTGTTCTTCACGCCCGAGCGGTCGTTTCCACATACGTTGGCTGTGGTGGGCGGCATCGCTGCTCAAACGCCCCTGAAGAGCGACGTCGCAGCACTCGAACTATTCCTGCGGCCGTTGAGCAGTGCTAGTTCGGTCCGGGGCCATTTTCATGCAGCCGCTTTTCCGTTCCGGCCCTTCAAGAAGCGGCAACTGCAGTTGGGCGAAACGGTGAACACGCTGTTTGATGCCGAGCAATTGGAAGGCCTGCTGCATCTGGTGCACGACGAACGTGAGTTCTCAGGCACCGGCGATAGTGAATTCATCCGCGGCGCGTGCTGGGTTGCACCGCTGAAGTCAGTGATGAGGAGGTCGTTGAAGTGACATTGTTGATTGGTTCTTTGACGATGGGGCTGATCCTGGCGCTGTTGGCGTTCGGAGTGTTGATCAGCTTTCGCATTCTGGCCTTTCGAGATCTCACCGCCGATGGTTCGCTGACGCTCGGCGGTTCGGTGGCCGCGGCCTTGCTGGTTAGCGGCTGGAATCCGTGGGCGGCAACATTAATGGCTGTCTTGAGCGGTGCCTTGGCCGGTGCCACTACCGGAGCCCTCGCGACGAAGTGCCGGATCAACGGCCTGCTCGCCGGCATTCTGGTGATGACGGCTTTGTACTCGGTCAACCTGCGAGTCATGGGCAAGAGCAATGTGCCTTTGATGGACTCACGCACGATTCTTTCGAGTGCTCAACAACTCGCCAGTGACAGTACGCGCTGGTCGATCGGCTGGTGGCAAGTACCGGCTCAGGACGTCTGCGTGATCGGCCTGGTGCTGCTGTTGATCGCCGCTGTCGGAGTCGGCATGGCCGCGTTCTTCCGTACGAACCTCGGTTTGGCGATGCGTGCGACCGGTGATAACCCCGACATGATTCGCGCGCTGGGAGTCGACGTCGATTGGATGACGACACTCGGGCTGGCGATTGCGAACGGGCTGACAGCTTTCGCAGGCGCGCTGCTGGTGCAGTATCAAGGCTTCGCAGACGTGCAGATGGGCATTGGCATGGTCGTGCTCGGCTTCGCCAGCGTGATCATCGGAGAGACGCTGGTCGGTTCGCGAATCGTCGGCTTTCTGATCTGCGGTGCGGTGATGGGTTCAGTGCTGTTCCGATTGCTCGTTGCGATCGCTCTGCGTTGGGGCTTGAACCCGAATGACCTCAAGCTGGTCACTGCCGTCTTCGTGCTCGCGGCGCTGGTTACTCCGGATTTGTGGAAGGCTGCTCGCAAGCAGTTTTCGCCAGCGCGTTAGATAAAGAACAAGGTTCGAAGCGTCTGCTGTCACAACCGCCGACGGACTTTCAATGAGGTTGTCATGCTTGAGCTGAATCAACTCACGAAGACCTTTCATCCGGGAACACCGAACGAAGTCCGCGCGTTGCGGGGCGTGAACCTGGCGATTGAAGATGGGTCTTTCGTTGTCGTGATCGGTACGAACGGGTCAGGCAAGTCGACGTTGTTGAACGCGGTCGCCGGGTCGTTTTTTGTGGACACCGGCAGCATTCGGCTGCGTGGCGAGGACGTGACGCGCTGGCCCGAACATCGTCGGGCAAAGTTCATCGGCCGAGTGTTTCAGAACCCCTTCACCGGAACCGCACCGCATCTGTCGATTGCCGAGAACTTGGCACTAGCAGCGAAGCGCGGGCGTGCACGTGGTTGCGGTTGGGCTTTGAATTCATCGCTATCGAGCGACTTGCGTGAGCGCGTTCGTCAGATGGGCCTTGGTATGGAAGATCGGCTGAGCAACGCGATTGGCAGTTTGTCCGGTGGTCAGCGGCAGTCGTTGACACTCTTGATGGCGGGGCTGATCAAACCCGATCTGCTGCTATTGGATGAACATACTGCCGCGCTCGATCCGAAGTCAGCCGATCAAGTGATCCGTCTGACTGACGACATGATCCGGCGTGACAAACTCACGACGATGATGGTTACACATTCGATGCATCAGGCCGCTTATCTCGGCGATCGGCTGATCATGATGGTGCGCGGCCAGGTGATTCACGACTTCCGCGGCACCGAGAAGCAACGCCTCACACCAGAGGCCCTGCTCGCGCGCTTTGAAGAAGTGCGCCGACTAGAACAACTCGACGAAGCCGCCGCCGAACAACTGCGCCGGCAGTATGTTTAGTGTGGGCAAGCAAGCACGCGGAGGGGCTGGCAGTCCATGAGGGCTTGGGCGATGGGGCGAATGGGACCTGTGTGACTAATGAAACTGCTGCGCTGTCATCGGTCTCAGTAGTCCCATCAGTCTCATGACTTCAAAGCACTTGAACTGCGTGGCCTCCTACTTCACTGTCAGTGCTGATCCACCAGTGCGCCGCAGTTCCGCAGCCAGTGTTGCGCGCACCCCGGCAAGTCGTGCGATATGCTTGGGATCGGCGATCACGTTATGCAGTTCATCGGGATCAGAACTCAGATCATAGAGCTCTTCCGGAACGCCGGGTTGCAGGTACTTAATCAGCTTCCAGCGATTGTGAACCATCGCTGTGTACCACGGAACTTTCTGGTAGATGGCCTCTTTCGGTTCCTCTTTCAGCACCTTGGTAACGTTGTCTCCATAGTCGTGCCCAGTGTGTTCATAGAGGCATGGATGAGACCACTCCGCCGCCGGATCTTTGAGCAACGGGGTCAGGTCGCGGCCATGCAGATCCGCCGTTGGTTTCACACCTGCCAGGGCGAAGAACGTCGTAACCAAATCGGGGGCGTTCGCGACTTGAGGGCACACCGTCCCGGCCGGAATCGTGCCTGGCATCGAGACAATCAGGGGTGAGCGGTAGTTCGTATCGTAAGGGGCGATCTTCATGCGCATGCCATGTTCGCCCATCGCGAAGCCCTGGTCGGCAGTGTAGATCACGAGCGTGTTCTCAAGCTGTCCACTGTCCTTGAGCGCGGCCATCAACTCGCCGACACCTTCATCGATCGCCGGCACGCACTCATTGACCTGCCGTACCCAGTTAGCGAACTCGGTGCCTTTACCTCCCGCTTCGTCGCCGACTTTCTCACCATTACTGCCCGCGAGGATCTTGCCGTTAGGAGCTTTCCGCCACGACAGCGTGTTCTTCAGATAGTCAGCCTTGCCGGGCCAAGGACCTAAGAGATCAGAAGGCTCTGGTACCGCCGCTTCTCGATACGTGCCCTTATGGCGAGCGGCGGGCTTCGAAGGACCATGCACGCTGCCGTGACATAGCCACAGGAACCACGGCTTGTCTTTATCCCGAGTCGCACCTTTGACGTACTCGACGGCCCACTGCGTGTAGTTGTCCGCCGGGTAGCCCTCTTGCCACTTCTCCTCGCCGTTGAAGGCCAGCAACTGCTTCTCGTA
>CAYLTY010000041.1:0-45698 GCA_964386705.1 uncultured Planctomycetaceae bacterium
ACTACCGGGGTATCTAATCCCGTTTGCTCCCCTGGCTTTCGTGCCTCAGCGTCAGTTAAGCCCCAGTGTGTCGCTTTCGCCACCGGCGTTCCTGCCAATATCAACACATTTCACCGCTCCACTGGCAGTTCCACACACCCCTGACTCACTCCAGCCTCGCAGTCTAAGATGCACTTTTCCGGTTGAGCCGAAAAATTTCACACCTTACTTGCAAGACAGCCTACGCACCCTTTAAGCCCAGTGAATCCGAATAACGTTCGCGCAGTTCGTATTACCGCGGCTGCTGGCACGAACTTAGCCCGCGCTTCCTCCGGGGCTCTGTCAAATACAAGGGATAGCCCTCGTACATTTCATCCCCCCCGACAGCGGTTTACAATCCGAAGACCTTCATCCCGCACGCAGCATCGCTCGGTCAGGCTTGCGCCCATTGCCGAAGATTCTCGACTGCAGCCACCCGTAGGTGTCTGGGCAGTGTCTCAGTCCCAGTGGTGGGGGCCATGCTCTCACACCCCCTAGGCATCACAGCCTTGGTAAGCCATTACCTCACCAACAAGCTAATACCGCACAGACCGCTCCCCCGGCGGAATCACACCTTTGCACGACAAGAATTTCACTCGTCGGGATCATCGGGTATTACCTACAGTTTCCCGTAGCTATCCCCGTCCAGAGGGTACGTTATCTATGTATTCCTACCCCGTTCGCCGCTTTCCTCGTATTGCTACGATTCTCGCTCGACTTGCATGCCTAATCCATGCTGCCAACGTTCATTCTGAGCCAGGATCAAACCCTTCAAATATTTCCATGAATCAGTCTTAAAGACTGATATGATCAATATGTGGCTTGAAACCCTAGGATGCCCGTCGCAAGTGGGCATCCCAATTTTGATAGGTCGCATCGAAAAGAGTCCGACAGTTAAGTCAGACTCCGGCTGAATCTCTCTCAGGTTTCTTCAATTTAGATTTTCAAAGATCGCCTCAGCGTCCGTCACTCGTTTGGGCGGCGTTCGCTGCGGTGGCGGATTATTGGACCGTCCGCCGGGAGTGTCAAGCAACGGCTCCCGTTTTCGCCGGACCGGCCTCTGCGGGATTGTGAACACATCGGATCATATGGATGATGCCGACCGGGAAGATTCGTCGCCCACTCGGCCGAAACCTTCCTGATGCGTTCATTTGAACTTAATATCGCCTTAATGCGACCTGTTGCGCCGGACGTCGCTCGCCGGCAACAGATAGGTATCGGCATCTCGAGGACTCAGCATAAAGGGGTTTCGATGCTCGGACGATGGCTGGCTGGCTGCTTGATCTGCTGTTTTGTACCCCAAGTTCATGCCGCAGCCCCCGTGGATTTCTCCCGGGATGTGCTCCCGATCCTCTCGGATAACTGTTTTCACTGTCATGGCCCCGACTCACAGAAGCGTGAGGGAGGGTTTCGACTCGATGACGAGCGGGCAGTGAAGGAAGTCCGGGACGGGCACGCGGCGGTCGTTCCCGGCAAGCGCGACGCCAGCGAGCTCGTCCGCCGGATCATCAGCACTGACCCCGATCTGGCGATGCCTCCCAAAAACTCGCAGCGGAGGCTGACTCCCGCCCAGATCGACATTTTGAAGCGCTGGATCGACGAAGGAGCAGTCTGGGGCGGACATTGGGCATTCCGGGCAGTTTCGCGACCGGCGGTCCCCAGTTCCGATGCCCCGGCGTCGGGTTCGCCTGTCGATGCCTTCATTCTCCGGAAGCTCCAGCAGGAGAAACTGAGCCTCGCTCCGGAAGCGCCGCGCCGACAACTAATAAGAAGAGTGACTCTGGACCTGACCGGCCTGCCCCCCACCGGCGACGAAGCCGACGCGTTCGAGCACGACGCATCGCCAACGGCTTATGAGAGCGTGGTGGACCGGCTGTTGGCGACTCCCGCGTTCGGCGAGCGGATGGCCTGGGACTGGCTGGACGCCGCCCGCTACGCGGACTCGAACGGCTATCAGGGCGATGGCGACCGGACCATGTGGCCGTGGCGGGACTGGGTCGTGCGGACGCTGAACGAGAATCAGGCGTACGACGAGTTCACCACCTGGCAGTTGGCGGGCGACCTGCTGCCGGAAGCCTCACTGGAACAAAAGCTGGCGACCGGGTTCTCCCGCAATCACATGATCAACGGCGAAGGCGGCCGCATTCCCGAAGAGAACCGCGTCGACTACGTCTTCGACATGGCCGAAACCGCGGGCACCGTCTGGCTCGGTCTGACTTTTAATTGTTGCCGGTGTCACGATCACAAGTTCGACCCGTTGTCGAAAAAGGATTACTACAGCCTGACGGCGTTCTTCAATCAGACGCCGGTGGATGGAGGCGGCGGGAATCCTCAAACGCCGCCCCTGCTGGACATGCCGACGGACGCTCAGAAATCCGAACAGCGGCAGTTGTCCGATCTGTTCGCGATGGCCTCCGCCGACCTGACCGAGTTCGAGAAGACCTTCTTCGCTCGACCCGACAATCAGCCGATCGAGGAATCGGAAGCCGCCAAGTCGTTGCCGCAGCCTCTGAAGGATGTTCTGAAGCAGCCGGCTGCGAATCGCAACCGCAACCAGTTGAACGAACTGGAGAAGCACTATGAGAAATCGGCACCCGAGTATCATGTGCGGTTGAAGAAGCTGCGTGATACCGTCGACGCGCGCGACGCATTAAATCGGGCGATCGCTCGTGTGATGATCATGGCCGACATGCCGAAGCCGCGCGAGACGTATGTTCTTGATAAAGGTCTATACGACAAGCGCGGTGAGGTGGTGCTCGCAAATGTGCCTGCGAAGTTGCCGGCACTGGGTGCGGATCAACCCGCCAATCGGCTGGGGCTGGCGAAGTGGCTCACCGACCGCAACAACCCGCTGACGGCTCGCGTCACCGTGAACCGCATCTGGCAGCAGTTCTTCGGCATGGGTCTCGTCAAAACCTCGGAAGACTTCGGCGTGCAGAGCGAGCAGCCGGTGCACCCCGAACTGCTCGACTGGCTGGCGGCTGAGTTCATGGATTCCGGCTGGGACGTGAAGCACGTCATGCGGCTGATTGTCACGAGTTCCACTTATCGCCAGTCATCCCGCAATCGCGAGGTAGCACTCAGCGCGACGGATTCATCGCCGACCACATTATATGCACGCGATCCTGAGAACCGGCTGCTGGCTCGCGGCCCGCGTTATCGTCTGCCAGCGTGGATGCTCCGCGATCAGGCGCTCGCCGTGAGCGGCCTGCTGGTGCCGAAATTCGGCGGCCCGGCCGTGAAGTCGTATCAACCGGATGGCGTGTGGGAAGAAGCCACGTTCGGAAATAAAAAATATCAACGCGATGGGGGTGAGTCGCTGTACCGCCGCAGTTTATACACCTTCTGGAGACGTATCGTCGGCCCGACGATGTTCTTCGATAACGCGACGCGGCAGGTCTGCACCGTCAAGCAGTTCCGCACGAACACGCCGCTGCACGCGTTGCTCACGTTGAACGACGTGACCTACGTCGAAGCCGCGCGAGTGCTCGCTGAGCGAATCCTGCTAACGACCGGCCCCGAGCCCGCGGAACGATTGCGCGCGGTCTATCGCCGCATCCTGGCCCGCGATCCATCACCGATCGAGCTACAAACGCTATTGGCCGGTGCCGAGCGAATGAAGCAGCAGTTCGCCGCTAATCCAGAGGCCGCAAAGAAGTTCATCACCGCCGGCGCCGCCCCGCGCAACGAACAGCTCGACCCCATCGACCACGCCACCTGGACCGCCATCAGCCTCGGAGTCCTGAACCTCGACGAAACACTGACGAAAGAGTGACAGTAGAAATCGCTACCGCGGCGATATGTCTGAATCGTCCGAGGGGCCAATCGCCGCACTTCGCAGGCGACTTCGTACTGGCGAGAAGCTTCATGCCATGCAGTTTGCAGCGCAAGAAATGCTCGGTCAATTCGCGCGGCAAAACTCGACGCATCTCGCTGAGCCTGGCCGGATTGACTGGCGAATACCGCCGGGTATTCTCAATTCAGTTCGCTTTGATAATCACAAGTTCGGCCCCTGCCACACGACACATTCATGGCTAAGCGCAGCGCCTTTCGAGACTTCATCGCCGCCCTGCGTAAGCGCTGGCGGGAAGAGTTCCCACAGGTTCGGCTGATCAACGAAGCGTTGGGTCCGGGGATGCCGAAGGCGAGCACGTTCTATACGGGCTTCTCTCCGCGGCTCGGGATGCACGTCTTCGTCAACTTCCAACATTCGTGTAACGCTTGGCAGGTCGGACAGTTCACCATCAACATGATCCTCTCCAAGCGCGATGGCGCACCCGAGGGCTGGGGCGGGCCGTTCGCACCCGATGACGGCCTGTCATTCACTGAGGGAATCTATCGAATAAGCGCCGTCCTCGGCCGTCACAGGGACAAGTGGTGGCACCTCAAGCAGGACGATCCTCCGATCATCACCGAAGCGTGGCGACCGACGAGCTACGACGAATACGAAACCGTTTTGAGTGAAGCCGCAGCCGAGGTCACCCATGACGTGCGTGAAGCGCTCGCCAAGCTGGGTGTCAACGGGGCATAACCCGCCAATGGGCCGGACCGTGCCGGTGATCGGCCATGCGTTAGGCGGCATCGCGCGTACCGTGGCTATCAACCCAACAACTCTTGATGCCTACATCGCCAAGAGATCTTACGCCACTGGTCAGCGATTCCGAGTGGGAGAACATCTTGCAGCGCGTGGTCGCATTGTTCGCTCGCGAGTTGTGCCATCGCTTCCGCCTCATTCATCAGGCCGAGGATGCGCTTCGCTGACACAGCACCGTTTTCCCGGATGCCGTTCCGCAGCCTCACCGCTACATCCATTACTTGGAGTTCATTGCATTCCCGTCTCCGCAGTTGGCAGAGCTTCAGCTGGGGCAGGCCGATTTGATCGGTGCTCGTGGGAAAGCTCGGATCACCAGCCTCACCGTCAGCCCGTGTGGCACTTGGATTAGTTGTAAAACTGAGACCGGAGCAGTCGTGCTGGCGTGGAGTGAGATAGAGCAGTCTGCTGGCGGCATCATCACACCGACGCTCGGATCGATCGCCGAGCTCAACGTGTGCGAACCATCAGGCAATGCAGAGACCGTTGCTGGCTACACTCAAATTGGAACGTTCGATACCGCGAACAATGAGTATATTTTGGCTGGAGAAGACGGGGTCGTGCGAATGCTGAATCTTGAAACCGGTATCGACTCTTGTCTTCCCGCCACAGGATCCCCTCTCGGAATCGTTCACATGGAAGTATCAACTGACGGCAGCAGCCTCTGTTGCGTCCGTCGACTGTTGCGAGATCAGCAGCAGTCTTGGACTCTTGGAATTTGGGACTACAGAGCCCTTTACGAACAACGTGTCTCCTCGCAATCGAGGCGCTAATGCAACGAACAGCTCGACCCCATCGACCACGCCACCTGGACCGCCATCAGCCTCGGAGTCCTGAACCTCGACGAAACCCTGACGAAGGAATGAGGGTTCAACCCATCCGAGAAGTCATCCGCGGCTGAGTCTGAGAATGGCGGCAGGCGAGCCGGAGCAGAATCGGAGACGAAGGGTAGCAATCACCCCCCAGCCCCTCTCCCGGAAGCCGGGGCGAGGGGAGCGATGACTCTCGTGCCGCTCAGCGCGTTCCTGGGATTCGCATCAAACCCTACGAAGCAACGGTCGCTTGTTGAATCGCGGCGAAGATGCCTTCCCAAGTATAGGTCGTCGCTTCTGCGGAGATGGGGAGTCCCGCTTCGCGGGCGGCTTGAGATGTTACGGGGCTGATACTCGCCAGCCGAGTTGACTGACCGAGCCGCGATTTGAGGTGCTCAGGCAGCAGGCGGGCCAGGCCGCGCGCGATCGACGGGCTGCTCAAACCGATCCAGTTCAGCTCGCCCACTTCGATTGCTCGCAAAGCATCGCCCGGCAGTTCGCTGACATCGAGGTTCTTGTAAACAACGACTTGCTCCACCGTCGCGCCGGCGGCTTCCAATTCCGTAGGCAAAACGTCTCGGCCACGACTCGCACGAGCCCACAACACCCGCTGCTTGGCAACGTGCGGTTTCAGCGCCAGAGCCAGTCCTTCCGCGCGAAACTCGTCAGGAATGATGTCCGCTCGAATATGATATTCAGCGAGTGTCTCCGCAGTGGAACTGCCGATCGCCGCGAACTTCAACTGGCCCGCATGCCGTACATCACGCCCAGTGTCCCAGAGCCTCTTGAAGAAGGCATCCACGCCGTTCGTACTGGTGAAGATGCACCAATCAAACTCTGCGAGACGATCCAGTGTAGCGTCCACCGCTGACCAGTCGGTCGGTGCTTCAATCGAGATAACGGGCATCAAGACCGGCTGTGCTCCCAGTTCAATCGCACGCTGAACCTGAGCTTCGCATTGGCTTTCGGCGCGCGTGATCCCGATGCGCTGACCAAACAGGGGTCGCTGTTCGAACCACGCGAGTTCTTCACGCTGCCGCACGCATTCGCCAATCACAATCAACGATGGCGCATGCAGAGCGGCTTGAGCCACAACGCTCGGCAGTTCGCTGAGCGGTGCCGTAACCGTGCGCTGTAACGGGGTGGATGCGCGGCTGATGACGGCAGCAGGCGTATCAGCGGCCTTACCGTGATCCAGCAACGATCGCACAATCTGCGGCAGTCGCGCCAGCCCCATATAGAACACTAAACTGCCCGGTAGTCGTGCCAGCAGGCCGTAGTCCACGCTGCTGTCCGCCTTATCGGGAGCTTCGTGACCAGTGATAAATGTCACCAGCGAGGCTTGCTCGCGGTGAGTCAGGGAGAAGCCTGCGTACTCTCCCGCAGCGACCGCCGCGGTAATGCCAGGTATGACTTCGAACTCGATGCCATGTCGCCGCAGGAACGCTGCTTCTTCAGACCCTCGCCCGAAGATGAACGGGTCGCCACCCTTCAATCGCACGACCGTCTTGCCAGCACGAGCCGCCGCGACCAGGTGCTCATTGATCTCGTCCTGCTTGATGATGCGACCATGCGGAGTTTCTGCCCGGCAAGTGCGTTCGCAGTCCGCCTGCGTATGAGCCAGCACCAGCGGGTTGACCAGTCCGTCGTAGAGCACCAGGTCGGCGCGACGCAGGCACTCGACGCCGCGCAACGAGATCAGTCCTGGATCTCCAGGGCCAGCACCAACGATATAGACTTTCCCCACAGCACTCATGAAACAAGTTCCTCCGACATGTTCGATACTTGTCGGAGTCTATCGCAGTGGCGAGGCCCTGCCGATTGAAGCCAGACCTATGCGGCAGCTTTCTTCGGCGGTTGATTCAAACCCACAACAACAATCGCGATCAGGCCGCTGGAAACCGCCCCCCAGACCAACGCGCTGGCAGTTCCCAACGGTACTAATTGATCGGTGTCATCCATCTGAAAGAGCACCGCGGCCAGCGGCGGATAGACGACCCCCGCCAGAATACCACCCAGCAATCCGGCTCCAGCATACTTGGGTAGAGCTTTTGCGCGGCCAGCGCCCAGGGCGATCGCCGAACAAAGCGCCATGCCCGTCAGTCCCCAGGCCAGCATTTGCACGCAGATGGTCTTTGCCGATTGGGACAACGTAGCGACCGGGATCAAGTGCAGGCGAGTTTTCAACTGGATACCTGCATAAGCCGCAGCCGCACTGATGGCGGCGGTCAGAATCAGCCCAACAACCGCGCCAACAACAATGCGGACTCGACTGGAGTGATAGGTTCCGGACCACGCTCCCAGCAGGAGACCAACGGACGTCGCCAGCAAAGAGAACGACGTGATGGAATTGATCAGCACCATGCGATCGGTAGCGGCGGTCTTGAGCGCAATCTGATCCGGCGGAGACATCGGCCCGATGTCTGCCATCTCTCTGGAAAGCGCGACAGGTTGACCGAACTTCGACATTAGCGCGAAGCCAAGCAACGCCCCGGTCAGGGCAATGACCACCAACGACCAGCCCAGCGCGTCGCTTGTTGGTGTGGCTGACGGCACCGCATCAGCGGCGAGAGACTGTGGTTCGGCAGACATGACTTCAACCTCCGCAGGGCCAAGTTGATGGTTCACGCGGCCGACAGCTTACTCCAAATCGATCTTGAATTCATTCGGCCCTTGGAGTGTCACGGTTCGCATGAGCCCCGACTTCTCTGGATCCGCATATTTTGCTGGCAGACCGGTGTCGGCAGCAACCGCGGGCTTCGCCGCCGATTCCATCGCTTTGGTGTACTCCGCCCCGCCAGTCTCGACGTTCATCGCGGGCGGAGGTGGCCCCTTCAGCTTGGTAATGGTGATGACATGATCGCCAGCAACAGCTCCGTCGTCGGTCAGGAACGTCGTCAGAGTAAATTTACCCTCTGCATCGGTCTTGCCAGTGGCTTTTCGAGGAGCGCCAGCGGCCGAAAACGTCAGCACTGCGTCTTCGACGGCCTTTCCCTGATACGTCACTGTTCCCGAAACCCGTGCTACCTTGGGACGATCAGCGACACCACCCCCACACCCCCAACAAGACGCCGCAAGCACCGTCAAAACTGCGACGTAACTGTATCGATGACGCAAGGTCTGCATGCTGCGTTTTCTCCAGCTCCGATGAGCGACAACTGACTGATCTCGAACTCTGAACAGATCGCCCGAAAAGATCGTTCAAACAGCTTCGCTATGTGAGGGTAAAATGATCTGCTGGCGCACGACAACCGAAGTCGCTGTTCGCGACATGACCCCAAAAGGACTGCAGCACCATCGCCAGCCTTAGAACTGTACCGAGGCAGCGCCTCCGTCTTGGCGGCACCCGAGCCTTTGGTAGGTCGTGTAGTCAATGTTCTCACTGATGAAGCCGACCGCTCCGTCGCACATCAAGAACTGCGCGCCACCAACGTGTCGGGACTTAAATCCCCATGACGTATTCCACACATTATTCGCGTTGCAGCTATTCGCGACGTAGCCTGGATCGTTAATGCATGTATTGAAGTTAATTGGCGGAACAGTAGAGGCCCAGATTGAGTTCCCGTGAAACCAACCACCGTTGCCGTGGTCGTGGCAGTTCGGGCGTCCCTCACCTATTGCTATCACATTGGACGCACCATCGGTGATATCCCGCATGTGCGCTGACCAGACGTAGCGACTGAAGACTCCTGAAATCTGGTTCGAATCATTCGAGCTGCCGTGCCCAGCAGGGCCCAGCAGATGTCCTGGATACAATGCACAACCAAACTGCCCAGGTACTGATTGCGACCCCATCGAGAAGAAGTAATTCGTATGAGCTCGATCCAGGTTCACCGCGATGGTATCACTAGGACACTGCAACCCAGGGACAACGTGCCTGCGGTAGATCTGGCCGTTTGAATTGAAAAACCAATCGTCAACTGCGCCGTTAAAATCCACTCGGTCGAAAAGCGCCGCCTGATCCATGTTGGGAAGCATCTTCACAAAGTGGCTCCCCTTCTGCCAAATGCCGGTGATCCAGGGATGGCAGTCCTGGGCACTGCGGCCGAAGTCCACGCTGCATTGCGTCGTTCCACCCACACCACTGCCGATCGGATAGACTCCGTAGGTTTCCTCGTACGTCGCCAGGGCCACACCCAACTGCTTCAAGTTGTTTCTGCATTGAGCGCGACGTGCCGCCTCTCGAGCCTGCTGCACGGCGGGCAGCAGTAAGGCCACCAGTACGGCGATGATCGCAATCACGACCAGCAGTTCGATGAGCGTGAAAGCGCGGCGTTGAAAGACGTTACGCATGACTTCTCCGAGGGAGGAATTCGATTGCGGCCGGGGATCTTGGCCACAGGCGGGGCGACGGAATCCGCATGATAGATCGGCGGTTACCCATTTGTAGATGACCCAGAGGAGAAATCAGTCTGATTTCAACCTAAACAGCGCAAAAGCGTGACTGAAAAGGGTTTCTGCACAAGCGGATGCCCGAAAGAAGTAACCGCACAGATCGCACCAAATACCAACAGATGAAGGCAGCTGCGAAATCCGGGAACGTCGGCAGACCTGACATTCCGCCGGGAATCTGCCAGTATCGACTTCGCTCAGTACCGGAGCTCGAACTGCTCGATTCCCAATGCTCCCAGACACCTGCGAGGAACCCGAATGCGTATCGCCAGCGGGGGAGTACAGCACGAAACCAATACGTTCACCGCGACGCCGACGCTGCTGGCTGACTTCGTCCGCGACAGCAATTGCGGGCCGGATCTCAGCGGCGGACAGATGATTTTTGACCGGTTTCGCGGTACCGGAGCGATTCATGGCGGCTACATCGCAGGCGCTGAAGCGGTTGGTGCGGAACTTGTTCCACTGCTCTGCGCGCGAGCCCAACCTTCCGGAATCGTCGAACAGCAGACGTTCGACACCATGCTGGGCTGGTTCCTGGATCGGCTGCGAGCCGCCGGGCCGGTGGACGGCGTGCTGCTGGACCTGCACGGAGCGATGGTCACAGAGAAGTATGAAGATGCCGAAGGTGCCTTCATCGCCGCCGTCCGCGAAGCCGTTGGGCCGCAGATGCCGATCGTCGTGACGCTGGACCTGCACGCGAACATCACGGCTCGCATGGCCGAGCTGGCGGATGTAATTATCGGTTTTGATACTTACCCACATGTGGATATGCACGCACGCGGGTATGAAGCCGCAGTATTATTGTCACGCATGATACGCGGCGAAGTCCGGCCGGTGATGGAATTCCGCCAGTTACCTTTGCTCACGATGCCACCGATGCAGTGCACTCTGCGTGAACCGATGCAGTCGCTGATGCAGCGTGTCTTCCAGATGGAAGCCGAGCCCGGTGTACTGACTGCGACCGTCGCGATGGGCTTTCCCTTCGCCGACATCAAGGACGCTGGAGTATCCATACTGGTCACAGCCGATGCCGATCGAGAATTAGCCAAACGGAAAGCTGATGAACTCGCCAGTTGGTTATGGGATCTGAAAGACGACCTGCAGCCTAAACTGACCACGATCGAAGAAGTCATTCGCATTGCTAACACAGACCCGACGGGCGGGCTCACCCTGTTTGCCGATGGATCGGACAATCCCGGCGGCGGAGCTCCGTGCGACGGTACAGTTGCACTGCGGGCTCTGATCGATGCCAACTTTCAAGGTGCGGTCGTCGGCGTGTTGTACGACCCGGAGACTGCCACTCAAGCGCATCGAGCGGGCGTTGGTGCCACAATCGACGCATGCATTGGCGGTAAGACAGACAAGCTGCATGGCGCTCCGGTCAAAGCCAAAGCTTATGTTCGCAACCTGAGCGATGGCCAATTCACTTATCGTGGTGCGATGATGCGCGGCGTCGAAGATCAGCTCGGACCGACAGCCACGCTCGTCATTGGCGGCGTCGAGGTTGTTGTTTCCTCGATCCGCCGCCAGTTGCTGGACGCCGAAATGTTGCGCATCGCTGGCATCAATCCGGCAGCGCGGCGACTGATTGTGTTGAAAAGTGCTGTGCATTTCCGAGCGGACTTCGGACCGATTGCCAGCCGGATCTTTGACGCCGACACTCCCGGTATTCATCGACCGGACTTCGCGGCGTTTCGATACGAAAAGCTACGGCGTCCGGTATACCCGCTCGATACAGTGTCGCGGTGAGTTTGTATCTCATTGAAAGGTTGGCATGGTTCGTCTGTTGTGGATAGTGCTGAGGTTCACACTGAGTGCCTGGGTGGGAGCGGCCACGCTGTTCGTGGTTACGGGAGTGCGCGAGGTCACGTCTCCATTGTTCGACGCGACAACCAAGAACCAGCTGGCAGCACTGCGTTTTCCAGCCTTCTACGCGTTCGGATTCACGCTGGTGCTACTGGGTTTCATCAGCGGCGTACTCTTGCGGTTCCTGCAATCCGATCGTCGCCGCAGCCTCAGTATTATTATCGCTCTCTGCGTTGCCGCTCTGGCCACGATGGTCTTCGACTATCTGCACGTCTATCTGCCGCTCGACGATCTTATGGCCAAACCGGATGCACGCGAACTGCCCGAGTTCCAACAGCTTCACGAGTGGTCAAAGTACGTCAACTTCGCGAGTCTCTTGCTGATTCTGAGCGCTGCCTGCATTTCAGTGGCCGAGCCCAAGCGACCTTCCAGCCAGCCTTGATGCGCGTCTCCTGCAAACGCGCTGTCTGTTCAGTCGCGATTCATTTCGTCCCACAACTTGCGGTAATACCGCATGACCTTCAACGTGTCTGCGGTAGCAGGGCTTTCGGAGAGGCAATAACCCTGATACTTCATCGCGCGCAACAATTGAAAGAGTTCGCGATAAGGATAGTCATCATACAGATCGTGAATGTGAACCGTCTGACCCCAGTACGGCTTCAACAGTTCAAAGTTCGTCTTGATCGACTGGTCAATGGTCTCGCCGGGATTTGAATTCCAGCACACCCTGACCGATGGATGCTCTGTGGCCGCCATGATCTCGCGCATGACCTGCGGCTGAGACGTGCCGTTGCCATGCACTTCGACGCGAATCTCCTGACCGTGATCAGCGGCGAACTTGCCACATTCGCGGAGAGCTTCGGCGATGCGATCGACGGTGCGGCTGCGTTCCTCGCCTTTGACGAGGCCATTCGGGCGAACCTTCACTCCGGAAGCTCCGATGTCACGAGACAGCAGCACGAACTTGTTCGTCAGCTCGATGTTCTGCTGCACGATGCCGTGATCGGGATTGTGGTACTCGCAAGCCGATCCCAATCCGACGCAGACCACTTTCGAATCCGCGAATCGCTGCTTGACTTCGTGGCGCTCAGCTTCGCTCATGGTCGGCTCGACGCCGTGCTTGTGCGTTGATCGCAGCTCAACACCTTCGAAGCCGGTGGCTTCACAGTTCTTGATCAGCGTCGGCAGATCCCACTCAGCGCCCCACATGTAGGTAACCAGTCCCAGCTTCATTGAGGAGCCTCTTTCGTCGATGGAGACATGCGTTGAACGCCGCAAGCAGATTGTACTGACCTCAGAGACTCCTGCGCATCGTCGGCGCTAGGATCCACTCGGCGGCTTTGGGGCGGCGCTGGCTGGCGGCTTGCCCTTTCCTGCAGCGATGTAGTCACCACGGGCGGCAGCGTAGTCGGCGGCAGAGATGTCCTCCCCCTGCCCTTGTGAGGCTTCAAAGCACTTCCGCAGATACGGAATGCACCAGCCGCAGCCAGTGCCAGCGCCATAGCATTCGCTTAACTGGCTCGGCCGTTTCAAGCCGTGCATGCGAATGAAGTTGGTCACCTTCCGCTTCGTCACATGAAAGCAAAGGCAGAGTTCATCATCGAGTTCCATGCCAGTGCCTTTCGCTCAAGTGGACCTCAGAACGAGGCTACTTTAGCAGATCCTGGCGGCTGTAGGTCACTAAACTTCCATTACTCAAACCCGCAGCCAGCGTCTGGCCGTCGGGCGAGAACTCAATGGCGGTGATACCCCAGACATCGGACCGTTTGATGCTGGCTAATTGCTGACCCGATTCCACATCCCAGACGATGAGGAACCCGAATTTCTTCTTTTCCTTTGAATCGCCCTCGCCGCAGAGCACCAACAATCTGTCGTCAGATGAAAAACACAGGTCATACGGGTGCCCACGATCCTGCCGGAAGCTGTGAACGAGTTGTCTCGATTTGATGTCTCGCAAGCGAATTTCATTCTCTGAGTGAATGGTCGCAACGATGCTTGATGACTTGCTGAAGGCGAGCTTGTGGAAGAACGGAGCGCGACCGCTGTGATCAAACTGATCAACGACGAGACCCCTCGCCCAATCCCAAATCAACACCTCATTTCCTGCCCATTCCGGCGACGTGGCAAGCAACTGGCCGTCTGGCGAAAATGCTCGGACCATACCCACGCTGAGTGATTTCCCGGTGGGATTGTGCAGTTCACCAGAGAGGCATGCGCCTTCAAGATTTCGCACGACAACACGAGTTGGTTCAGCATCATCAGTCAGGCAAGCCACCAGTTGATGGTCGGCATCCAGGGCGAATGGTCTCAAGATTTCACGCCGCTCTCGAATCGCGCCAGTAGGATCACAGAACATGAGTTCCTTGGTCCCATGGACAATCAACGAGCCATCTTTCGCGAAGGTCGGGATGGCAACTTCGTCCTGTTGACCGCCAGCGATGAATCCCGACTCACCACTTAGCTCCGCCGACCATAACCGGACGTAACCGCGCGGTGGCGAAGCGTACTGGACTCGAACTCCCTGCGGATCCAGGGGGAAATGCCCGGTCGCAATCTGCTGCCCGTCGGGTGAATACGCAATGCAATAAACGGCATCAGTGTGCGGGCTAAACGACGTGGCCGGGATTTCCGGCAGGGGTTTGGTGATACAGCCAGCCAAGATCAGCAAACAAAAACTGATTGTTCGCTGAATTGCTTTGCCAGCCATGATCCGACTCCTGAGAAAACTACCTCGACCACGACGGCCGGAGCCAAGGATGTCCTGATCAAATTCTCTCAGAATCCGCTGATTTACTGAACATCAAAGTTTTGTTTGGACAGACTCATGGTTCCACGCACTGGGCATCAAACGGTTGCGAGGGCAGTCAGTTTCCGAAGTTGCGGCGCCCTGCATTATGAAATCACGCGCTCGGCTCATGAAAAACGACAGCGGCTCAGTCGCTTCGATTTTTGAAATGACTGAGCCGCTGCTTGCTGACTACTACATCAGGCTGACGATTATGGAATGTGGGTTTCCAAGAAGCGGGCCAGCTTCTGGAAGTCGGAGTTCTGCTCGATATACCGCACGACCGTGACCAGTGTGGCCGGGTCGACCAGTTCTTCGAACGGGACGTAGCGCAGGTCCAATTGGCCGACGATGGAGATCATCACGCCGTTGAGGCCCTGCTCAGCGATGGCGCGATAAGCACCGACACCGAGCTGGCTGCCGAGCATGACGTCGAAAGCGTTTGGCGGAGCGCAGCGGCACTCATACCCGAGTTGCACGCCGGTGACTTTGCGGGCGTGCTTGGTTTGAGCTTTAAACTCCGCCGCGACCAGTTTCGCGAACTGCTTGCCGAGATCCACTTGAGCCACCGAGATATGTCCATGATCGTCGCGCGCGATGCCTTCGAGCTGCTTCGACGGCATGAACTCGGCGAGTCCTTCCGCCATCACCACGACGCCGAAGGCCTTGCCGTCACGCTCTTCGCGCACGCGCATCGTCTTGACGATCTTCTTCACGACATTGTCGATGTTCATGATCTTGCGCTTGCCGACCTGACCCGTCTTCGGGTTGGTGGTTTCTTCTTCAGCGGCCAGATCACCAACGATGTCTTCGACGCTCAGCACCAGGCTGGCTTCGCCCGCGATAGCGGCACCATAGGCCAGCCAACCAGCGCTGCGACCCATCGTCTCGCAGATGAAGTAGGCCTCGCCCGCTTCGGCGTCAGCAACGAGGTTGCGAATTTCACCAGCCAGCACGTCCACGGCGGTGAAGTAGCCGAACGTGAAGTCAATGCCGTTGTAATCGTTGTCGATGGTCTTTGGGATGTGCACCACCGGCAGTTTGCGGCTGCCTTCGGGCAGGTGATCCTGATAGAGCTTGAACTTGTTGGCGGTCTTCAGCGTGTCGTCGCCGCCGATCGAAACCAGTGCGTCGCAGTCGAGCGAGCACAGAGCTTCGTAGACGGTCTTCATCGGCGCCGTCTTCTCGGCGTTATCGAGATCCGCTGGCGACGAGATCAGCTTGCCGGGATTCGCTCGGGCAGTGCCGATGATGATGCCGCGCTGGTTGCGAGTTCGCTTCAGGCGCTGCTGATTCAAAATGATGTAGTCGCGGTTCTCGACCATCGGGTTGCCGGGCGCGAACTCCATCAAATGACGGTAGCCGTTCATGACGCCCACGACCTGAATGCCGGATCGCGAGAACGACGCCGCGCACGCCGAGATCACCGCGTTCGCTGCCGGGGCAGGACCGCCCGAGAACAGAATGGCCACACGTCGCAACTTCTGACTCATCGTAACTGACTCCAGAAAAGCAAAAAGAAATGCATTTGGGTCCGATGTTAGTCTCCTGCACTGGATGACTTCCATCGAAGCGGGCGCGGGCCTGGCCAGTTCGCCGGGTGGATGATGAGGCAAGTCCCCACAAAAAGGCTTGGAACGCAGGGGCAGCGCTTCGCGAACGACCGGCGAGTGAAAACACTCAAAGACTCGCCGCTGTCCGATCCGGCAGGCTGTTCCACAACCCGTCGCCCGGTTGGCAAGTGGACCGGGTTTTGTCAGCCTGTATCTGAAATGTGGCTCCAAACTAGTCGTGCGTTGCACTTATGATCTGTTGAAGCAAACGCCCGACCTTCCGCCACACTTCCCGCCCGACAGTAACCCTCCTGCCTCACGAGGATTCGCTATGAGCCACCCGTTTGTCTCATTGGCAGCGTGCGTTCTCTTCCTGCTCTCAGCCGCTGATCTGCAGGCCGCAGATGCGAAGCTCTCCTACAACAAAGACGTGCGCCCGATTCTGGCTGAAGCCTGCTTCAGTTGTCACGGACCGGACAGCGCAGCCCGAAAGACGGAGCTGCGGATCGACCAGCGCGACGCCGCTCTGCGAGTCATCAAGCCCGGCAAACCGGAAGACAGCGACTTACTCAAACGGATCGTCAGCAAAGACCCTGAGGAGGTCATGCCGCCGCCAGCCACCAAGAAAGAGCTGAAGCCCGAGCAGATTGACATCCTCAAGCGCTGGATCGCCGAAGGAGCCCACTACGAACCACACTGGTCGTTCATTACTCCCACCAGCCCCGCGCAGCCGACGGTCAGGAACGCCGCCTGGGTGAAGAATCCGATCGACGCGTTCGTGCTCGCGCGACTCGAAGCAGCGGGATTGCAGCCGGCTCCTCAGGCAGATCGCCGGACTCTGGCGCGGCGAGTCGCCCTCGACATCACCGGCGTGCCTCCAAAGGCCGAGTTGGTTGAGGGATTCATCAGCGATGCGTCGGCCAACGCCTATGAAAAATACATCGACAAACTGCTGGCGACGCAGCTTTGGGGTGAGCACCGTGGCCGCTATTGGCTCGACGTCGCCCGTTACGCGGACACGCACGGCATTCACTTTGACAACTATCGCGAGATGTGGGCGTATCGCGACTGGGTGATCAACGCCTTCAACAAGAATCAGCCGTTTGATCAGTTCACTCTGGAACAACTGGCGGGCGATCTGTTACCGGAACCGACGTTAGAGCAACGAGTCGCCACCGGTTTCAATCGCTGCAATATTACTACCAGTGAAGGTGGTACAATTCCAGAAGAGTATTATGTGCTTTATACCCGAGACCGCACGGACACCGCTTCACAAGTCTGGCTCGGCCTGACGGCTGGTTGCGCGGTGTGTCACAGCCATAAGTTCGATCCGCTGACGCAGCGCGAATTCTATGAGATGGCTGCGTTCTTCAATAACTCAACACAGAGTGCGATGGACGGCAACATCAAAGATACGCCGCCCATCCTGACTGTGCCGCTGATGGAAGATCGGCCGCGTCTGGAAGCTCTTGCGGGCGAAGTGCCAGCGGCTAAGAAAGCTGTCGAGGAGCGCCGCAAAGCCGCTCGACCTCAGTTCGACGAATGGCTCGCTAGTGCGAAACCGGACGCGCTCGGGCCCGGCGCACCGACTGAAGGTCAGGCGCTGTTCGCTCCCTTGGCCGAGGGACAAGGCGAGGCCTTCTCCGCGACCGTCGGTACCGAGCAAAAGTCCTTCAAGCTGACCAAAACCGCGAAGTGGCAAGACGGCATCACGGCAGGAGCGAAAGCTCTGCAGTTGCAAGGTGCCGCCGCAGACCTCGGCAACATCGGTGATTTCAAGCGGAATCAGGCCTTTTCGATGTCCGCCTGGTTGAAGTTGTCGCCGAACGATTCACAGGGCGCGATCTGCTCGCGCATGGAAGATCAGTCAAAGGATTATCGCGGCTGGGACTTCTGGGTGCAGGGTCGTCGCGTCGGCACACACCTCATTCACAGCTGGCCGGAAGACGCCTTGAAGGTCGTCGCCGAAGCTCAAGTGAAGGGCAATGAATGGACTCACGTCGTTGTGACCTATGATGGCTCCGGCACGGCGGCTGGCGTGAAGGTGTACTACAACGGTACTCCTCAAAAGACGCTTGTCGAGAACGACAAACTCAAGACTGATTCACCACCGACGGCTCCGCTGAAGATCGGTTCGCGCAACAAAGGTGAACCGTTGAATGCGGCGGGACTCTCGGAACTGCGACTCTACCACCGAGCTCTCGCGCAACCGGAAGTTGAAGTGCTGGCGAAGTCGTCACGGTTCGCGACGATCCTGGCTAAAGCTGCTGATCAGCGCACCGACGCCGAGAAGAATGATCTGTATGGCTGGTGGCTGGGCACAAACGACAAACCCTTCCAGGAATTGACTGCGAAGGCGTCGTCACTGGAAACCGAGCAAGCCGCTATCAAAGCGCGCGGCACGGTGACTCACGTGTCGCAAGAGAAGAACGAAGAGGCGATGGCGTTCATCCTCTTCCGCGGCGAATACGACCAGCGGCGCGATCCGGTGAAGCCCGGTACTCCGGCCTTTCTGCCACCGATGCCGCAGAACGCTACCAAGAACCGCCTCGGCTTCGCTCAGTGGCTGCTGCGGGCCGACCATCCTCTGACCGCGCGCGTGACTGTCAACCGCTTCTGGCAGGAAGTGTTTGGCAACGGCCTCGTGAAGACGGCGGGTGACTTCGGAGTAGCGGGCGAACTGCCTTCGCACCCCGAGCTGCTCGACTGGCTGGCCATCGATTTCCGCGAGCACGGTTGGGACGTCAAACGCTTCTTCAAACAGATTTTCCTGTCGTCGACTTATCAGCAATCGGCGGTCACAACAGTTCAAAAGCAGGAACGCGACCCTGCCAATCGATTGCTCGCGCGTGGTCCACGCTTCCGCATGGATGCCGAGATGATCCGCGATTCGGCGCTGTCGGTGAGTGGCATACTGGTGCCGAGGATCGGCGGTCCGAGCGTCAAGCCGTATCAACCGGCTGGTGTGTGGGAAGCTGTCGCGATGCTCGGTTCTAATACTCGTGATTATCGACGTGATACCGGCGATTCGCTGTATCGCCGCAGTATGTATACCTTCTGGAAACGCAGTGCCCCGCCCGCGATGCTGGAAGTCTTCAACGCTCCCAATCGCGAAACGTGCACAGTGCGTCGCGAACGTACCAACACGCCGTTGCAGGCCTTGGCAACACTCAACGACGAGCAATACATCGAAGCCGCTCGTCAGCTGGCGACGCTGACCCTGAAGCAGGGCGGTTCAACGTTCGAGTCGCGGATCAACTTCATCAGCCATCGTCTGCTAGCCCGTCCGTTCCGCCCGAACGAACTGGCCATCATCCAAAGTTCGTTCGCGGCTTTGGACGACTTCTATAAGTCCCACGAAGCCGACGCGAAGCAACTCATCGCCGTCGGAGAATCCAAACCCGACGCCAGCCTGTCACCCAAGGAGCTCGCCGCCTGGACGATGCTCAGCAACGAACTGCTGAACCTGGACGAAGTGTTGAACAAGTAGTCGCGAAGAAATGAGGTCTGCGTTCCGCCTTCGTGTGAGGTAACTAGATGATTCAATCCGTACCAAAAAGTGGCTGGGAGCGAGTCGCTATGGGTATCGAGCGTGTTCGTGAACGGCTGTTGCGTGTAACAAGTCTGCTCAGCCACTCACAGATCCCCTATGCGGTCTTGGGCGGAAATGCCGTTGCCGAGTGGGTTGGACGCGTCGATGAAGGGGCTGTTCGATTCACCAAAGACGTCGACATCCTGATCCGCCGCGACGACTTACAGAATGTTATCGCATGCCTGGAAGCGGCAGGGTTTGTGTATCACGAACTGCACGGAGTGCATATGTTTCTGGATGGGGCGAACGCAACTCCTAAAGATGCCGTGCGTATCATTTTCGCGGGCGAGAAAGTTCGGCCCGAATACACATCTCCCGCTCCTGAGGTCACTGAATCAGAAGCTGCTGCCGACTTCAGCGTATTACAGCTGGAGGCCTTGCTGCGCATGAAACTGACCTCGAACCGGGACAAAGACCGGACTCACATTCGTGACATGCTGGATGTCGGCCTTTTGGACGCATCTTGGACCAAGCGACTACCACCTGAATTAGCCAGCAGGTTCCAGTTGCTTCTCGATACGCCCGATGGTTGAGCAACTACGTTAATTGAGACTTGATCGCATTCACTTTGCTTGCCTGCTAGTTCCTTTGGAGCCTCGACCATGAACCTCTTTCAACAATACGGTCAGCAACTGACTCGGCGATACTTTTTCAAGCAGGGTTCGCATGCTTTGGGGTGGGGTGCACTCGCGGCTCTGGCGGCGAATGAGCGAGGCATCGCAGGCAGTTCCGCGTTTGGAGCAGAAGCTGCCGCGGCCAACATCCGCAAGACGCTGGCTCATCATGCGACCAAGGCCGAGCACGTTATCTACATGCATTGCGTCGGTGGTCCGCCGCAGATGGACCTCTACGATTACAAGCCGGTCATGCAGGACTGGTACGACAAGGACCTGCCGGAGTCCATCCGCAAGGGCCAACGACTGACGACCATGACTTCAGGTCAGGCGCGGTTTCCGATCGCGCCGTCCAAGTTCCAGTTCAAGCAGCATGGCCAGTCCGGTATGTGGGTCACGGAACTGCTGCCGTGGACCGCGAAGATGGCCGATGACCTGGCTTTCATCCGGTCCATGAACACCGAGGCTATCAATCATGAACCCGCCATTACCTACATTCAGACAGGTAATCAGGTCACCGGCCGACCGTGTTTGGGATCGTGGATGAGTTATGGACTCGGTTCACTGAACGACAACCTGCCAATGTTCGTGGTGATGGTCGCCAAGCCGACGAACACCGAACAGGTACAGGCCATTTCGGCGCGGCTGTGGCAGTCGGGATATCTACCGGGCGAATACGCCGCGACCAGCTTTCGTAACGCAGGCGATCCGATTCTCTATATCAACAATCCTCCTGGAGTCCCCAGCGACATCCGCCGCAAGACGCTCGATGGCTTGAATCAGCTCAACGAGCTGACTGCTCAAGAAATTGGTGACCCGGAAACTCGCACGCGCATTCAGCAGTACGAACTGGCCTTCCGCATGCAGTCCAGCGTGCCGGACCTGACCGATCTCGCGAAAGAACCAGAAAGCACCTTCAACCTGTACGGCGAAGCCGCCAAGAAGCCCGGCACGTTTGCCAACACCGTGCTGCTGGCCCGCCGCATGGTGGAACGCGGAGTCCGCTTCGTGCAGGTCTATCACAACAATTGGGATACCCACGCCAACGTCGCCGGCCGTCTGCCCGATCAATGCCGCGACGTGGACCAATCCAGCTACGGCTTGATTCAAGACCTCAAGCAACGCGGGCTGCTGGATAAGACTCTGGTCATCTGGGGTGGCGAGTTCGGTCGCACCATCTACTCACAAGGTGGCCTGTCCAAGACCAACTACGGCCGAGACCACCATCCTCGCTGCTACACCATCTGGATGGCCGGAGGCGGTATCAAGGGTGGTATCATCCACGGCGAGACCGACGATTTTTCGTATAACATCGTCAAAGACCCCGTCCACCTGCACGACTGGCACGCCACCATCCTGCACCTGATGGGCTTCGACCACGAACGCTTCACATACCGCACCCAAGGCCTCGACGCCAAACTGACCGGAGTCGAAGAGGCTCATGTGATTAACGCGCTGCTGTCCTGATCAGAATTGTCTCGGGGTGACTTTGAAGGTAACGACGTTTGATTCGGTGATGGTCTCGCGCATCTCCTCGGCTCGCTTTCGAGACATGAATCGTCCCGCTTGAGGGATATAGAAGACGTCGCCCATGATCGCCTTCGACGGCGGCGGTTGCGGAGCCAGCAGCCTTTTCATCACGGCAACTTGGACACGATAGACTCCGGGTTTCAAAGTGAGGTCACCCGTTGCGATTGCGAGTCCACGGTGCTGAATGGCAGTTTCTTGACCTCTCCCAAGAGGTGCCCAATCGTCGTCGCAGTACTCAAAACGAATGCTCTTGAAGACCGACTCCAGTTGATCGCCCACGAGCTTTCCATCGGCGTCCGTGACGTTGATTCGCAGGGGACGTTCGATCTTCGGATCGAGTTTCTTATTGAATAAGGTGAGGTCTCGATCGCTGGTGTTCTTCAGCCGGATGACAACGGAAATTGCCTGCCCTTGGCGAATGATGCGTTGCTCCACCTCAATGGTGGCCTCGATTTCGCTCGAGGCAGGTGGCTCACCCGGGCAAGATGACGGCAGAAGCAACACGAGCGCGATGCACGAAAAAACTAATTGGAAGCCCATACCACGAGCTCTCCGTCTGGAGCGAAAAACCGAGAAGAGTTCAATCCTTCGAGCATCATTTAGTAACATAGTTCCGTCGGAGTAAATACCGCCTTCCGCTCGGCGTCGCTTTTAGTGACACGGCGGAGGTGGAGTGAAAGCGGCCTCGCGTTCAGCGTCAGTGAGCGACCTGCCTGATATTTCAGGATCGCCGAGCAACAGATCCATGATCTGTTGGGGATCCGAGGTTCGTGGAAAGCGAGAGAGGCCATGCGCATAACGAATGGTTTGGCATTCCGACAATCGCTTCGGATCCAGAACTTTGCCGCGTAGCGTCAGCGTATGACTCGCTCGGTGATACACAATATCAACCGGCTCATTCCACATGACACCGCTGCCAGGTAGTGCAACCAGCATCACAGGTTTGAGACCGTTTCCGTGCTTGGGCTTGGGGCATCCGGGATGGTGCTGCACGCCGCTATAGACGGACCAAAACCAACTGCCGTCCTCATTAAAGATTCCCAAGAACTTGGCGGTCCCGTCAGCGTTCGCTACGGGCCACCGAAAGTCGTTGTGGCGATTAATTTCGTCCCGCCAGCTCAGACCAAAGTTGTACGGCAACTTGATATCACCGGCTGATTCTCTCTCTTGGGCTTGGGCAGCAAGAATGGCTCGCCAGGAATGCTCTTCTTTGCTGCCAGTTTTCTGTGGGACATCCTGCTGGTTACGATCGGCATACTTCTCCAAATCGAATCTGACCGTATTTAAGTGTATATTGAGGTCTAGAGATCTCACAAATGCGATGATCTCTCGAATAATAAAAGCCATGCCAAGGAGCAGTAGAACCCACAGCACATTGACGGAAATTTTCTGGATGTTGAACTGCTTTTGTTTGAAGCGCATGAGATCCCGATGCAACGAAGCTCTCGTCCGTATGGCTCAATTCTTGTAGCCTATCGCCTTTCTTCCATCGTGACAGTATCTGGTCTCTCAAATGACTGAGTCATCCTTTCAGATCACGTCTTTCGTTGATTCGACTCATCGCGAGCAGGTAGTTGCTCTCTGGGAAGCGGTATTCGGGTATGACGCGCCGCATAATGCTCCGGCACTGGCGATTGATCAGAAGGTCGCGGTGGACGATGGGTTGTTCTTTGTGGCGGTTGTGGATGGAGTCGTCGTCGGGACGATTATGGCGGGGTATGACGGGCATCGCGGGTGGTTGTACTCGCTGGCCGTGACGCCGGATCGACGGCATCAGGGGCTCGGGTCGGCGCTGGTACAACATGCCGAGCGTGCGCTGATGGCTCGGGGATGCTTGAAAGTCAATCTGCAGATCGTGCAGGGGAACTCGGCGGTTGCGGCGTTCTATCAGACGCTGGGGTATCGCGTGGAAGAGCGCATCAGCATGGGCAAGTTGCTGCAGAAACATGACGGCCAAGGCTAAGAGTAGCATTCGCCCCTCACCCCCAGCCCCTCTCCCCGCACGCGGGGCGAGGGGAGCGAAGAAGTTCGCGCGTGAATCAACCGCGGTTGTTTGTTGCGGCTCCCATCAGAACTTCGCGACAGCGCCTTGTGGATCAATCTGCGTCAGGCGCTTCTGGGCAAGTTCGCGATAGATGTCCGGCAAATCGAACTCCTTCAGAATGCCCGGCACGAAGGACGACAGCGGCCAGGAATAGGCTTCGCTCGTTGCGATTTCTTCATAAGACTTCGGGGCCTGCTTGAGCGTGACTTGAGTGACATTGTCGGACAGCAGCGCTGCGAAAGCCGCGGGAATGGTGCCCCAGCCGCGCGCGATGAGATGCACGTCGGTGTGCCCGTTGTCCGCCAGAAACTGGATGACTCGCAACACATCGCGCGTCTTCTGGGTAACGTAAGGATGATCCAGCATCAGTGAATGACTGGCATAGAAATAGTCGCTGCCATACGGACGCAGGAACTGATCGACGCCGCAGGTATTCGGCTGAGAATCCCCAATGCCGCGCACGTCGCAGGCGAAGAATGGCACCGCCGTCTCGGTAGCCAGCAGATCTTTGACCAACGGCTCGTCGCGCAATTCTGCGTCGGCGGAATGATGAGAAATATACAACATCACCCGCGCCGACCCACGCGGTGGACGTGATACCGTCGGGGTTTCAGTGAGTCGCGTTACAATTGCATAGACCTCCGATTCTGTTTCGACGGCATAGGTCGCGGTGCTAGCCAAGGGATACTTCCGCTGGCCCGAGCCACGCAGAATCCGGAATTCCGGCGCGGTCTTTGGTAGTTCGCCCAAGTTCAACGCGTGCCGCACCTTCACCTGCAAAGCATGACCAGACAACGGCGTTCGCTGCTTGGCCAGCTCCACCGCACGCGCACGCGTGAATTCAAAGACCGATCGCGAATTCAGCTCAGCCACTTGTCCGCGCGGAGCACAGTACAATGTTTCATCTTTCTCCAGCGTGATGGCTGGTTCGGCCTGGCTATTTGAAATTCCGGTCACGCGATTAAACCAGCGATACATCGCCTCGCGGTTTTCAATTGAGTAACCATGTTCCGTCGGGCCGATATGCAGATGAATGTTGTCGGGCGCACCCAACACCGTATAGAGCTTTTTTAGTCGTTCGAACGTTTCCTGCGACCCGCGCACGTCGAAGAAGTCGCGTTCCTTGGCCAGTATCACGACGGGCTTCGGAGCCATCGCGGCCAGAAAGTCATCATGATCCAGTCCCAGCGCCATCGCATGCGGCGGACATTGCTCGGTGTCCTGCGGCAGTTCGTTCTCCAGATTCCTGCGGAACGTCGTCACGAAGCAGCCCGGAGCAGCCATCGTCCAGCGTGACTCCACACCACAGAGCCAGGTGGTCATCGTGCCGCCGCCCGAATTGCCAGTGATACCCACATGCTTCGGGTCCACTTCGGGTCGCGTCAGCAAGTAGTCCAGCGCCCGAATGCCGTCCCAGGCGCGCCACGATCCAAAAAACTCACCCACAAGGAATTGCTGGTTGCCGGCGTAGAGGTGCTCTGAGACACCAATGCCGCGCCGCGGTTTGAAGTTCTCATCCACGTACTGCAGGCGCTCGCCCTGCCCGATCGGATCGAAGATCAGCACGACATAACCCATCCGCGCGAGCCCCTGTGCGAAGCTCTGGTAGGTGTCGCCCGCCTTGCCATTGGCCGAATGGCCGCACGAGCCGACTACCCCGGGGAGCGGGAACTTACGGTCCTTGGGGACATACAGATTCGCTGACACCAGGAACCCCGGCCGGCTCTCGAACAGTACTTTCTCGATGCGATAGGCGTCCCGTTCGACGACGCCCATGATGCGTGGATTGAGCGGCGTGCGTTCCGGTTCCGGCCCGAAGCACAGCCGGATCAGACTGCGTACGGTCCGCACGTATGCCTCAGCGTCTTCTTTCGAATTCAGGAAGCTCTTCCGAGTTTGTCCTACTTTTTCCGCAGCGACAGCCAGCGATTCGAAGTGGTCCTGCACCATGCGCGGGAAGCGATTGAGCGGCGTCAGTTGCGGTGCATCAGCTCCTGCGGCTGACGTGATCCACTGCGGGAGCAGCACCGAACCCAACGCCGCACCCGCTACCTGCAGAGCTTCGCGACGATTGCAGCCAGCCACATTCTGGGACGCCTTCGATGCAGCGATCTCGCTCATGAATAGTTCCTTGGAAAGCCATGCAGAACCAGCACGCGGAGCCCGATCGACGAACGCTCGCCGGAGCTCAATTCGGTCCAAGACTGTAGCAACTGCCAGACGGCGGCGCTATTGGCTCTTCAAGGGATGATGGCCTCCACCATACAACACCGGGGCCTCTCCTTGTTCCATGAGACCCGCATGACTGCACCTGCCCCCGCCCCTGATGATCAGAAGCCAGAAGCCGCTTCGAACCCAGCAACGGTGATTGCTCGCGAGTCGCTCAGCGTCTGGGACGCGATCAGTATCATCGTGGGAATCGTCGTTGGCGTATCGATCTTCAAGGTCCCGGCGATTGTGTTTTCGAACGTGCCCAGCGGCATCGCTGGGCTGGGCTTGTGGGCTCTGGCGGGCGGACTGTGCCTGGTGGGAGCACTCTGCTACGCCGAGCTGGCCACAAGATTCAAGCAGGGTGGCGGCGAGTATCTGTTTCTTACACGCGGCCTTGGGCGTGAGGTCGGCTTTCTATACGGCTGGGCTCAGCTGACCGGAGTCTTCAGCGGCGCGGTCGGCACGATGGCCTATGTCTTCGCGGACTATGCCGTGCAGCTCAGTGGTTCGAATCCACACCTCGGAGTGTGGTGGGCTATCAGCGCTATCTGGACTCTGACCGCCATCCATATTCTCGGAGTGAAGTCCGGCAAGCTGGTGCAGAACGTTCTGACCTCCATCAAGGTGATCGGCCTATTGAGCTTGCTGGTGGTCGGGTTTAGCTCCTCGGCGCCGGAGTCTCTGGTGACGTCGATTCCCGCCAAAGATTCCAATGTCGGACTGGCGATGATTCTAGTGCTTTACGCGTACGGCGGCTGGAACGACGCGGCCTTCGCGTCGGCTGAAGTCCGGGAACCACACCGCAACATCCCTCGAGCACTGACGGGCGGCATGCTGGCCATCGCCGTGCTGTACGTGCTGGTGAATTGGGCCTATCTGCAGGGACTCGGCCTGAGTCGCCTGCGCACTTCGTTTACGCCCGCTTCGGACCTGATGGCTCAAGCCACCTGGCTGAGTCCCGCGATTCGAGACTCAGCGACGAAGGTTGTCGGGCTGCTGGTGATGGCGTCGGCACTCGGGGCCATTCACGGCATGATCTTCACGGGCTCGCGGCTGTACTTTGCGATGGGCGTCGAGCATCCGCTGTTCGCGCGGCTGGGCCGCCTGCATGCGGGATCGGGATCACCAGTCTCCGCGCTGCTGGTTCAAGCGTTGATGACATCACTGTTGATCCTGACCGTCGGCACTGCGACCGGACGAGCGGGAGTCGACTGGAGCGTCAGTTGGTTGGGCCGAGCTCCGATTCCGTGGGACAAATACTTCGGCGGCTTCGACACCCTGCTGGCCGCAACGGCTCCGGTCTTCTGGAGTTTCTTCCTGCTTAACGGTTTCACTCTGTTCATCTTCCGCGCCCGCTCCATCGGTGACACAAGCGGGTTCCGGGTTCCTCTCTATCCCATCACCCCGCTAATCTTCTGCGGCACCTGCGGCTTCATGCTGTATCAAAGCATCCTCTACGCCCAGGACCTGACATGGCTGGCGCTGCTCCCGTTACTGGCTGGAGTTCCTGTCTACTTCTATAGCAACGCCCTGAGACGTGCGTAGCCGATGGGAAGTCACTCAGCGGCAGAAGAAGATTTGAAACGCAGAGGTCGCAGAGGAAAGGGAGATCGCTGTTTTGCGCTCGAGTCCAAGTTCTCAGCGCATCGCCCTTCCGGATCTGGCAAGAGAGGCTTGAAAGAGCATCTTCCTTCTCGGGGAAACCATGCCGAAAACTGCTGAGGGCCCATACGCCGCGCGACCCGTTGACGACCAGCGATCTCCCGTCCCTCTGCGACCTCTGCGTTTCTACCTCTTTCCTAGTCTCTCAAGCAGCTGGCATGACGCGACAGACCGGGGATCTGAACACTAGAGTTCGCGGGCGACGGTGATCTTCGATCGACACAGGGAGGCACTCATAGATGACCGCTGAAGAAATGCGCTTGCTGGCGTCTCAGGAACGAACGGCGAACTGGAAGCGTTGGGGGCCGTATCTCTCTGAGCGGCAATGGGGCACCGTCCGCGAGGACTATTCGGAATGGGGCAACTGCTGGGACTACTTCCCGCACGATCATGCCCGCAGCCGAGCGTATCGCTGGGGCGAGGACGGGCTCCTCGGCATCTGCGATCGCGAGTGCCGCTTGTGCTTTGCTGTCGCCTTGTGGAACGGTCGCGACCCGATTCTGAAGGAACGACTGTTCGGCCTCACGGGCCCTGAAGGCAACCACGGCGAAGACGTCAAAGAGTGCTATTACTACCTCGATTCGTCGCCGACGCATTCCTACATGAAGGGACTCTATAAGTACCCCCAGGCGGAATATCCCTATGGTCGCTTGAGCCAGGAGAATCGTCACCGGAACAAGTTTGAAGCCGAATTTGAGCTGGCCGATTCTGGGATCTTCAACGAGAACCGCTACTTTGACGTCACGGTGGAATACGCCAAGGCGGCGCCGGACGACATCCTGATACAGATCACCGTAGCAAATCGAGGTCCCGACGCGGCGACTCTGCATTTGCTGCCCACACTGTGGTTCCGCAACGCGTGGTCCTGGGGAGCGACGCATGACGGCTGCGATCCGGTCAAACCCAAGCTGACATGGCTCAACGACCACAGCGTGCATGTTGAACATCGACCGCTGGGCAACATGCGTTGGGACGTAGGACAGGCTCCGGACGGACAAGATCCCGAGTTGCTCTTCACCGAGAACGAAACCAACTTCGAGCACGTTTTTGGACAGCCGAATCAGACGCCGTATGTGAAAGACGCGTTCCACCAGTATGTGATTCACGGGAAGCAGGAAGCCGTGAATCCTCATGGCGTTGGAACCAAGGCTGCCGCGTATTATGTATTAAATATACCCGCAGGCGAACAGCAGACGGTGCGGATGCGCCTGCGCGATGAGAAAGCCGACGCTCTGAAGCATCCTCTGGGCGCCGAGTTCGAATCGACGTACGCCGCAAGGGTCAAGGAGGCGAACGAGTACTTCGCGCTGAAACTGCCGCCCAAGCAGAATGAACAGCAGCGCAACGTGGCTCGGCAGTGCTATGCCGGGCTGCTGTGGACGAAGCAGTTTTATTTCTACGCGGTGAAGCCGTGGATCGACGGCGACCCGAATCAACCCGCGCCGCCAGCATCACGCAAGCATGGTCGCAACCACGACTTCATGCATCTCTTCAATCGCGACGTGATCTCGATGCCGGACAAGTGGGAGTATCCCTGGTACGCGGCATGGGACCTGGCCTTCCACATGCTGCCCTTCGCGCGCATCGATCCAGACTTTGCGAAAGAACAATTGGTGCTGATGCTGCGCGAGTGGTACATGCACCCGAACGGCCAGATCCCGGCGTATGAATTCGCCTTCAGCGACGTGAATCCGCCCGTGCACGCGTGGGCCTGCTGGCGTGTTTACAAGATGACCGGCAAGCGCGGTTCGCGCGACCGCGTCTTCCTGGCTCGCGTCTTTAATAAATTACTTATCAACTTCACGTGGTGGGTCAATCGCAAGGACACCGAAGGTAACAATCTGTTTTCCGGCGGCTTCCTCGGGCTGGATAATATCGGAGTGTTTGACCGATCGAAGCCGTTGCCCGGTGGCGGACAGCTTGAGCAAGCCGACGGTACAGCCTGGATGGCGTTCTACTGCGCGACCATGTTGTCGATGTCGCTGGAACTGGCGGCGGGCGACCCCGCTTACGAAGACATCGCTTCCAAGTTCTTCGAGCACTTTGTGGCTATCACAGACGCGATGAACTGTCTGGGTGGATCCGGCTTGTGGGACGAGGAAGACGGCTTCTACTACGACCAGTTGCATACCAACGGGCAAACGATGCCCATGCGTATTCGGTCGATTGTGGGTATTATTCCGCTCTTCACCTGTGAAGTGCTGGAACAGGACGTCATTTCCAAACTGCACGGCTTCCGCAAGCGCATGGAATGGTTCCTGAGTCACCGCACGGATCTGGCCCGGAACATCGCCTACATGGATGTGGAACCGCTCGACGGCCACGGTGACGGAGTGCATCGTCTGCTGGCCATTCCATCGCGCGAACGGCTGGAACGCGTTCTGAAATACGTACTCGATGAGAACGAATTCCTTTCGCCATATGGCATTCGAGCGCTGTCTCGAGTTCACAAAGACAAGCCCTATGTCTTCTGGGCCGGTGGTGAAGAGCATCGCGTTGAATACGTGCCCGCCGAGTCCACATCAGGCATGTTTGGAGGCAATTCGAACTGGCGCGGGCCAATCTGGTTCCCGGTGAATTATCTGCTCGTGGAAGCACTCGAGCGTTATCACTACTTCTATGGTGATTCTCTACAGGTGGAATTCCCGACGGGTTCGGGTGTGAAGATGAACCTGAAGCAGGTTGCTCAAGAATTATCACGTCGCTTGACTCTGCTCTTCCTGCCCGACGGACAAGGTCGCCGTCCCTGCCACGGAGATGATCAGCGTTATGCCGATGATCCTCACTGGAAGGAACTCGTGTTGTTCTACGAATACTTCCACGGAGACAACGGCCGCGGAGTCGGCGCCAGCCACCAAACCGGCTGGACCGCCCTCGTCGCCCGCCTGCTGGAAAGCTGCAGTTAACGTCCGAAAATTTTGAACCGCAAAGAACACGGAGAAGCAAGAGATCGCGGAGATCGCTGGTTGGACAGATGCTGTTGTTGATATCGACGAGTCTGGGAGTGGTTGATGACGACCAACGAGTTGACGTCGCAGATCATCGGTGCCGCGATCCGGGTACATCGTGCCCTTGGACCGGGCTTGTTGGAGTCCGAGTATCGCATTTGCCTGGCATACGAGCTGGAGAAGTTGGGCCTGAGCGTTGAGCAGGAAAAGCCGATTCCTGTGGTTTATGAAGAGATCAAGCTCGAATGTGGCTTTCGCGCTGACTTGCTGATCGCCGGGCGTGTCATCATGGAATGCAAAGCCAAGGAGAAGCTGCATCCGGTCGACAAGGCACAGGTAATCTCGTACCTGCGGTTGACCGGTCTTCAACTGGGATTACTCATCAACTTTCATGAGCTCGTATGGAAGGACGGCATTCAATGAATTGTTAGTAACTACCAACGCGACTCAGAACCGCTGCCGTAACCTGGCGCGCTGAAAAAGCAAACGGGCCTTGCGCGCCTAGCAGTCTCCGCGTTCCCTCTTCTCTCTGTGTTCTCCGCGGTTCAACTCTCCCCGCGTTACCAGCGACGGCGGAAGTCGTCGAGGAAGGCTCGGCAGCTGGTGCTCCATTCTTTGGACTTCTCTTGTGATGAGAAGTTGCCGTCCACAATCGCCAGCAGTGTGCGGTACACCTGCGAGAACTCGTCGCCGACTTGGCGATAAGCCTGATGACGCAGGTCTTCCGAGTTGTTCTTCGCCCCGAACAATTTAGTCAGTAGGCTCGGTCGAACAAGCTCTTGAACGTCACTCACCATATCCCGCAGTTCACAAACTCGCGGCAATTCGGCAGCAACGGAGTGCGAACCAAAATGGCCCGTCATGAAATCAAAGATCTCGACGAGCATCTCCTTGCCGGATTCGAGTGATTCGTAGCGCTGTTTGCCAGAGACTGACGAGCCCATCTCTTCCAAGAGACCCTCAATGCGACTCAGCAGCCGAATGCAGTCATCGTGCAGTCGTTCGTCCTGCGACTCGACGCCATGGCTGCGATAGCCGGCCAGTTGTTTGCTGAATTCGTCGAGGTTCATGGCAGACGCGGAGCGCGGGAGTTATGAGTTTGAGGCCCAGACAGAAGATGCAAGCGAGGTCTGATAGCCCCTCACCCCCGACCCCTCTCCCCGTTACCGGGGCGAGGAGAGATTTTTAGTCGTCAATTACTACTCTATAATTCGTTTATACTTCGACTGCAGTCGACAAATGGTGCTCGACGACCTCGACCAGTTCTTCGGGCACAAACGGCTTCGTGATGTATCCCGAGCAGCCCACCAACCGGCCACGCAAGCGATCGAACATGCCGTCCTTGCCAGACAACATCAGCACTGGAATATGACGCGTGCTTTCGTGCTTCTTCACCAGCTTGCAGAGTTGATACCCGTCCAGACGCGGCATGTTGACGTCCATCAGGATCAACGTCGGGCTGTGGGTAGCAATTTCTTTAATCGCAGCCACACCATCGAACGCGCTGACCACTTTATAACCGCGTTTCTCAAGGGTCATGGCGACCAGCTTGCGGACGGTCGGGCTGTCATCCACCACCAGAATCGTCTGGCCTGAATGCGCGGCAGCACGCTCCACTTCCTGTGGGTGATCGCTGATGGCAGCCGGAGTAACACTGGCCGACGCTACGTGCGGTTCGGTCGGTATTGCTGGTGCGACGAAAGTTGCGGGTGCCGCCTGAGCAACCGGTTCCTCGGAAGGAGCGGACTCGGTGAGCGGCGTGCGCCACAGATCGTCCAGTCGTTGCACCGGCTGCGACGGGAAAAGTGGTTGAGCAACCGGCAAGGCAGGGACAACTGCCGCAGGAATCATCGGCTCAATTGTTTCTTCTGCGGCTTCGATCGTGTTGACAGCACTGGGTTCAGCGCTCGGCTCTTGTTGGAACCAGTCCGACTTCGCAGCTCGCCAGACGGGTTGAGCTTCTTCCGCAGGCACTTCCGCAACAACTGGCGCTACGTGATCATCAACCTGATCGATCGATTCCATCACCGATTCCACGCGCTCCACCACATCGTCGGTTTCACTGTTTGGTGCCGGCGCTGCGGCGGTTTCTACGGGATCCGGTTGGGTCGCGGTTTCAACGGCCACAGGTGTCATGTTGAGTTCCGCCAGCAGTTCCGACTGCAGGAACGGCATCGGCGGGCGGATGGGTTGCGGGGCCGTCCAAGCGGCTGGCGGCGGATTGAAAGCTTCCGGTTGGACGGCTTGAGAGAGCGCACTATCCACATCCTGCGGTTCGGTCGCTGGCATCGAGCGCCATGTTCCGAACCAACTGGTATTCGCATCGCGTGTATCGCTTGGCGCCGGAACTTCCGGCCCGACCGGCAATGGGGGCGGAACAACAACCTCAGCGACTGGAGTGCCAGCGTCCCAATCAGCGGTATTCGCGACCGGGAACTCTTCCGTCGGCCACGCTGGCGGCGTTTCGGTGCGGGTGGAAGTCGACCACGCGTCGTTGGCGACTTCTTCCCAGTAGGCTTCGCTGGCGGCCTGGGTATCAACTTCTTCAACGTCGGCAAGCGGAGTATCAACTTCCAGGGTGGCTTCCGCAGTAACCGTCGTCGCGACGTCGTGGGCGACCTCAGCGACGTGTGAAGCAATGGTTTCTTCAATAACCGGTTCCGCTTCAACGACGGTTTCGGTTGGCAGTTCAGCCACTGGCTCGACGGGAACAGGAGCATGAGGCGCAGCGGCTCCAATTGTCTTGAAGTTCGCCAGCGCTTTGCACCATGTCAGACCGGCTTCGGCGATCTCTCGGTAGCGCTCGTCCTCTTTGACCATCTCCAGGCAGTGAATGGCACTCAACGGAGAGTCGGCAAACCACGCCATCCACATCCAGACCGCTGGATCTTCCGGAGCGGTTTCAGCAGCTCGTTGCAGATGCAGTTTCGCCAGCTTCGTGTTGCCAGCGTTGGCCGCAGAGACAATGTGGCGCACAACCTGAGTCTGTGACATGATCATCCTCATCGGGTCCAGCTGACTGAGCGGCCTCTCGCGCGCTGCGAAGACACGACAGTCCAGCCTGGTCCGTCCGTGAAGAAGTTAGGTCATGCCGTTGGATAAGCAGTCGCTTTTGCCGGGAGGCATTTCGCAACAGAGCCCGATTCTGAAAGCCTTTGCCGGTCGCGCGGCTTATGCCGACACGAACATCTGCGCCGGTTGAGCCAGCTAGACCGCCCGCGCGGCATCTTTCAGCTTGCCCACGATGAACGCCTTGTGGTTGGCCACGTCCTGCTCGCTGATCTGCAGTTGCTCAGCCACCGCCTTGTTGGAGCGACCGAGCACAAAGAGCAATTCAGCACACTTCAGCCGCTCAAAGTCGCCCGTCACCAGCCACTGGCCGATCAGCTCGGACAGTTTGCGCTTCAGGATCTCGCGTTCAGCAACCCGCGCATCCTGGCTGCGGTAAAGGCTTGAGGCGCGTCGCGCCGGCCCCGCCGGTTCCGACTGGTTGCCTGCATCGTCGGTGATCAGGATCGGCAGCGTTTGTCGACGTCCCATGCGCCGCAACGCATCCGTCAGCTTGTGAGCCGCGATGGAAAACAAGAACGCTTCCAATGGCGTTGACGGATCATAATTCGGCAAGCTGGTCAGAAAGCCGATGAATGTCTCCTGAACCACGTCTTCAGTGCGGCCTTGATCGTGCAACCGCACCTGCACAAACGCCAGCAAGCGACCCTCATACCGCGCAATGAACTGCTCCCAAGCATCGGCATGACCGGCTCGGACACGTTCCAAAAGCAGTAGATCCGGATTCAGGGACATCAGCCCACAGCCGTAAGAAGGCACAAGAGACTCTTCCTCGCTCCTCTGCAGGGCGAGAACAGCAACGTTGATGGGAGTTGTTACGCAGCCTCAACCACCGACGGCGCTGAAGCGGCGAACCCCGCGCTGGAAAGCAACGCGGCACGCAAGGTACAGGATCAACGCCCAACCGGCTTCCATCGCGATTTCGCGGATTAGGACGTCTTCAGGATACTTGCCCAGTAGAACCGCCGCCGGGAAGTAGGCCAGATACTTGAATGGCAGGTACTGCACGAAGTGGCCGAAGTCGCCGAGCCAATCCAAGGGGATCATATGCCCGGACAGGAAGTAGTTGAGCATCATATAAATAAACAACAGCGAGCTGACTTCCAGAAACCAGAACGCCACCAGACCCAGCAACGCTTCCAGGTAAAAACCGACGAGGAAGCTCAGCAGCAGAGAGACCACGAAGCCTGCCCAGATCGTCGGAGACGTGACAGTAGGGAAGTAGTCACGACAGAGGTAGAACACCAGAGCGAACGGCAGCACGGCGACAAAGTAATACACCAGCTTATGAGCAACTCGGTACCAGAACAGGTAGTCAAGCATGTCGACCGGCTGCGTCAGGTACTTCTTTATGGTGCCGTCACGCACGTCACGCGCAATGCCGCTCGACAAACCCGGCATGCTGGAAAACGCCCGCCCCACCATCACTAGCAGGTAGTACGCGACCATATCGGCATAGGTGTAGCCATTCATCGACCCCACCGGGTTGCTGCCCGTGTTGTAGATCGCACTCCACAGAAACATCTGCGTGACGATGGGCAGAAACCGCACCAGCGTCGCAAATGCAAAATCCCCGCGAAAGACAAACCGCTCCTCAATGCTCGTCTTCAGAATGACCCAGTTGACTCGGAGGGTATGTCCCATCGGGATGACTTCGTTTCAGTGCTGGGCTCTGTGCTTAGGCGGGCGTCACAGGTGGAGGAAAGACGGACTCAACAAGACAGGAGAAGCCGGGAACAACCTGCTCACCGCTCAGTTGATCTTGCCCGTGCAATACGGTGCTGGTGCTGTCAGCGCGGAAGACTTGAATCTGTCGCAGCCCAGGCAGCACGACCCACACCAGCTTCACACCAACCGAAAGATATTCCTCAACCTTGGTCATAACTTCGCTGTAGAGATCATTCGGCGAAACCACTTCGACGGCCAGATCCGGTGCGATATTGAGAAAACCTTGCGGGATTCCCGTCACGGGCATTCTGCCTTGCGCGATGAAGGAGACATCGGGCTTGCGGAGCTTCTTAGGGTCGTCTGAAAAGCACTGATAGCCGGCGTCCGAGGGGAAGACAAAGCCTATATGGCTCGGAAGCACCACCTGCATCAGGCGATGAAACAAGACCCCGCCAATCCAGCTCGACTCCATGCCCATGTTGCGCTCCGCAAGTTCTCCCTGCACCACCTCAAACCGCACATCGTCCGCTTCGATGGGTAGATCGTTCGCTTCGCGCACAGCCTCTTGTGCATCAGGTGCTTCAATGATCGCAGAGCTCATGGTGGCTCCTTATCAGCTTCGGCAATGTCGCTGATTGCTCCGCAATCAGGACGAGTCCTTCCACGGAGCAACCAACATCATCGCAAAAACATTCTGGACTTGGCGCTCTGATCGCGGAGCGATCAGCGACTTTCTTTACACAGCTCCCACTTTGTCCTGGATGCGTTTGGCTTCGTCGGAGTCGACGTAGTCGCTGTGGCAACTGGCCTTCGAAGTGTCCGTCGGGGCGACGGCTTTCTTGGTCTTGCTGGCGAGCTTGTGGATCTCGTCAGGGCTCAGCACGCCGCGCGCTTCCAGCACCACGAGTTGATCGGGATTCAACGCGGCACTGACCTTGGCTTTGTCCCATTGATACTCGGCCTCTTTGCCTGAGACAAACATCTCGATTTCCTTCGAGATCCGCACGCTGCACCAGTCGTGGCCGCACATCGCACAGAAATCGGTATCAACGTCGAGGTCTTCATCGTGCAGGGCGCGGGCGAGATCGGGATCGAAGCTCAATTCAAAATGCTTCTCCCAGTTGAGCGCCGCACGAGCTTTCGTCAGTTCATCGTCGCGGTCGCGGACACCGGGAATGCCGAGCGCCACGTCAGCCGCGTGAGCTGCGATTTTGTAAGCTACGCAGCCTTGCTTCACGTCGTCCTTCTTGGGCAAGCCAAGGTGTTCCTTGGGCGTCACGTAGCACAGCATGCTGGCACCGTGATAACCGGCGGCGGTCGCTCCGATGCAGCTCGTGATGTGGTCGTAGCCGGGGAACATGTCCGTCACCAGCGGGCCGAGCACGTAGAACGGAGCTCCGTGACAGAGCTGACGCTGCAGCTTCATGTTGAATTCAATCTGATCGAACGGCACGTGGCCGGGGCCTTCGATCATGACTTGCACGCCCTTACGCCAGGCTCGTTCGGTGAGTTCACCGAGCGTTTCGAGTTCTGCCAGTTGAGCACGATCCGTCGCGTCGGCCAATCCGCCCGGACGCAAACCGTCTCCGATGGAGAAGCTCACATCATACTCGCGCATGATGTCGCAGATTTGTTCCCACAACTCGTAAGTCGGATTCTCCTGGTTGTGGGTGATCATCCACTTGGCGAGCAGCGAACCGCCGCGGCTGACAATGCCGATCAAGCGGTTCTGCACGAATGGCAGATGAGCGAAGCGCACGCCCGCGTGGATAGTAAAATAGTCCACACCCTGCTTCGCCTGATGCTTCAGCATCCGCAGGATGTCTTCGTGCGTCAGGTCTTCAATCTTGCGGCCGATGATCATCGAATAGATCGGCACGGTGCCGATCGGGACCGTCGAGTTCCTAATGATCGCATCGCGGCATTCGTTGATGTTGCCGCCCGTCGAGAGGTCCATGACGGTGTCGGAACCCCACTTCTCCGCCCATTTGAGTTTGTCGACTTCTTCATCGGTGCTCGACGACACCGGCGACGCGCCCATGTTGGCGTTGATCTTCGTCTTGCCCGCGCGACCGATGCACATCGGGTCGAGCTGATAGCCCAGATGCACTCGGTTCGCCGGAATGATCATGCGGCCTGAGGCCACTTCATCACGGACTTGTTCAGGCGTGAGATGCGGCTCGCGCTCGGACACGCGCTGCATTTCCGGAGTCACAATGCCGCAGCGGGCGGATTCCAACTGCGTGATCGGCGTGAAGCCAGCGGGACGTTCCCATGCTTCAGCGCACTCGTAGTTCGACTCGAAGCCAGCCTTCAGCTTCCAGTCCAGCGGCATGAAGTCCCAGGCGGTCTTCTCCGACGGGCCAGGCATGCCGGGCGTGTCGGGCGAAGAGAACGTCATGCAGCCGGCTCGGCCGGGCGCGAGGCTAGGCTTGTTGGCGAAGCAGCCGGGGTTGGTGCCTGCCGCCGTCGACGACGGATTATTTCCGAGCACGGGGAGTTCGTATCGAGGGGCGTTGTCGGAAACCGCAATCATGTTGGCCATCCTATTGTTGAAGCGACGCGAACTGGCGAGATCGCGGCGACGTGAAGGGTAGATGTTCTCCGACCATCCACCCAGCGACTTCGTGTGGAGCGGATGCTAGTTGCCCCGGCAGTCGGATTTCAAAAGCGAACGGCCTTCTTCGAGGAACTCAGGCGAAAGAAGCCATCAACCGCTTCGATTGCGTTCGAGGCGGCTCGGCGGTCCGCAGATACCAATGTCTCTTAGGGAAGGGAGATATTCCGCTTGGAACAGTAAGCTCTGGCTGTTGTTCCGAACTTTGGTTGAAGGTTCTGCATGAAGATTGGCTCGGTTCGCGTTGCTCATGGCCTGACGCTGGCGCCGATGGAAGAGCACACCAATCCGCCCTTCCGGCTGCTGATGAAGCAGTACGGGGCGAGCCTCGTGTGCACCGAGCGGATCGATGCCTGCGACGTCGCCGCACGCGATCGGCGAGCACTCAAGCTGCTGCAGACGTCGTCGCAGGAGTCGCCGCGCGCCGGGCAGATCAGCGGTGCCGATCCTCAGGAACTGGCTGAAGCCGCCCGCGTCGTTGAGGAACTCGGCTTCGACATGGTGGACCTCAACTTTGAATGTCCAATTCGACGCCTGTGCCAGCGCGGCGAAGGCGGAGCCTTGATGGGCGACCCCGAAGCGATCGGCCGCATCACGGCCGCCGTCGTTAAAGCGGTGTCGATTCCGGTCACGCTCAAGCTGAGGTCCGGTCCCGACGCAGATCGTGAAACCGTTGTGGAGATCGCGCAACGAGTCGAAGCTGAAGGCGCGGGCGCCCTGATTGTGCACGCGCGCAGTGTCGCTCAAGCGTATGTCGGTGGGCCGGACTGGACCGTTGTGGCACGCGTAAAATCTGCCGTGAAGATTCCGGTCATCGGCAGTGGCGGCGTGCGTGAACCGGCAGATGCCGTTCGATTCCTCAACGAGTCCGGCGCCGACGGAGTTGCCATCGGTCGCGGCTGCCTCGGCAATCCGTGGCTGTTTCAACAAACCCGGGCGCTGACGACGGGAGCTCAGTTAGCCGCCCCCTCAGCCAGCGAACGCGGCCGCGCGGTGTTGCAACTCGTCGAAGGCGAGTTCCGTTATTACGGAGCGGCGGCGGCCCAGCGCCGCCTGGCGCGCACGAGCTGCTACTTCGCCAAACACCTGCCGGACTTTAACGCGTTCCGAGACGCCATCCACAAGGTTCGCGATTTCCCCGATTTCAAACGCTTGGTCCGCGAACATTTCGTTGCGTGATCTGCACTCGCCGATCGCGAACAAGAACAGGCCGCGGCCTTAGACGTTCTTCTTCAGGCTCTCGATCTTGCCTTCCTGCAGGATGGGCAGGTAGCGGTTGGGAATCGCCAGAATGAAGCAGGCCACCGATGTCCCGAACAGATGACCGGGGCGGCCGCCGGTTACATAACGCGTATCGCGCCAGGCGCCGTCTTCGCCCGCGTCGTTGGCCTTGCGCGTCTGCGAGATCACCAGGTGGTTACGCAGAATCGGGTAGCAATCTTCCCAATACTTGCCGCCGACCTGATACAGAGCCTGCCCCACGTAGTAGAGCGTGTAAGCATCTAGCGTAACGGTGCCTTCGCCCTGCTTGGGTTCTCGCACTTTCTTGACGGCATCCTGAATCGTTTCCATGTTCTTCGGAATGCGCCAGTCGTCGTACTGACCGAATTCCTGCATGCAGACGACACCCGCCGCAGCCATTGCGGGCGTGCCGTTGTGCCCGTCGTACGTGAACTGACCGGGGCCTTCCTTCAAACGTGGATCGTCGAGAGCTCGAGCGCCATTGCCCGCTCGATATTTCTCACGCACGCTTTGAATGGCCATCTGGATCACGTCGCCGCGCACTTCGAGGCCGCTGTCCACCGCGCTGCGGAGTGCCTTGGCCTGCATCACCACCAGACTCAGATCATGACCGTAGCTTTGCCGGTGAGCCCGATAGTCCCAGCCGCCGTCCCGCGCCTGAGTGTTCGCAATCAGTCGCAGCGCCTGTTCCAGCACTTTGGAGATGCGCTGGTCGTGCGTCATGCCATGCGCCTGCCCCAGCACAAAGGTAGCGAGGCCATGGTTGTACATATCGCGCTGCGGGTCAGCGATGTTGAGTAACCCCGATGGCTTGGAGTTCTTCATCACGTAGTCGAGGGCTCGCTGCACGGTGTCGCCGTACTTGCCTCGCCCGGGCAAGTGGCCATCAGCCAGAAATGCCAAGGCGCCCAAGCCCACCAGACCGAGATCATTGGATTCCCAGTTCCCCTGCGGTCCCTGATTGCGGGCGAGCCAGTCCAGACCACGCTTCAGAGCCAGTTCACTGGCGGCCGTGATCTCCCATTCAGGAGGCGTTTTATCCTGAGCTAATGCGCTCAGCGACGGCGCACCGCAGGCCAGCGCAGGCAGGAGTTTCAGAAACTTGCGACGATCAAATGACATATGCGGGCCCCGCAAAAGTCCGACCAAAAAACCGGAAGCCAGTTCCATGTTAACGACGAGCTCGGTTCTTGAGAGGGATCAACGCCCGGCGATCCGATTGGCTGCTGCACTTGCGGATACTTGCCGCCTTGGAACTGCCTCCCGTTTAACCGCCACGCCAACGGCGTGCGCGCATCCTGACGTCGCCACTTCTACCGCGCACCCGCTCACGCCGTTGGCGTTGAGGTTAAACAAGTTGCCGCAGCCCGCAGTTCTGTAGCATGGACGCCCCGTCCGTGCGTGCTACGGGTGTCGAGGCCCTGTTTGCCGGCCCTCTTCTGCCGCCGTCCGCGCGCTGATCTGGACACGTTGGCGAGACTTCTCATACGACTCGCTGTCCCTCGCCGGGCAGCGGGCCAGAAACTGCGCTGCGAGGGCACCATTCAGGGAGAGAATGCAGCGACGGAAGGATTCGTCGCGTGGGGAGAGGCCAGGATGCCGGAACCGATCGGCGCTGAAAAGCGCGGGACATTGAACTTACTGAGAGGACTGATTTTCCCGGTCCTCGTTGTGGCTTCGGTAGTGGTCATCCTGCTGCCTCTGCCACCGGTGTTCATTGACCTGTTTCTGGCCTGCAACATCACGGCCTCGGTCCTGATCCTGCTGACGACCATCTACGTCGCGAAACCGCTGGAATTCAGCGTATTTCCGGCGCTACTGCTGGGCACAACGCTGGTGCGGCTGGTGTTGAATCTCGCGTCCACGCGACTGATTCTCACGCACGGCGCGACCGAAAAAACTGCCGCTGCCGGGCACGTGATCGAAGCCTTCGGTGAGTTCGTTGCGGGCGACAAGCTCGTGGTGGGACTGATCCTGTTCTGCATTCTGATCGTGATCCAGTTCGTGGTGATCACGAAAGGTGCCGGCCGTATCAGTGAAGTGGCGGCTCGCTTCTTCCTGGACGGCATGCCCGGCAAGCAGATGGCGATCGACGCCGAATTGAATGCGCACCAACTGACGCCCGAGCAGGCGAAAGCCCGCCGCGCCGAAATTGCCGCTCAGGCGGACTTCTACGGAGCGATGGAAGGTGCCAGCAAGTTCGTCCGCGGTGACGCCATTGCCGGCATCCTCATTATGCTGATCAACGTCCTCGGCGGCCTGTACGTCGGCGTGATCGAAAACAGCATGGGCCTGAAAGAGGCCGCTGAAGTCTTCACGAAATTGACCATCGGCGACGGTCTGGTGACCCAGGTTCCGGCGTTCCTGATCTCGCTGGCCTCCGGCCTGATCGTGACCCGTACCTCCGCCGACAGCGACCTGCCCAGCGACGTCGTGGGACAGCTCTTCCATCATCCGATGGTCATGTTCCTGTCGGCCGGCTTCCTGCTGTTCCTGTCGATCACCGGGCTGCCAAAGCTGCCGCTGTTCGGACTGGCGGGTGCCTGCATCGTCGTGGGAACGATGCTGCAGAATCAGGCCAAAGTGGCTGAGGTCGAAGCCGAACGCAAAACCAAAGAGACTCCCGAGAAGAGCGACGATCAGAAGGCGGTCGATGGCTTGCACATCACGCCAATTCGTCTCGAGATCGGCACCGCGCTGGCTCAATTCCTCAACCCGAATCTGAACGATGACTTCAACGTCGCTCTGAAGCAGATGCGAGTTCGCATGGCTGAAGAGATGGGCGTGCTGCTGCCGTCGGTGCATGTGATCGACTATCCGTGGCTCGACCCGCGACAGTACGTGTTCTCCATTCGCGATGCCGAAGTAGCTCGCGGCGACCTGTGGCCGACTGGCCTGCTGGCCGTCGCGCTCAGTGGAGCCAAGGGTGAACTGCCAGGCTTCAAGACGGCGGACCCGATCAACGGACGTCCGGCTTACTGGGTCGAACCGGCCTTCCGCGACCGAGCCGAACGCAACGGCTATCGCGTCGTCGAACCGATGGACCTGCTGCTTGCGCACCTGCAGGAAGTCTTCCGCAAGCACGCGGACGAACTGCTGACTCGCCAGCACGTGCACGAACTGGTCGGCAGCTTGAAACAGATTGCTCCGCAACTGGCCGCTGAAGCATCACCTGAGAAGGTCAAGATGCCGCTGATTCACGCCGTGCTGCGCAACCTGCTGACGGAACGAGTACCAGTGCGCGATCTTGAAACCATTGTGCAGACCATTGTTGATAATCAGGACCGCGTGAAAACGCCGTTGATTCTGACGGAATATGTGCGGTCCGCACTGTGTCGCACCATCTGCCAGCGCAACTGCGAAGCCGATCGAGCTCTACATCCCGTGTGCTTCGAACCTGTGCTGGAAGAGTTCCTCAAGGGCAAGTTCGACATCAATCAAGACACCGGAGACTTCATCAATCTGCTGACGCCGCAAGAGGCCGAAGCTGTGCTGATCGAAGTCAAGAAGTGCGTGCAGAAGCAACTGGATTCCGGTTTCAAGCCGGTCGTGCTGGCGTCGGTTCCGCATGTTCGGGTCGGCATGCGGCTGATCACCAAGACGAAGATTCCGAAGCTGGCCGTCATCGGGAGTCACGAAGTGCCGACTGGCACCTCCGTGATCCCCGTGTGCTTTGCTTCGGCGGAATGCTTGCGACCGGTCCTGATGGCCGCCGCTCAGGCCTGACAGCCACGTAATTTGTTTACTACCTCATTATCAATAAACCGCCCATAACCATGAACGAGATCAAGACATTCCGAGCTGCATCCATGCAAGAAGCATTGATGCTTGTCCGCCGCGAACTCGGCATGGAGGCGGTGATTCTCCATACGAAGCAGTTGAGCCATCGGCGCTTGCTGCCGTTCCTGAAGCCGCGTCAGGAAGTGGAGATCACAGCGGGCGTCGGTGCCAATCTGCGAGCTGCCAACGCCAAACCTGAACCAGTTCGGCCAGAGCCTGTGGCCATCAAACCGGCTCCCCAACCCGTCGCGCCGCCGAAACCGCTGGTCGACGACGATGATGAGGGCCTGACCGGCATCTCCAAAGCCGCGAAGCTGGCTGCGGAACTGGAACGCCGTCACGCCGAAAAGCTCAAACTGCAGCAGAGTATCCAGTCCATCGAGAACATGACTGGCACCAAGGCAATCTCGCCCGAGCAGGCGGATGAACTCTGGTCGAAGGAAGCTCCACAGGCCCGCCAGCAGAAGCCGCCCGTCGAAACCAATCACCTCAAAGCTTTTGCCGACAACGGCCCAGCCTTAGACAGCCGTGACCAGCGCGAACCTGCACCGTCGCGACTGCCAGTTCAGCCAACGCCAGCACCAAGCCCCGAAACGGCGACCCGTCGCGAGCCTGCGGCGGCGAAGGTTTCTACGGATCAAGCCGCTCACCTGCTAGCCGCCATGAATGCCGCGGCAGCGAGCTCTCAAGCTGCGAATACCAATAACGCCACCCCCGTAGTTGCTGAGTTGACTCAAAAGCTCGACGCCCTGCAGAAGATGGTGGAAAGCCTCGCCCGGACTTCACAATTACGCACCGGCGATGAGATCCCGGCAGAGTTGTTTGATATTTATACCAATTTGATCGATGCAGACATTGAAGATGATCTCGCGCGGGAAATGACTTTCCGGCTAAAGCAGGAATGCACGCCGGATCAATTGCATGATACTGCCGCCACTCGAGCTATCCTGTCGGCGATGGTTGAGAAAGACATCCGCTGCGCGAATCCCATCCGACCCTCGAACGGACGTCGCAAGGTCGTTGCGTTGGTCGGTCCGACGGGCGTGGGCAAGACCACGACCATCGCCAAGCTGGCCGCCAACTTCCGCCTCCGTGACGGTATCAAAATGGGCCTGGTGACCGTTGATACCTACCGCATCGCAGCCGTTGAGCAATTGCGGACCTACGCTGAAATCATCGACCTGCCCATGAAGGTCGTGACCACCTCGCAGGATATGCGCCGCGCTCTCGACGAACTGTCAGGACTCGACCTAGTGCTGATCGACACCGCCGGTCGTAGTCCACGCGACGAGCTGAAAATCCAGGAACTCAAGCAGATGCTCGGTGAAGCACAGATCGACGAAGTACATCTCGTCATGAGCCTCACCGCCAGTGTCCGCAGCATCCGTATGACCGCCGAACAGTTCGGCCCGGTCAATCCAACAGCTCTCGTCCTGACCAAACTCGACGAAGCCGCCGGCATGGGTTGCCTGCTTTCTGTATCACGTCAGGTCCAACTGCCACTGAGCTACCTCACCACCGGCCAAGATGTCCCCGACGACATCGAACCGGCTCACCCGAATCGAGTTTCCCGACTGGTGCTCGGCCAGGACCGTCTCTTCGATTAGCAATCATTAAGGTATCAAACTCCCCTCGCCCCGGTAACGGGGAGAGGGGTCGGGGGTGAGGGGCAAGCAATCCCTCAGCCACAGATCAAACACAGATGTAACACGGATAATGTAAGAAAGTCAGACGCGGCTCTACTTCCCAATCACCCGCGCCTCTTCGGGCCTATCAACACTCAATTCACACTCCTTACATCATGGTCGACCAAGCCAAAATCCTGCGAGGGCTCGTTGAGCAACGCCAGACCGTCACACCACCGTCTGCCGCCGAATTCCGTCGTCGTGCCCGCACGCTGGCGGTCGTCAGTGGCAAAGGCGGCGTCGGCAAGAGTGTCATCGCGCTCAATCTGGCGATCGCATTCGCACGGCTCGGCAAGTCTGTTTGCTTGCTCGATGCCTGCCTGGGACTGGGCAGCATCGACCTGCTCTGCGGACTGAACGGCTATTGGAATCTGTCTCACGTAGTGACCGGTGCCCGCAGCTTGAACGACGTGCTGCTGAACGGTCCCGAGGGTGTAAAAATCGTCTGCGGTGCCAGCGGCCTGGTGGACCTCGCCGATTGTCCCGAGATGGTGCAACGCAATCTCATCCTTCAAATGGAAGAGATTGAACGCACGCACGACATCCTCATCATTGATACCAGCACCGGCATCCATCGCGCCGTGCGGCAATTCGTCACCGCCGCCGATCAAGCCCTCGTGGTGACAATGCCCGAAACCACCGCCATCGCAGATGCCTATGCGACGGTTAAAGCTCTCTCATCGCCGGACGCACCGCCGATTGATCTCATCGTCAATCAGGCTGAGTCGCTGCAGCAGGCCAAGCTGATCGCCGGTCGCATTCAGCAGACTTCGAAGGCCTTTTTGCGAACTCCGATCGCACTGGCCGGACACATCACTCGCGACGCTGCCGTGGTGCGTTCGGTCGCGTCACGCAAACCCTTCCTGGTGGAATCACCCAATTGCACCGCTGCGGCTGACATCCAGCAGATGGCCAAACGCCTGCTGAGCACCGCCGGTTCGCTGAGTACCTTCCAGTCCTACTTCGACCGCTTCTGGCACAACCAGCGCGGCAAGGTGGCTTAGCTCGCCTTACTTCTTTGCTCGTAGCTCCAGAACCGCCTGAGCCGTGGCTTTACCGATCGCACACAGCGTCTTAGG
>CAYLTY010000042.1:0-44056 GCA_964386705.1 uncultured Planctomycetaceae bacterium
CTGTCCGACCAGGGGCACGTTACGGGCTACGAAGCCGTCGAGGCTCCCATCGTCGCTGATCGCACATTTTTACTGGCATCTGGCATGCCTGTGCAGTGGCGGTCGTCAATCGGAGTCGGAGTGGCTGAGGACACGATTCTGGTGCAGGACTCGGGGTTTGAGCTGCTCACGCCGGTCGAGAATTGGCCGCAAACGGCGGTGGACATCAAGCAGGTCAAAGTGCCGCGCCCGGACATCCTGGTGCGTCCGCTGTAGTCGGTCTGTCCCTGAAATCGGAAATTTGACTAGATTCCCGCCTGGACCGCTGAGCGGCATCGCGCGCGACGCCGCAACTCGGCCGGTCTCCTTGCGACAAGGATGCCAGCAAGCTTTGCCAGGAGCACACGGAAGTGGCTGACGACGACTTGATGAATAGTAGTGACATCCAGAAGCTGCTGGCGCAGGCTCAGGCTGGCTTGCCGCGCGGACCGGGTGCCGCGCCCAAACCGGAACCCGCGCCACCGCCGCCAGCGGCTGGCGGCAACAATCTGATTAACACGAACGAACTGGAAGCGCTGCTCAACAGCAGTGCCACCCCGGCGCCGAAGGCCAACGACAATCTGCTGGACGTGAATGATCTGGAAGCTCTGCTGAATGGGTCTGGCGCGCCTGCTGCAGCTCCCCCGGCTGCCAAGCCAAAACCCACCGCGGACAAGCGACCGAGCCGTCGCACCGAGCAGATGCTGGATCGCGTGGAATCGGGCATCGAAGCCATGCTGCGGGAAGATCGTCACGGGCGCTCCAATGTCTCGCACGACGCGGCTGGAGCGAAACCGTTTGAGCTGGCTGAGTTCTCTGATGGAGGCTCGGGAGCCGGCCGTGCCTACCAACTGGGTACTCTCGACGACGTCGAACTCGACCTGCATATCGAACTCGGCCGCGCTGAGTTGCTGATCGACGAAGTGCTGTCGCTCAAGGAAGGCGCGGTCGTTCCGCTCGACAAGATGGCGGGTGACCCGGTGGACATCGTGGTCAATGGCCGGCTGCTCGCTCGGGGCGAGGTCTTGGTACTTAACGACAATTTCTGCGTTCGCGTGGCCGAAATCGTAACGCCGGACTTTTGAGGAACTCACGCGATGGATCGCTTGAGACTGCTGGTCACTCTGTGTTGTCTGGGGATTGCCTGTTGCGCGTCGCAAGCGCGAGCTGGCGATACGCGTCCTCGCGCTCAGTTCGGCGCGAAGTCGCTGGTCGTCGAACCCGCAGAAGCAGGCAACGACGAGGCACCCGAATGGCCGCCGGTGCATGACAACTCGTTGTCACCAACTCGTCCATCAGCCGCGCCCATTCCGTTGGTGCGCAGCTCCTCATCGCGACCATCCGAAGCAGGTGGTCAGAACACGAACACTCCACGCGGTTCCGGTGCTGGTCTTGGGACACTGCTGGGATCGTTGGCTTGCGTGGTGGTCGTGATGCTAGGTATCGCCAAACTGTTCATGCGAAAGAATCCGTTCGCTGTGCCGGGCCTGCCGCGCGACGCGATTGAAATTCTCGGACGCCGCACTGTTGATCCTCGGAACTCGGTCTATCTGGTGAAAGTTGGCGGCAAGGTGTTGCTGCTGGGAGCGTCCTCAAACGGACTCGCTCCACTGGGGGAGATTTCAGACCCGATCGAAGTCGCGACGCTCATCAATGTGTCCCGCGCGACCGAATCTCATGATGTCGGCGTCGCGGACTGGTTCAACCGGCTGACCGGGCGAAAGCCGCAAGTCGATCAGCGGTCATTCGGCGAGCGACTCGGGGAACAACTCTTTCAGGAAGCCGAGAAGAACGGAAATCGCCTGTCGAGCATCTCAGTCCGGTCGCCCTCGGAGGGCCGTCATGGGCCATAAGCCGCCAGAGCGATCTGTCCGCCGCTGGGTGATGATCTTCGTCGCCCTCTTCGCCGGATTGCTGACATCGTTACCATCGACAGCGCACGCGCAGGCCATTCAAAAACCGGCGCGGCAGGCTGTTGAACCGCAGCTCAACGCTCCCGCCAATGCCGTCAATCAGCCGATTGCGGCGCGCAATAACGATGACGGTTTGAAGTTCGATCAGATGCTTGCACCCTCTGGGCTCAGCCAGAGCGTGAAGATCATGATCCTGCTCACGCTGCTGAGCCTGGTGCCGTCCATCCTGATGATGACGACGTGCTTCATCCGGTTCATCATCGTCTTCGGGTTATTGCGTCAGGCGCTGGGCACTCAGAACCTGCCGCCGAATCAAGTGGTTTCAGCGCTGGCGTTGTTCCTCACCATGTTCGTCATGACGCCGATCTGGCAGGAGTGCTATCGCGAGGGCGTTGAGCCATACGTCAACAATCAGCCGATCCCCAATCTGGTTGCGGGGGAAGAACCGTTGAAGCGAGTTTTCCTCAACGCGTTTCAGCCGATGCAGCGGTTCATGAGCGAGCAGATTCACAACGCGGGTGGCGAAGACGTGGTCTTCATGCTGGTGGATTATCGCCGCCCGGCTCCGGGTTCATTGGCTGCTGGCGAATGGCGTGAACCTGAAACCTTCGACGAGATCGAGCCATCGATCATCGTCACCGCGTACATGTTGAGCGAACTTAAATCTGCGTTCGTGATCGGCTTTCAGATCTTCCTGCCGTTCCTGGTCATCGACATGGTTGTGTCCATGCTGCTGACTGCGATGGGTATGATGATGCTGCCGCCGTCGCTCGTGTCCTTGCCATTCAAACTGATGCTGTTCGTTCTAATCGATGGCTGGACCCTGACCGTCCAGATGCTGCTGCACAGCGTCACCGGGTCCGGATAGTGCAGTCCTTCAAAGTCGCCTTTCGTTCGTCGAAAGATGCGATTCATCATCTGAAGACATTCAACACACAACACAATCATTGATGTGGCCCGGAGCGAAAACGCGGCATGACACCCGACTTTGTTACCGAACTCACTCGCCAGGCGGTGATGCTGACATTGATGGTCAGCGCACCGGTGCTGGCGATCGCCGTCGTGGTCGGCCTCGGCGTCAGCGTCGCGCAGGCGGTGACTCAGATTCAGGATCAGACCGTCAGCATCGTGCCCAAGCTGGTCATCATGCTGCTCACGATCCTGTTCATCATGCCTTGGGCGCTGGCTCAGATGTCGCAGTACTCGATTGATCTTTTCACCGGCATTCCGAATTCACTGAACTAGGCTGGAATCGGTAGGCCGGACAATCTTGTCCGGCGGCGGACAGGATTGTCCGCCCTACAATTGCCCCTCTCCCCATTATCAGGGCGAGGGGAGCTGTTTTCATTTCATGGATGACTTCTTCAACTTCAACGGATTGATGAACGTGGGCACGCGGTGGCTGCTGGATGCCGCGCTGCACCATGCATACGTCTTCTTGATGATCCTGTTTCGGTTGAGCGGCCTGATGACGACAGGGCCGATCTTCAGTCAGTCAGTCGTGCCGGCACGGGCGCGGGTCTGCCTGATCCTCGCGTTGAGCTGCCTGCTGGCGCCGCAGATGCAGGATAGCTTTCAACAGATGCTGGCCAGCTATGACCGCAATCAGGATGGACGACTCACCGCTACTGAGGCGCCACAGCACATGCAGCAACGAGTGCTGAACGTGGCTGCTGAATTGAACATCGATCCCGAACTAGGCGTCTCGATTCGCGCACTCGCCACCGCTCCAGTCATGCAGCATTCCAATTCTGATCTGCTGCAATCCGCGGCGTCGGAATTCGGCCTCGGCTTCATCATGGGGCTGGGCGTGATGATCGTCCTGTCCGGACTGCAGTTGGCGGGACAGATCATCGATCAGCAGATTGGCATCGACGCCGCGTCCGTACTGAACCCCGACCTCGGAGGCGCGGCGCTCACCAGTCAGACATTCTTCATGCTGGGCGGCGTGGCCATCCTGCTGATGCAGCCGCTGGGCGGACATCTGATGCTGCTGGGAGCGTTGATGGAGACCTTCGACACGATCCCCGTCGGCCACATCGCCGACTTCAGCACCATTCATGTGCTGCTGACCGAACTCATCCACAAGTCGCTGGTGCTGAGCGTCCAGGTCTGCAGCCCGCTGCTGGCGACGATGTCACTCATCACGCTCAGCATGGGTTATCTGGGCCACAGCGTGCCGCAGTTCAATCAACTGGTGATCGGCATGCCCATCCGATCGCTGGTGGGAATCTTCGTGCTCGCTCTCACGCTGTCGGGGTCAACTCGCGCCGTGATCGACGTCATCCCGGACGCCATCCGCCACGTGCAGGAAGCCCTTGATGCCGAGCACCATCAAGTCGTCACGCAGTTCGAACGTCCCAACTAAGCAAGGTCCGTCACTCACCACGGAAATTGAAGAGGTCGCGGAGACCAAGATCCGATCTCCCCGTCCTCAGCGTTTCAAAAATCCTGCAACCGCTGAGACCCGGCATCCGCGCCGGACTCGCTCGTATTCCTCACTAGGAATCTTGAGTCGGCTCAGACGTCGGTGGCTCAAACTTGGGAGCGGTAACTTGAGCCGTTTCGTTCGTCGCCGTGGGACGCGAAGCAGTCGAAGTATTCGAGTACGACGAAGATGAGTTCGTCGATTGATGGATCTCGTCCTCAATCCCGCGCACGCCCTTCTTGAACTCGACGATACCCTTGCCGACGCTGCGCGCGACTTCCGGCAATCGTTTGCCGAAGAGCAATAGAGCGATCACACCGAACACCATCATTTCCATGGGGCCGGGAGTCGCGAAAAAAGCCAGTAACGGAGAGGTCATGGTTCACCTCGAAACGAATGGATCGGAAAGAATGACATGCAGACGCACCACACCGGGCAGGTCGAGTATTGGGTTCGATCGATGTGGCCGACGATCAGGTTGAACACTCAACCGGGCAGCACAATAGCCATTACGAAGGTTGATCGCTTTTGGGCGGCAGCTTCGCTTCTGGAGCATCGCCTTCTTCGGGCTCGTGCATACCCTTTTTGAACTGCGTGACACTCTGCCCCAGCGAACGCATGGTGCTCGGCAGGCGGCTGCCGAACAGCAGCAGGCAGATCACTCCGAAAATCATCATTTCCATCGGACCAGGGGCCCAGGCGAGAACCATGTCATGTCTCCTGTCTGAAGGCGGGAACGGACGGACCGAGCGGCCATTCGAAGAACATCCTCGAAGTTTGCCGCAAACCCAGGTCAGATCGCCACACAAGCGAACTAACCTTACGACAGTCAGCGAGAATCGGCCCAACTTGAAAGGGCACGTACGTCACCAAGAGCAGCAAACAGCCAGAACCGGGACATCCGTGGGAAGGCCAAACACGCAGAGCTGTCGACGGGATGTCCACTCGGTTCGCCCGCGGGGAGCAGGTGTGGTGAGCGGATCAGCAAGCTTTGCAATCAAACCACTGCAGTTATTGATGCAGCTGACGGCTTCGATCGCAAGTCATCGGCTATTCTAAAGCCGAGACGTTCGCTGTCAATTGGCGAGCAGAACATCACCGACAGACAATCATCTGAAGAGCGAAATGTACCATTTCAGCAGGTCTGACAACGGCCACAGCCCGGCCTTCGTCAGCAGAACTAGCGGTGCATAGAAGACCTCCAGCCCATTCTGCAGAGGTTTGAACTTCACGGCTTTGTGCAGTGCGGCCATCGGCCCGGCTGACAGTATGTAGACTGTCAGGAACGCGCCGCAGGCCAGACTGAGTGCGGTGGCTTTCTGACGTCGATTTGGCGGCCGTTCAACCAACGAATCAGTTTTGGCTTCCGCGTCTGCGATGGTGTTCTCGTTGAGGTCCGTCATCGCGTCACCTGCCGTTAAGACTTCTCGGCCGTTTCGAAGATGGCCGCGTTGGTTTCTTCCGCGTCGTTCGCATCGGCTGCCACGGGGATCTTTGTGGCGAACTTGATGGTTCGTGGCGGCAGGCAGGTTTCTGAATTGCACGGCTGGAACCGCAGATGCAGCTCGAACTCATCCTCTTGCCCGGCGAGATCCTGCGGCACTTCCAGCTCACCGATCAGCACAGCTTGACCTTCATAGATTTGCGCCATGTCAGACGCCTCACCGCGCGGATAGCTGATCGATTTTAATTGCGTCCCGTGTTTGGACTTCAGGGTCAACGTGGTCGGGATGGAGGTTTTCGCTCCCGAAGGGTTCGCGTTGATATGCCAGCCCGGTTGAATCTGAATCTTCACCGCGATGCGCGTGGCTGAGCCCGGCACCAGCTTCGTCGTCGATAAGAATGCGGTGACGCTAACAACCTCTGGTGCGCGTGCTGGCTTCTCGATTGAGGGCTTTGGTTCGGTAGGTCTCGGGGCTGGCCGCACGGATGGTGCGATCAGGTCTGCATCCACAGTCTCGCCCTTGGCTGGTTCAACACCGCTGGGTTCTTTGGGCTTGGGTGCCGGCGTCTTGGGACCACCCGCTGCCGAGCGATAGTCGCGGTTGTCGAGGAACTCACTGAGCGCCAGCAGCATGTTGGATGAACTGCGCGGAGCCTTCTTCATCTGTTGAGCGAACAGTTCCAAGGTCTGCTGAGCACGGTCGCGATAAGTCATGTCGCCCGTCAGGGACGCCAGCCGGATCATGTTCCGCACACTGGCACTGTTGCCCGACGGCAGTGCTCCATCTGCTCCGTCTTTGAATCGCGTCAGCAGTTGCTCGTGCTCTTTCGATGTGTAGAAGAACCCGTGGCCCTGGTCGTCCCAGAAGAGTTTGATTTGATCATCCATCAGGTGACGGGACGCATTGAGCCACTTGGGATCGCGCGTCACCAGATGCAACTCCAGCAGGCCATCGATCAGGAAGGCGTAGTCGTCCAGATAGCCGTTGAGCTTCGCCTGTCCGCCGCGATAGGTCCGCAGCAACCGACCGTTGCCGTCGCGCATGTTGGTCAGCACAAACAGGGCCGCGCGTTCGGCGGCATCCAAGGGTTCTTTACGACTGGTGATGGCACTCATCTGCGCGAGCGAACGAATCGCCAGTCCGTTCCACGCGGTCAGGACCTTGTCATCCTTCGATGGCTTCGGTCGCTCATTCCGCACGACAAGCAGCTTGCGTCGCAAATCAAACAGCTTCATCGCGAGTTCACGCGGCGGCACGCGTTCCTCGACAGCCAGCGTTTCAACGGACTTCATCAACCGCAACACGAAGCCGTGTTCGAACGACGGTTCACCCTCGACGCCATATGCTCGGCGGAACAACGGCGCGTCCGGCCCCAGCGCGCGTTCGATCTCTTGAACCGACCATGCGTAGAACTTGCCTTCGATGGACTCCGTCTCGGCATCCATCGCCGAATAGAAGCCGCCGTGAGTGTCCTGCATCTCGGCGAAGAGGAAGCCGGCTATGTCCTCCGCCACATCGCGGTAGTGCGGCTTGTTCGTGGACTGGTAGGCGTCCACGTAGAGATCCAGCAACTGCGCGTTGTCATAGAGCATCTTTTCAAAGTGCGGCAGCCGCCATTCGCGATCGGTCGCGTAGCGATGAAAGCCACCGCCCAGATGATCGTGAATGCCGCCGAGTTGCATGGCATCCAGCGTGTGCAGCAACGCACGCGCGGCAGCGGCATCCTGATGCTGAGTCGCTTCATACTGGAGCAGTGCCAGCTTGGTGGGTTGCGGGAACTTCGGTGCGTCGGGTCGCTCAAATGAGAAGTCCACGCCACCGAATTCAGAGTCGTGGCTTTGCACCAGTGACCGCGCTGCCTGCTGGACGAGTTCGCGATCGAGCTCAACCTTCTCCAGCGCGAAGGCCGGACGCATCTGCTTCTGTACGACGTCAGTCAGGGTCGCCGCATTGCGGACCATGTCCTCGCGGCGATCGCGCCAGGCATCGGACACCATCTTGCAAACTTTGGGGAAACCCGGCGCCAGCCCTTTGTCCTCGGGAGGGAAATACGTCCCGCCAGCCATCGGCTGACCGTCAGGCGTCAGGAACATCGACAGCGGCCAGCCGCCCGAGCCACCTGCGCCGCTCAATGTCAGATAGACCTGCAACGCGGTCATGTAGATGTCATCCACATCGGGGCGTTCCTCGCGGTCCACTTTGATGTTGATGAACTGCTCATTCATGAGCTTGGCGATCTCGGGTTTCGAGAACACCAATCGCTCCATCACATGACACCAGTAGCAACTGCTATAACCAATCGAGAGGAAGATAGGCTTGTTGTCGCGCTTCGCGGCTTCAAAGGCTTCGGGTCCCCACGGGTACCAGTCAACCGGATTGTGCGCGTGCAGCAACAGATAAGGACTGGTCTCTTTAGAGAGACGATTGCCACCCGCTTCCTTGCCGGTCGCCTTCGTGTCGTCTGATGTCTCAGCCGACACCTGAATGATCGACAGCGGAAAGATGCTGTTGCTCTTCTTCTCAGGAGTCTTCTGAGAAGTCGTACTCGTTGACTTTGCTTTCGTCGTGGCAGTACGTCGTTGGCAGCCCAGACTGGTACTCATCACGAGCACAGCGAGGACGATCCATCGAGTGGTAGAGAGCCACGCGCGCATCGATCTGTTCCACTCCATCAACAATTGAGCTTCATGCTGAGTCCGCCAAGCCCTATGAGTGTAGCGTCTTGTTTGCCTGAGCCTACTGTGGTCTACATGTTGTCATCATCAATGGCATGAGCACGCGTAGCCAAGAGGAGCGATGGCAAACACTGCCGACTGGCGGACATCTGCAGAGCTCATTCAAGAACCTGTGCGAGTCATATGCAGAACCGAGAATCTTCATTGCGTTTCAAGGTCCCATTGGTAAAGTCTCGCCGCCTTGGCGACATCCGCCGGCCATGATCGCCCACCTCAACAGGAACGTGCGATGAATCGCGAGCCGATCTGCAGTGACTGCAACTTTCAGGATGTCGAAACGCTGTCACGCCGACGATTCGTTCAAGCAGTTGGTTCAGTCGCAGTGGGTGCGACTCTTCTTCCGAAGATGTCAGTCGCAGCAGAGCAAGAGAAGGCCAAGCCGGAATCGCTCGTCAAGAAGCTCTACGATTCACTCAACGAAAAGCAACGCGAAGAAATTTGCTTCGCATGGGATCACAAAGACGATCGCGGCTTGTTGCGAACTCATGTTTCCAACAACTGGAACATCACCGACAAGAAGATGTTCAATGTCGGAGGTGAGTTCTTCACCAAGGATCAGCGCGATCTGATCGAAGCATTGTTCTTTGGTCTCTACAATCCAGAGTGGCATGCCCGGCTTCGCAAGCAACTTCAAGACGACGCGGGCGGGTATGGTAAAGAACAGACCATCGCCATCTTCGGTGAGCCGGGCACCGGCAAGTTCGAATGGGTGATGACCGGCCGCCATCTGACGATTCGCTGCGATGGCGACTCCACCGAACACACAGCCTTTGGCGGTCCGATCTTCTACGGTCATGCTGCCCAAGGATTCAACGAAGCTGCTGACCATCCAGGCAACATCTACTGGCATCAGGCATTGAAGGCGAACGCCCTCTACAAAATGTTTGATGGCAAGCAGCGAAAGTTGGCGCTCGTTGAAAAGGCTCCGGCTGAGGCCGCAGTGGGCTTCCGCGGCACGGAGCCAAAATCCGGAATTCCAGTCAGCGAATTGTCAGCAGACCAGAAAACGCACCTCCAAGGCATCTTGAGTTCGCTGCTGGAACCCTATCGAACTGCCGATCAACAAGAGGCGACAAAGTGCCTCGAAAAGTTCGGCGGGCTCGATAAATGCAGTCTGGCGCTCTACCAGTCGGACGATGTTGGGAACGACGGAGTCTGGGATGTGTGGAGATTGGAAGGACCAGCATTTGTCTGGCACTTCCGAGGCAGTCCTCACGTCCATGTGTGGGTCAACATCGCTGACGATCCGAACGTGCAACTGAATGCTCGAGGTTGATAGTTTGGGCATTCTGGAGTGACCGTCAGCGGTTAACTGACTCCTCCGTGGCCCGTGATGATTGCTGAGTTGCCTCGCACTGGGAACTCTTTCCAAGCACTCAGCATCGCACTCTTCTGACGAGTGCAGTTTCGCCTGTTTCCTGCATCCTATCTTTCGCACACTTGCAAGAAAGAGCGGCACCTTGAACCAGCCAGGGAAGTCTTCTCGCGCCGTATCGAAGTCATTCCTCACACACAGCCAAAACAGCGAGCCTAAATCGATTCAACAACGCTTCTCTCTCAACCAGATCACAACCTATCGCTCGACGTTCGAGGAAGATCTGCAGCAGTTGGCGAAGTCGTCACTCAGCAGCATCGGGTTGTGGACCAACAAGCTGATCGATCTTGACCCCAGTCAGGTCGCGGCTCAGATTGCCTGCGCTGATCTGAATGTCTCCAGCGTGTCCTTCGTGGGTGGGTTCACGGGCAGCATGGGTGCCACGTACCGCGAAGCGCTGGATGAGGCTTTTGATACGCTCTTCCTGGCCGCCGCAGTGAAAGCACATAGCGTGGTGGTCGCTCCGGGAGCACGTGGCAAGTACACCGCCAATCACGAGCGCAAGCTGGTCTGCTCGGCGATCCGGGAACTGGCCATGCTCGCCGCTGAGCTGGATATCAACCTGGCCGTTCTCCCGATGAAGGCCGAGTTCGCCGGTCGCTGGACCGACCTGCATTCCTTCGACGCCGCTATGGATGTGGTGATGCGAGTCGACCATCCGCGCGTCGGAGTCGCGTTCGACACCTTCCACCTGCTGGATGACAAGATACTCGCGCGGTTGCCGAAGATCGCGGGCGACATCATGCATGTGCAGATCAGCGACCGCGTGCGGCGCGCTCGAGATGAATATGCTCGCTTCGCTCCCGGCGAGGGCAACTTGCCGTTGGTCGAAATGATTCGAGCCCTCGAACAAGCCAACTACACGGGCTACTTCGACATCCAGGTCTGGTCGAACGAACTGTGGCAACTAAGCTCCGCAGAGATCGTCCAGCGCTGCGAGGAATGGATCCGCTGCGTGACGGCCGACGAAACGATCTCCTCAGAGACGATTGTCGTCTGATCCAGCACCGCCAGCTTAGAGACATGCACACGCAGCCACCGCCGGATCTTCTTGTCTGATGCGTACTCGTTTACTTGAGTCCGCGTTCTTCACAAAGAGAGTGCCCGGTTGGATGGACTCGCGGGGGGTAGCGTCGCCAGAATCTCCGGCTGCCTCAGGCACTCTGAGGTCCCACCGGATTGCCACCTTGCCCCGCTCATGGTGATTCGACTCGTCTCGCTTGAGGCCGTTCGATCATCCCCACCGCAACTGTCGGAGTCGCGCATGTCTCATGAGGTCTTTAGCCTGGAAGAACTCGCGCTCTATCTCGGTCGCGATCGACGCGACATCGAGAAGCTGGTTAACCGCGGTCGCATTCCCGGTCGCAAGGTCGGCAATCAGTGGCAGTTCCATCAGACTGAAATCACGCGTTGGCTCGAGCAGGAGATGCGCGAGTATTCCACCTCGGAACTGCGCAGCCTCGAACGCACCAATCGCTCGGATGACTTCTGCAGCACGCTACCAGTGACGGCCTTACTGTCGATTGAAACCATTCAGGTGCCGCTGGAGGCTCGCAACAAACGCTCGGTGCTGGAAGCTCTGGTTGAAGTTGCCGGCCGCAGCCGTCAGATCTGGAGTCCCTGCGAGATTCTGAAAGCGGTGCAGCAGCGCGAAGAAATCTTTGCGACGGCTTATGCCGGCGGCGTTGCGATTCCCCACCCGCGCAATCCGCTGCCGGATGCTCAAGGTGAATCCATCATCGCGTTCGGTCGCACGTCGAGCGGTATCCCCTTCGGAGCGCCCCATGGTGGCTTAAGCGACCTGTTCTTCCTCGTGCTCTGCCGCGATTCCAAGTCGCACCTGCAGATCCTCGCGCGGCTCGGACGCATTCTGCAGTTGCGCGGCTTTCTGAACGCGCTGCGAGAAGTGGATGATCCGGAAACCGCGTACGAGTTCCTCAAGAACGCCGACGAAGAAGTCGCGAATCAGGACCGCTAACGGTTACTCGTCGAGATCCGCCAGCGGGATCATGAAGTCTTCGCCGCTCTCCTGCCCCTTACCTGGAGGCACCGACAGTGGGAAGTCCGAATCAAACACCAGGCCGTCGCGGCCATCGGCGTTGGCTAACGTGCGTTCGTCGTCAACACGCTTACGTTTACTTTGAACGGGAGCAGGCTCGGGCGGCGGTGTGACAGACTCCTCAATGGTGCGATCCGGTGGAGCGGACTTGGCGGATGACTTACCAGCGTTGCGTGAAACCTCGAAGGCCACGTCGCCAATCATCAACTCATCGCCGATATCCAGGAGCGTGGAATCCGTGACGCGGCGTCCGTTGACCCAGACACCGTTCATGCTTTCCAGATCGCGGACATAACAGCGAGCATCTGCCACAGCGACGATGCAATGTTTGCGTGAGATCTTGGGACTGGTCTCCAGGATGATGTCACACTCTGGGTGTCGCCCGATCAGGATGATGGGTTTATCCAATACAATCGGTCGCCCGCCTCGCACTGGCTTAAGCAGCACCGTCATAAGTTCCCGCGCTTTCTGTGGCCCGAAGTGGCGCGAAGAGAGGCGATCAATCCATCGAGGTCGCCAGTCGCATACCTTCTGATCAGAAGCTCCATCAACATTGTCGAATAGGTGTCTCGCTCTCTCTCAGTGACACTATCTGCCTACCGTATGATTTCGCAATCCGGCAGCAACGTCTTGAGGGCACTTACCGCACCTTCCGAAATTGAGGTTCCAAAGATATTTAGGACTGACAATTGTTTCAGGGATGCCGCGATTCCTAAGAAGCCATCACCAACCGGACAGTTTCTCAGGCCCAGTTCCTTTAATCCGGAGAACTGCGCCAGCCAGCGCAACCCGTTCTCCGTCACCTTGGTGCGATCCAGCCAGAGCACCTGCAGATTCGTCAACGCCGCCAGTTCGGGCAGCGAACGATCTGTGATATTCGTTCCACGCAGGCTGAGTCCAACTAATTGTTTCAACGCCGCTACGTGATGCAAGCTGCTATCGTCGATCAAGGTGCCGCTCAGGCCGATCCTCTGCAGGTTTTCGAACTTGGCGAGATGCTTCAGTCCGTGCCCCTGAACGCGGGTGCCACTGAGGCCCAGCCCCTTCAGCTTCTTCATCTGAGTCAAGGAAGCCAGGCCGCCATCCGTGACGAGCGTGTCGCCGAGAAATAGCTCCTCCAGATTGCCTAACCCGGCCAACTGCGACAGCGCGCGATCGGTCACCGAGGTATATGACAAATTCAGTACAGCCAGTGACGGCAGATCGGACAAAAACCTCAGACCATCTTCCGTCACGTTAGTGCCGAGCAGTCCCAGCTTCTTCAGATACTTCAAATGTTTGAGATGCTTCAGGCCTGCCTCGGGCAACTGCTTGTGGTGATAGATGCTGAGGTCTTCCAGCTGATTGAACCGCCGTAGGAACTCCAGACCCGCGCGAGTCAGTTGAGCCTGATCGATGCGCAGCTTGGTGACTTCGCCGTTCGCGCCCAACTCCACTTTGCCGATCGTCTTCAAGGCCGCGACCAAGTCGCCTTTGTAATTCTCGACGGCTTCCAGCAGCGGATCAGGTGAGTAAGCGATAAAGCAGTCCGGTAGATTGCGCTGCAGTTCCAGCACGCCGTCAGGAGTGACCATCGTTGTGCCGACATCCAGCACCTGCAGATTGCTCAGCTTCCGGAGGTGAACCATTCCGGCATCAGTGACGCCCTTGCAGAACACCAGTCCGAGCAGTTCCAGTTGCTCCAGGTTGGACAAGTGCGGCAGCCCCGCGTCGGTCACTTTTGTGTAGTCGAGATTGATGTCGCGCAGTTGCGTCATCTCGCCGATTTCCGCCAGTCCAGCATCGGTCACGTCAGTGTCTGACAGGATCAGCATTCGCAAATTCGGCAGCGGCTTCAGATACGCCAGCCCGCGATCCGCGATGCGGCAACCGCCCAGAATGAGCATGTCCAGCCGATTCAGGCCGCTCAGCCCTTCCAGGCCTGCGTCCGTGATCTGCGTGGTCGACAAGTCCAGTGTTTCGATCGACGAAATCTGGCCAACCACCTGCAAGCCAGCATCCGTCACGCCGGTATCACTCAGCACCAGGCTGCGGATTCGCGGGAATGCCAGCAGCCAGCGCAGGTCCTTGTCTTCGATCGGGCATTCCGAAAGATCAATCAGTTGAACGACGTTCGCATCTTCCACGATGCGAGCCCCCAGTTGCTTCAGCTCTGCGGCGGCAACATCAGGACTCGCAGACTGCTCACTGAACATGTCTGTCTCCAGATACAATCGATCGCGACGCATTCCCACTACCGATGGCTCAGTCCTTGAGATCCTGCGGCCCGCTGCAGTCTCGATTTCATGCCTTCAGTCGAGGAGGGATTCTAAGCGGGTGGCGGTCGCGGATGAGAGGGTCGCAACCGTGCGTTTGGGCGAGATTTCAAGACCACCCCCTAAATGAACCGGACAGGCTTGTTTTCGTTGTTTCGGGAAAGTCACACTCGCCAGACGAAAGTTTGCCGGTCAGAATCGCTGTGACTTTGTTCGGTAGCCCTGCGTTCTTGAGGTCCGCGCGATGTTGGTGAAACTCGCGACAAACAGAAACCTGCTCACGTGCAGTGCCGTAGGCATAACACTGTTATGCGGTGGAACGCTGTCGGCTCAGGAGAAAGCCAAAGTCGAAACGCCGGCCGACAAGGGAGCTGTCGCAGCTCAGGTTCAAGCTGCTGAAGCGAAGCCCGCTGCCGAGAAAAAGGCAGCTAACGCGATCGACCCTCGGGTGAAACGTGCCGCGGCGCAAGCGATGCTGGCAAAGAAAGTTGCCGCCGCTCCCAAAGAAGACGTCGATGACAAGGCCCCCGAGTTGGCTCAAGCACTCTTCGGCGCAGCTGCAGCCGCTGCAAAGCGGGAGGTCGCGTTTGAGGTCGGGGGCGCGATGGTGGAGGCGAACGACAACTTCGATCAGCAGTTCCGGCCACAGTTTGAGCCGCTCATGAAAGCAGAACTGTATTACGTTCGTTCGCTCTGCAAACCGGACAACGCCCAGTATCAGATCTTGAAAAAAGCGGCTCAAGGGGCACTCGACGATGCCGTCAAGAAATACTCGGCCTCGCAGCGTAAAGCTCAGCAGGGCCTCCGGATTGTGAACGGCCAGCCCTCAGTCACCTTTCCTGATCCGCAGAAGATCATTGCGGATGGAATGCTGGCCGCTGTGCGGGCCAATCTGCCCGAAGCTTCGGTCGCGATCTATGTGGCGGAATCCGAAAAGCGCAGCGCGCAGCGTAAACAGGCTGCCGTGCGAATCATGGTGTCCAAATTGGATCGTGACGTCATTCTGTCGGCCGAACAGCGAACTCAGATCACAGAATCGCTGACGCAGAACTTCGACGAACAATGGAGCACCGCACTGGAACGCTTCACCTACGGTGACGACTACATTCCGCGCCCGCCGAACAACCGCGTGGAACAGTTCCTGAACGCCAACCAGAAAGCGGCGTGGTCGGCATCCGCAAACCCCAATCAAGGCTTCTTCTGGGGTTGGGCGGGCGGCAACATACGGCTTGGTGCGCCACTCGATCCTGACGCCCTAACGGAATAGAACGCCGGTCAGAATGAGTACAAACGTGAAACCCTGGTTGCTGAATTCGATTCGCGTGCTGGTCATTTCGGTCTGCTGTCTGCACATCGCAGGCTTCGGCGGAAACTCCGGACTGCGCGCAGAGGATGAAGACCTGCCAGCACCAGCGGCAGCCGAGAACAACTTCGAGATTCACGAGTCCAACTTCGACCAGTGGGTCTTCGGTAGCGGACGCACGACGGCGCAGGGAAAACAACGCATTGAAACCCTGCTCACATTGAACATTGAAGACGTGGATCGCACCTGCCATCTCACCGAGATTCAGAAAAAGAAGCTGATGCTCGCCGGGCGGGGCGACATCAAACGCTACTTCGACGAAGTGGAAGCGGTTCGCCGGGAGTTCATGGTCGTGCGACGTGATCAGGAAAAGTTCAATCAGATCTGGCAGAAGATCCAGCCGCTGCAGACCAAGCTGCAAAGTGGCATCTACACCGACGATTCCTTCTTCTTGAAGACGGTTCAGACAACGCTGACCAGCGAGCAAGCAACGGTTTACGACGCCGCGCAACTGGAACGTCGCAAGTCCCGGTATTTCGCCCGCATCGATCACTTTGTCGCCATGCTGGAAAACAGCCTGCCGTTGAAGGACGAGCAACGACAGCGGCTCATCAAGCTCTTGCAGGAAGAGACGCGAGTCCCGCGCAAGGTCGGCACGTATGACTTCTATGTCGTGCAGTATCAGTTGGCGAATATCCCTGAAGCCAAACTCAAACCGATCTTCGACAAGCAGCAATGGCAGGCGATCCAGCAGCAGATCGCTCAAGGCCGCGGCATGGAGCAGTTCCTCAGGACAAACAAGATTCTGCCTGAGTAGTCGCTTGCGCCTTCGCTCGTTCGTATTATCGTCGTTCCCGCCAGAACTTCTGCCCGCCGCAGCCAGAGACTGATTCAGGACCATCCGCATGCCCGCCGTTCGCCGCCTTTTTGATTTGCTGCTGATGCTGAGCAGCGCGGTGACAGCATTGGCGCAAGATGCGGCTCCGAAACTCGACGATCCCGACCCGCTCAACTTCGTTGCGCCGCAACCAATTCCGCAGCCATTCATCGCGATGTCCTCCGATTCCCGGAACAGCGAAGTTCACCGCTGGGTGTTCGGCAGCGGGACCGATCAGAGCGTGGCCGCGCGGCAACTTACGGGTCAGCTCAATCTGTTCATCCGGGACATCGACTTTGCCTGCGATCTCTCGCCGCCTCAGGAGTACAAGCTGGAACTCGCAGGCCGGGGTGACATCAAGCACTTCTTCGATCAAGTGAAGTCTCTGGAAGATCAATACTTCGGCGTGGCGCGACATCGAGACGGCCGGGAACTGGTTCAGAGACAGGAACTGCAGGACCAGGCGAAGCAGCTTCGGTTTGCCTACCGCAGCGGTATCTTTGAAGAAGGTTCGCTGCTCGAAAAAATCGCGCGAGGCACGCTGACCCCAAAGCAGTTGGACAGCCTGCGCGAACTGCGTTCAGAACGCAGGCGTCAGCAGTACCTGATGCATCTCGCTCCGGTGATGACCGATTTGCAGAACAAGTTGTCGCTGACACCAGATCAGACCGAGCGGTTGCGGGCGTTGATTCTCAGCGAGACCCGGCCCCCTCTACGTTGGGGTGACACCGAAAACTTCGCCGCACACGTAGTGCTGATCCAGATCGGGAGGATTCCCGAGGACCAGCTCAGGACGGTTCTGACAGACAAGCAATGGCCACGAATGCGGGCCCAGCTTCAGGAAGCGAACGGTCTAGAGAAGTTTCTGCGTGGCAACGGCTGGTTGCCCGGTGACAACTGACTTCCGGGAAAAGTCTACGAACCGCCTGCGCCAACCGGTTTCAGATTTGAATTGTGTGCAGGAAACACCGAGATTTCGGAGTTCATCCTTATTTTGGTCGTGAGGGTGTTATGTCGCTCCGTTTCGTTTTTCGACATCGCTGCCTGCTTGTGTTCGCTGCCGCCTTCATGACGCTGGCGATGATCTTGCAGCAGCCAGCGCTAGCTCAACCGCCGAACGCTCGAATTGGCGAAGCGGTGCCGCGCGACGTTCGTGAGATGTACGACCGCGGCCTGCAGTACCTCGCGAATTCGCAGTCTCAGAATGGCGATTGGACTGGCGGCTTCGAATCCGGTCCTGGCTCGACGGGGCTGGCGCTGATGGTGTTCCTGGCCTCGGGAGAAGATCCCAACTTCGGCCTGTACTCCAACAACGTGCGCCGCGCCTTGCGCAGCATCATCTCGCAGCAGGATGCGTCGACGGGGTACCTCGGCAACAGCATGTACCATCACGGCTTCGGCATGCTGGCACTGGCGGAAGCTTATGGCACGGTGGACGACCGGTCTCTCTGGCCGGAAGGGGGCACTCCGGCTCAGAAACGCAGCATCGGGCAGGCACTCGAACTAGCGGTTCGCGCTTCAATCACATCGCAGAAGAAGAACCAGTTCGGCGCCTGGCGCTACTCACCGGATTCAACAGATGCGGATACGTCTGTCGCGGGAGCTGTGCTCGTCGGCCTGCTGGCGGCACGCAACGCCGGTGTCGAGGTGCCCGATGAAGTGATCGACAAGGCGCTGGGTTACTTCCAGAAGATGACGTCGTCGTCAGGGCAAGTGGGTTACTCGGGAGGCTTCGGCGGCTTTGACGAGTCCATCGCCCGCATCTCGATCGCCACGCTGGTCTATTCCGTCGGACGCCGCAAAGACTTTCCGCAGTACAAGGCCACGTTGGGCTATCTCACGCAACGGCTCGAAGCGCCACCTCAAGGCTGGGTTGAATACGCACGCTACTATCAGGCTCAAGCTTTGTTTCAGGGCGACGTTGAAGCCTGGGAGAAATGGAACAAGCTGCTCGTAAGGCAACTCAAGCAATCGCAGCAAGCAGATGGCAGCTTCCGCAGTCAGCAGTTTGGAGCACCACTCGGCACTGCGATGTCATTGCTGGCGCTGGCACTGAATTATCGATTCCTACCGATCTACGAACGCTAGCCTCCCGTCGTCTAAGACGAAGTTATTTCATCACCCTTCGAGCGAACGCCGCAGGCCCTTTCATGCGAACTCTCATCACCGCGCTGTTGCTGACAATTGCGTTCGGTGCCGCGCATGCCTTGGCGGATGCTCCGGAAGCTGGTGCGAAGCTTGCCAAGCTCAACTTGCCGAATGGCGACTACGTCTCTGGAGCCCCGATCGCTTCAACTGAGAAGAACACTTTGAAGTGGCAAGGCAATCACTTCACTCAGCCGCTGGAGTATTCGCTGGGACGCATCGGCACGGTCCACTTCCCATTACCCGAACCATTGCCCAAACCCGCTGGTGAATATTGCTTCGAACTGGCCGGAGATGACGTCGTGTTCGGTGGGCTGGTGTCATTGAATGCCGATATCGTCGAAGTGAGTTCGCCACGGTTCGGTGTCATTCATCTGCCGCGCGCATCGATTCGTCGCTTCTATCGCTGGGACGGCGCCGACCTGATCTACCTCGGCCCCAACGGTCTGACTGGTTGGAGCACGATGAATCAGGAGAAGCCGTGGAAAGAAGACGGCGGCCAGCCCATCAGCTCTATCGAGGGCGCGATCATTCGCGGTGACTTTGGTGTGCCCGCCCAGGCGGTTGTCGAGTTTGAAGTCTCCTGGAAAAACAAGCCCGACTTCGCTTTGGTGATCGGAGACAACGGCAATGACACCGTCGCACGTCAGGCATTTCGCTTTGAAGTCTGGATTGATGATCTGATCGTGCAGCGCGAACTGCCCACCGTGGCGGACGTCGCTTCGCTGCAAGGCATTCAACCCGGTGCCGGGCGTGCGCATGTCATCGCGTATCTGGATCAGACAAAAGGCCGCATGCTGGTGTATGCCCCCAGCGGTCAGCAGTTGGCTGATCTGAAAGTCGCGGAGAAAGATCCCAAGCCCGCTGGCGGCTTGATGATCGAGAACAAACGCGGTGATCTGCGGCTCGAACGCCTGCGAATCAGTCGCTGGAATGGCATCCCACCTCAGGACATTCAGGGTAGTCGAGCCAGACTTCACAAGGCGGATGGCTCGATCGTCTATGGCGACATCGCCAGCTACGACGCCACCAAACGCGAGTTCCTGGTTCGCGACGGGCAGACCGAATCAAAACTGCCCGCTAACCAACTTTCGACCGTGCTGGTTTCGGCCCCAACCACTGTCGAACCGCGTGCCATGCGAGTTGTGTGTCACGATGGAACTCAAATCAGTGGCGACCTGCTGCAACTGCAGGACGGCAAGCTGTCAATCACGACGCCGGGCATCAAAGAAGGGATTTCAATTCCCGTTACTGACCTGCGGACTGTGGTCGGCTTGAAGCGGGATGAAGCGGCCGCGCTGCCTTCTGAGATTCGGCTGGGAACACTGGAACTCGACGGCACGTTGCTGCGGGGCGGCCTCATCAACGGCGAGGAACAGGCCGATGCAAGTTGTCTGATCTGGCGACCGATCAGCAGTTCGAACGCCGTGCCTTTGAAGCCCGGCGTCTCGGGACGGATCGTCTATCGAGTGCCTCCGCCCAAGCCAGCTTCCACTCAGCCGGCACCGCAGGTGCAGCGAGCTGCCGTGCCGCGCCAGGCCGGACTCGGTGGCGCTATCATGCAATTCCTTGGAAACAACAACACCGCTCCGAAGACAGCATCCGGAGCGAAGAAGCCCTCCAGCCACACGCTGCACTTGCGCAGCGGTGACACTGTGCCTTGCGAAATCGTTGCCATCGATGAACAAGGGCTGTCCATCAAGTCCGATGTCGCGGAAGCCAAGCTGGTGCCTCACGACAAAGTGAAAGCGGTTGAACTGGTCACGAACCAGCCGCCGCGTCTAGGCAAGACCAAACGCGAACGGCTGCTGATGTTGCCGCGTCTGCAGAAGGACTCGCCGCCCACGCAACTCCTGCGATCGATCAACGGCGACTACCTGCGCGGCCGACTGGTGAGCTTCAGCCCGGACAAGCTCCGCATGGAAGTGCGACTGGAGTCCAAGGAGATCGCCAGCAACAAGATCGCTCAGATCATCTGGTTCCATCCCGATGAACTGACCGAGAGCGCGTCGTCAGAATCAAAGGCTGAGCCCAACGAAACCAAGACGCGAGTTCAGGCTCTGAAGAGCGACGGCATTCGTCTGACCTTCTTCCCTCGACACTTGAAAGACAAATTGCTGGAAGGCAAAAGCGACGTGCTGGGGGCATGTCGGGCTGACATCAGCGACGTTGACCAGCTGATCCTCGGCCCGTCGATCGAGAAAGCCGCTGCCGAGCTGGTCTATCATCAATGGAAGCTGTCTCCGCCGGTTGAACCTCGCTTCGTCACTGCCGCGGACAACGACGGTGGCGATGGCCGGCCATCGGGTCTGGAATCTCCGTTAGTCGGTAAGCCGGCGCCGATCTTTGAACTCGACCAGTTGGACGGCAAACGCTTCAAGCTCGCGGAAACCAAGGGCAAGGTGCTGGTGCTGGACTTTTGGGCTTCGTGGTGCGGCCCCTGCCTGCAGGCGATGCCGGAAATTCACCGCACAGTTCACGAATTCGAAGACAAGCCCGTCGCGCTGGTCGGCGTGAACCTCGAAGAACCGCCGAGCACCGTCAAAGCGGCCCTCGAACGCCACAAGCTGAACCTGACTGTCGCGATGGATCAGGACGGCGTGGTGGCCCTCAAGTACGGCGCCACGGCGATCCCGCAAACGGTCGTCATCGACGCTCAAGGCAACGTGACGCGCGTCTTCGTCGGCGGCGGCCCGAAGCTGGCTGAGGATCTCAAGGCCGCCATCGAAGAAGCGCTCAACAAGGGCAACTCATCCGATCCCACACAGAAGCCTGCCACGTAGACAATCCTCCGTCGGCTCCTCCATTCAACGGCAAGACGCAGACTGCCGTCGCCGCGGCGAGATTCCCGCCCCCCGAAAGATCTCGCAACCGATATCACCCACACTCGGCGGAAATGGGAACTTCAAAGTCGCCAAAAATCGAGCGCGATTAACCAGCGGGCGTGTCTGTCCTGTCGTAGTCGTGACACCCCACGATTCCCAACGACGGGGCGATGAGAACAAGAAGATTCGAGCTCTTCAGCAGATTTGTCCCATTCGTCGGATTCACCAGATTCGAGTGTATTGAAGATGCGGGTTGTGCCGATAAAGGCAGCGTCCGGAGGCGTCAGAGTTCACGGAGTCACCGCCAGGGACTCAGTTTACCAGGTTTCAAGCGCTGAAGCTGACGCGTGCCGCGACCAACTGCATCTTATGGAACGACTTGCTGGAGGTTCAGGAATTGGTCGCAAAAGTCACCACATCCGGTTCCGGGCAAAGGCGGCGTATGCATGCTGCACCCCAAAACTCGCCAGTCAGCCTTCGTGTGATCTACCACGGCAACGTGCAAGGGGTGGGCTTCCGCTACACCACCAACCACATCGCTCGCCGTCACGCAGTTGCTGGTTACGTCAAGAACCTGCCGGATGGAACGGTTGAGCTTGTCGCCTTGGGTCTGAAGAGCGCCGTGGATCGTTTCCTGGATGAAGTCGACGGCACGTTCATAGACAACATTACCGACAAAGAAACCACGTCTCTGAACGAGCCCCTGCCGGTGGAAGGCTTTGCGATCCGTCGCTGATGGCTTGGCCGAAGCTCAAATGATCAGCAGGCTGCTGACCCAATCGCGGCCGACCATGATCCACGGGTAGATCGCGATAATCTTTTGGCGAGTTGAATAGCCAACGATCTTGCCCAGCTCACCATCAGCTTCCCAACGGAAGATAGGCGTCATTGGTCCGATCTTTTCGAGCCGCTCCATCGCCGGACGAACCGATCTGAGGATCACGGCATCGGGACGCTGTTCGGACAGTGACGCCAACCGGCCTGCCCAGAATTGCCGGATATCGCTTTCCGGCAACGCCACCTGCGTGACCTGAAAGTCGCGAATGCCCGTTTTCGTGAGCTGTTTCTGCACAGTCTCACACGTCGGCAGGCTCGCTCGCGAGGTCATCATCACTCCACTGCTCTGTCAGTCAACCAGTTGCTCGGCACGTTGAAAATCGGCGTCTCCGGCAGCGATGTGAATTCTGTATCACTGCTGAAGAGGCAACCCGCATTGATGTGCTGAGCCTGCTGGGCCGGAGTCAGACCTTCGTCCGCCGTCGTCAGAATCAACTTCACGCCACCGTCCACACGCACCAGTTGAGGGCACGTGACACGGGGCGATCGGGCGACTTTCCAGACGGCTTCCAGTTCGCCGTTGAGCGAGTACTGCCGGGCCTCACCAAACTCCACATCCTGCGGGTTATAGAAGGCAATGATGACGCTGCGACCGTCCGGCGTCGCGATCATTCCGTCCGGAAAATCAGAATTCGCTCGCAAGTCCACCACAACGGTCGCTGCCGACAGCGAACCCTGAGCAACATCAAGCTCGTAACGCACCACAGTTTTCGTCGGCGTGTCGATGTCCAGCAGCGTCACTCGATCGCCAGAACCGAGGATGATCTTTCCATTGGAACAGATCTGATCCGACCTCAGCTTGATCAGCTTCTCGTCCGATCGACGCCATAGGTAGAGCCCGGCTTTCTTCTCGGCGAACTTGAGGTCCTTGCAGCCAAACACCAGACCGCCCGCGAAGGCTACGCCGTCATTGATAATCGTGCCCGCAACCCCCTGCTCAACTTCCTCGCCGACTGGCTTCCACTTGCGGGTTTGAATGTTGAACAATCCCAGATGACGTTCGAGCCCAATGACGAACATGCCGTCCTGGTTGGTCGGAAACGCGAATCCCGGACGTCCCGGCAATTCGAAACGCTGATTACTTCCGGTCGCGATGTCGAACACGTTCAGCGACCCGCTCGTCTGACCGACCCCGTGCTGGATGCTCACCCAGCTCAACTGGTGCGAGCCATACGGATACGGACCTTCCGGCAAGAAACGCTGCGCCTCGGTCTCCGGACGAAACAGCAATTCGGTAGCAAACTCGCGCATGTTGGACCTGCGTCGCTCCTGCAGTGAGAAAACACGATTCCTTCAGACCGTCATGTAGTCAAACTCGACAACAAAGGCGAGCCTGCTGAAAAGCTGGATGTCTGGTCCGTAGGTCGGACAATCCTGTCCGATAGCCGGACAAGATGTCCGGCCTACTCGTCAGTTCAAGCAGCCCACTAGATCCAGGTCGGCTCCCAGCCCTTGCGATAAGGCTTCTTCAGCAGCACGGTCGCGGCTTCGGAATTGGCGAACCGCAACGCGTCCACGTCCCAGTGTAGAGACTGGTTCGGCAAGCGAATCGCGATGGTGCCAAGCAGCACTGTCTCGGTCAGGTTGCCCGCGTAACCGAAGTGCGAGGTCGTTTTGCCTTCGCCGCGGCACGCGTCGGCCCAACCGACGTAATGGTCGACGGAACTGAGTTTCGGCAGGTCCACGTTGGCAAATTTCTCTTCAGGGAAGAGCTTCGGCGCGGCCACGTGCGGAATCACGAGCGTGCCCTTTTCACCGATCAGCACCGAACCAGACCCCGGTAGCGAATAAGACGCAGGCAACCCGACAGCTTCAGCCTTCGGTTTGTTGCCATCGCCGTCATACCACGTCAGCGGGATCGTGGGCCCCAGTGTCAGCTCCGTGCTGGGGAACTCGTAACGGACCTTCGACCACAGGGTCCAAACCTCGCGGTTGATCTCGGGGGCCTCGGCTTGAACCTTCAACGGCGCGGCCAGCTTCAGAGCCATGAAGACCGGGTCCAGAATGTGACAACCAAAGTCTCCGAGCTGGCCATTACTAAAGTCCTGCCAGGCGCGCCAGTTGAACGAGTGATAAATCTGCTTTTTGAAGGGCCGCTCGGGAGCCACGCCGAGCCAGTTGTCCCAATGCAGCCCGGCGGGAATCTCATCGGCCCCGGCGGGTCGATCATCAACCAGCCGCCAGCCCATCTTGCCAGCCTGCCAGGAATGAACTTCCTTGACCTTGCCAATCAGCCCGGCGTGCACGATCGCCACCGCGCTGCGATAAGCCTCGTGCGACTGAATCTGGTTGCCCATCTGAGTCACCAGCTTGTTCTGCTTGGCAACCAGAGCCATCTGACGCGCTTCAAAGACGGTGTGCGTCAGGGGCTTCTCGCTGAAGGCATGCTTCTTCCGGTGCATCGCGGCGAGCGCAACTGGTGCATGCATGAAGTCCGGTGTCGCGACAATCACCGCGTCGAAGTCGCGTTCGTCATCCAGCAGCTTGCGCCAGTCTGAGTATCGCTTGGCCTGAGGAAACTTTTCCGCCGCGCGGCCGAGGTGCCCCATCGATTCGTCAATATCACACAGCGACGTGACCTCAACCTTCGGACTGGCGGACACGCCCGTCAGGTCTGACCAGCCTTTGCCGCCCACGCCCACCGCAGCGACTCGCAACCGATCGTTCGCTCCTGCCGCCATCGTCCAGTTGCGAGCGCTAAGCAGCGAAGTGGACGCGATCGCTGCGGAAGTCGCCAGGAAACTACGCCGATGCAGACGGTGACTCATGTTCGCTCTCCGGGATGAAGCGGTAGGTGACGGTTCGAATGCAAGCCTGACCTGACGCATCCAAGTATAAGCAGATGCTGCTGAGATCTCACGAATGAGGAACCCCGCCACGCTTTGAGAACGCCCCAGCTTGCTATCATGTGTGTCTGCTGACGATTCCTCTGCACAGAAAGCAGAGACAGATTCCTTTCGGAGAAACAGATGAGCGGTACCCCTCACTCAATCGGATTCCTCGGCGCCGGCAAGATGGCCACCGCTCTCGCCAACGGATTGATCAAGGCTCAGTTCACGACGGCCGATCGAGTCATCGCGAGCGACGTCGTACCGGCGGCGGTGGCGCAGTTCGCCGCTCAAACGGGCGCTCGACAGGCAACCTCCAACACGGCCGTCGTCACTGAATCCGATATTGTGATTCTGGCGGTAAAGCCGCAGCAGATGGCCGGTGTGCTCTCTGAAATCGCGTCGTCTCTCACCGAACGCCACCTGGTGATTTCGATTGCCGCAGGTATCAAGCTGGAAGCGATTGCGGGGCGTCTGGGATCCAATCGCCGGCTCGTCCGAGTGATGCCGAACACGCCTTGTCTCGTCGGTGCCTCGGCGTCGGGATTTGCGATTGGCGGATACGCCACGACTGAGGATGCCAAGCTGGTCCAGAAACTCTTGTCGACCGTTGGCGTCGCCGTCGCCGTTGATGAGAAGTTGCTAGATCCAGTCACGGGCTTGTCTGGCAGCGGCCCCGCCTACGCTTACGCCATGATTGAGGCGCTCAGCGATGGCGGCGTTCGAGTTGGCTTGCCACGCGATGTCGCCACGAAACTCGCCGCTCAGACCTTGCTGGGAGCCGCCAAAATGGTGCTGGAAACCGGCGAGCATCCCGGCGCTCTGAAGGATGCCGTCACCAGCCCCGGCGGAACGACCATCGCCGGGCTGCATGCATTGGAACAAGGCGGCTTACGCGGCATTCTGATGAACGCCGTTGTCGCTGCCACTGCCCGCGCCACGGAACTCGGCAAGTAATGTTTTGACTGCAGTGCAGACCGCAGAAAGTTGCACATGCCGCTACTCCGAAGACTTCGCGACTACCGGGCACTCGCTGTCGAGACCGCTCGCGCTGTGCTGCTGATCACGCTGCCTGCAGTCTTCACCGGCAGCGCGTGTGCGTTCTTTCTGTGGTCGTTACGCGAAGTCACAGCACTGCATTGGCGCCACCCCGCCCTGCTCTTCGGTCTGCCGGTCATCGGCCTGATGATCGCGGCCCTGTATCGCAAGGTCGGATCAACCTCCGAGGGCGGAAACAGCCTGCTGATCGAGCAGATTCATCGGCCCGACGGAGGCGTGCCGCGCCGCATGGCTCCGCTCATCCTGGTGACGACACTACTGACTCATCTTGGCGGCGGTTCAGCCGGACGAGAAGGCACTGCCGTGCAGATGGGCGGCAGCATCGCCAGCGCGTTTGCGCGAGTTTATCGGCGCCTGGGCTTCATTCCTCGCCGCACGTCCGGCAATCCGGCGACCGAACTGGATGAACAACTCAATTCGGCGTCCGACCTCCGGCTGCTACTCATGGCTGGCATCGCGGCAGGTTTCGGCGGCGTGTTCGGAACACCGCTGGCCGGTGCCGTGTTCGCCATCGAAGTGCTGACCATCGGGCGTTTGAGTTACGAATTTCTTTTCCCCTGCCTGATCGCCGCGCTGCTGGGCGACTGGTCGTGCTCGGTGTGGGGCGTTGAGCACACGCACTACGAAGTCGCACCTCTTCCCGAGCATGGAGATCACGCCTTGCTTGATTGGCTCCTGGTCAGCAAGGTTGGCATCGCCGCGATTGGATTCGGCCTGACGAGTTCTCTCTTCGCCAAGCTGACGCACGGCATCACTGCGTTCAGTCGTCGCCTGCTGCCGAACTCACTGCTGCGGCCAGTGATGGGCGGACTGCTGATCATCGCGCTGACTTACGTGCTCGGCACTCGTGACTATCTGGGGCTTGGAGTCGATGCCCCCGGCCAAGGGCATGTCACGATTCTCTCCTGCTTCCAAGCCGGTGGTGCGGAGTCGGCGAGCTGGTGGTGGAAGCTGCTCTTTACCTCGATCACGCTGGGTTTCGGCTTCAAGGGGGGTGAGGTCACGCCGTTGTTCTTTATCGGAGCGGCACTTGGCAACACGCTCGCAGGAGTGCTCAACGCCCCGGTCGATCTGATGGCCGCGGTCGGCTTTGTCGCCCTGTTCGCCGGAGCAACCAACACTCCGCTGGCCAGTACCATTATGGCGATCGAGCTGTTCGGTTCCGAACATACACCGTACTACGCCTTGGGCTGCTGCATCGCCTTTCTGGCGAGTGGCCATAGCGGGATCTACTCCAGCCAACGCATCGGTCAGCCCAAGGGCTCGCACTGGAACGACCATAGCGACAAGACTCTCAGCGAACTGACTCACACGGACTGACTGTTGACGATTTCACACATGACACATCGCATTGTCTCACTGCTGCCGAGTGCTACCGAGATTGTTGTGGCACTGGGCTACGAGTCGGCTCTCGTCGGCCGATCACACGAATGCGATGTGCCGAGTTCCGTTAAGCGACTTCCGATCTGTTCTGAACCGCGGATCGACATCAATGCTCCGAGCGCCGTCATCGATCAACAAGTGAAGTCCTCACTGCAGGAAGCACTCTCGATCTTTCGAGTCATCAACTCGGAGCTGCAGCGACTGCAGCCGACGATGATCATCACGCAAACTCAATGCGAGGTCTGCGCGGTGAACCTGAAAGACGTTGAAGCCGCAGTCACCGAACTGCTCGGCCTCGCTCCCACTATCGTACCGCTGCTGCCCATGTCATTGGACGACATCTGGGCTGATATTCGCAGGGTCGCAAACTCGTTGGGTGCATCGCAGCGCGGTCACGAACTCGTTGCCACGTTGCAGCAGCTTCTGCAGGCAATCAGTGCTCGGATTCCTCGGCAAGCAATGCGGCCAAGGGTCGCTTGCATCGAATGGATCGAGCCACTGATGTCTGCCGGCAACTGGATTCCAGAGCTAGTTGAGATTGCTGGCGGCGAGTGTCTGCTGGCGACCGCAGGACACCATTCACCCTGGTTGAGCTGGCCAGACCTGATTACCGCCGATCCCGACGTGATCATTGTCATGCCCTGCGGGTTTGATATGGAACGTACCGCGCATGAGTTCTCGACGCTCACGTCCTATCCCGAATGGCAAAGCCTGCGCGCCGTGCGTAGCGGAAGAGTCGCTCTGGCGGACGGGCATCTGTACTTCAATCGCCCCGGACCTCGCGTTGTAGAGTCCGCAGAAATCCTCGCCGAAATCCTGCACGGCCCTGCCGTCAGTTACGGTCATCAGGGTCACTGCTGGAGGCCCGCCAGTTCCGTGATCTCCGTCACGACTGCGTCAGTCCGCTGAACCTGTCGCTCGATCTTCACCGAGAACTGAGCCTCGGCGTAAACCCAGTACTCTTTGACCACTCTGGGGGTCAGAAACCGAGTCACCGAAGTCGGTTTGCCGACAGCCTTCTCGACTTGCGTGGGACTCATGCCGGCAATCACGCGACCCTGGCGAATCGCGACAGCGATCGGCGTATTCATGGCAGCAGTGGCTTCTTCCTTCGTCATGATTTCGCCATCGACTCGCTGATAGCCGTACTTGGCCAGCCGATCGGTGACTCCCAGCAGCCCCGGATTGAGCTTCTCCGCTTCCAGCAAGTAATCAACAGCCTTGAAGCGCCGCCCCTTCAGCTCCTCAATCTGCTCATACATGTCCGCGAGTTCAATCAGGCCGTTGTGTCCGCGTTTCTTGAGAGTCTCTTCCTGATAGTTGAACCAGCGATCAAACACGCGCCGCGCATCTTCAGGGCGGTTGCCCTGGTTGAGCTCCGACCGCAGTGCTGTCAATTCACCCCATGTCATCTTGTCAGCTCGCCCGATGCGGTGGTCGAACTCTCTGCGACGCAGGTCTGCGGCAAACTCTGCTTGCTCCGGAATCATGCCTTCAATCAGCAGTGCGATTTCTTTTCCGTTTGACCCGTCCGTTCGAATCTTCTTCGTCAGTCCCTGCTTCACGATTTCGACGTAGAACACCCGATGAAAGATGCGGCGTTGAGTTTCCTTGGCGGGAGCTTCGAGCGTGCGGTTTGTTTCGTTCGCGTCATACACCGCCACGGGAGACTTCCAGTATTTGTCATGAAGCTCGGCATCCTGCGATTTCAAACGCGTGTCTCCAAACGGCAAAACGAACTGCAATCGCTCGCCGAACCCCAGGATTTCATCTGACTTCAGCTTGGCGCGGGCCTCTTCCCAATTCAGCTGCCAGGCGTCGTGCAAAATCTGCATCTTCAACGATTCATCACTCAACAGCTCGCTGGCCTTGCGTGACAACGCTTCCAGCTGCTCCGGCGTGCGACGCTTACGTTCGCGACGTTCGATCTGAATACCGCGAGAAAAACAATCTCGTCCGGCAACCAGCAGATCGTTGTCTTTGTAGTATTCGCCTCTGGTTTGAGCCCACCTGCCCAGTTCGTACCAGCCTTCTGGATCGTCGAGCGTTAAATCGGATCGACGACGAACCAGCGTACGATCGTCAGACTCCATCCGGCGCAGCGATTCGACCTTCATGTAGATGACCATGGATCGCTCGTCGCGAGCCAACTCGCCAGTGATCTCTAACACGTCCTTGCGAATCTCAAACTTCGGGACGCGTTCCTTGTAACGAAACTCCAGCGGGCAATGCATCAGCCCAAACACATTCTCGGCACTGCCGGCAAACCGCCCTTCCAGAAAGAACTTTGAGCCAACCAGCTCGCTCCACTTACCCTTGAGTTTCATGAACTCTTCGACCGGCTGAGGCGTTGCGCCCCAAGCCAGATTCGACCAGCACCCGCACAGCAACAGCAGCACCATCAGGCCGCGAAAACCGGATCTGAAATGCGTCGATGGGTGATACATATCGGAACCTAACACAATGGCGAGACCTGAAGTCGGACTTGTCAGTTACTCTTCTTATCGGAAGCAGCGGGCGCCTTGGCGGTCGCTTGAACAGCCGCAACCTGTCGATCGATGATACTTCGGAAGTAAGTCACAGCGCGCTCGTCGTTTTCAGAGAACATGCCCAATCGACCCAGGCTCGGTGCGTCCTGCCACAACACGGCGGTGCCGGGTTTAAAGGTCACGACCCAGCCATCGTTGTCCTTGCGGCAGTCCTGCAGACAGCCCGCGAACAACACTTCTGTATTCGCCAGCGCGCCCTTCAAGTATGGCAAGAGCGGTTCAATGCCAGCGACACGAATCGTCCTGCTGCCTCTCAGCACTAAACTGGCCTGACTCTGCTCACTGCCGTCCTGGCGACCACCCACAGCCGCCGGGGCACTCAAGATAACCCACTTGTCGCGATAGCTGGAGGCGAAGGTTTCGTTCCATTGTTGAGACGCCATGCGGTCGGCGCTGCTCACGATTTCAAAGAGGTCAATGTCGGCGAGATGATTCGCTGCAGAGGCATGCCAGCGTCGCGATCGAATCGTTCCCGACTGCACCTCGTTAAGTCCCAGCCAGTCTGCGGCCTGCACAGCCTCTTCCAGATTCAGCTCCGCCTTGGGAAAGTCGCCATTGGCGAAAGCCGCGAGACCGAATTCACTTGAGTCCTTGAAGATTCGCTCCGCGTGCTCACGTTGATGCGACCAGACAGCCCACATCAACATGCTGCCTGCCACCACCGCAAACACGCCGCCGATGATCCACACCTGCTTCTGCGAACTTGGTCGTGCGGAACGCTTGGCTTCCAGAGTGTCGATCGCAACCGGGCTGCGCCGTCCACCTGACCTGCCTGACGCTTTCGCGCCGTTCTTGCCCGCTGAGGTCTTGCCGAAGGCCTGATCGACCATGTCGTCGCCAAACTGGTCTTCAGCGCCATCGTCAACCACGCGCAACTGATCCTGATCTTCGTCCTCGGGCTGCTCGTCCGCCTGAAAAAACTGGCGACTCGTCACCGGATACGGATTGATCGGCAGAACGAACTGAGCTCGACCACACTCCTTGCAGATGACTCGCCGACCGCGTTCGCCGCGAACTCCGCTGAGACGCTTGCCGCAATCACACTCCAGTTCAAACGGAACCTGTTCGACTGCGACGTGCGCAGACTGCCTGCCGAGTGCTTTGTCGAGCCAGTTAGCCATCGGGTCGAGCTTCTACAGAATGGTTCAAAGAGTTGAGGTGAATCGAGATGTTGCGGGCGAAACCAGAACGCGGACGCGATCGCGAACCGCTGTTCTAAATTCTGAGTCTGTAGCCAGGCGAAACGCGAGAATTCCTCTCCGCTTAACGTTAACACGATCGTTTCGGATTGGCAGGAATTTGTCGGCCAATTCACGAGTTTGTGAACTGAAGGGCAGTCTAGCGAGCGGCAGGCGGGGCTGAAGTGACTCGGACTTTAGCATGCCCTATTCTTTGCCAGCCTTACGGGCAGGGTTTCTGGGTTTCGATGGGAAACGAATTGATATGGCTGAGCATTCTTGCGACGTAGTAGTCATCGGTGGTGGACCGGGCGGATATCCGGCAGCGTTTGCTGCCGCGGATCACGGGTTGAACGTGATTCTGGTGAACGAAGAACCGCAGCAGGGTGGAGTCTGTCTGCTGCGCGGCTGTATTCCATCGAAGGCACTGCTGCACGTCGCCAAGCTCATTCAGGAAGCCAAGGACGCCGAACATCACGGCGTGTCATTCGGCAAGCCCACCATTCAACTGGACAAGATCCGCAATTTCAAAAACAGCGTGATCGGCAATCTGACGGGTGGAGTCGCTCAACTCTGCAAAGCGCGCGGCGTGAAGACCATTCAAGCCCGTGGCACGTTCAAGGATTCCAACACCCTGCTGCTGACCAAGAGTGACGGCTCGACCGAGACGCTCAAGTACAAACATGCGATTCTGGCGAGCGGTTCGTCACCCGTCGTGCCACCGATCTTCCAGTTGGGCGATGAACGCGTCATGGATTCCACCGGCGCGCTGGCGCTGGCGGACATCCCGAAGAAGCTGCTCGTCGTTGGCGGTGGTTACATCGGTCTGGAAATGGGCTCGGTCTACGCGGCTCTTGGTTCGGAAGTGACCGTTGTCGAAATGCTGCCGGGCCTCCTGCCGGGTGCGGATCGTGATCTTGTTCGTCCTCTGGCCAAGCGGCTCGAAGGACTGTTCAAGGCGATTCACCTCAACACCAAAGTGGCGTCGCTGACGGCCAAGAAGACTGGCATCGTCGCCGAGCTTCAAGGTGAGGGCGTGGAATCGCCACAGACGTTTGATCGCGTATTGATCTCGATCGGCCGCCGCCCCAACAGCCGCAACCTGGGTCTCGAAAACACGAAGGTCCAAGTCGACGAAAAGGGCTTCGTGAAAGTCGACAACAAGCAGCGCACCGCCGATCCGAGCATCCTCGCGATTGGCGACGTGGCCGGTGAGCCGATGCTGGCTCATAAGGCGACGCGTGAAGCGAAGGTGGCGGTTGAAGCCCTCGTCGGTGAACCAGCAGAGTTCGACAACATCGCGATTCCGGCTGTGGTCTTCACCGACCCGGAAATCGCCTGGTGCGGCATCACCGAAGAGCAAGCCAAGAAGGAAGGCCGCAACGTCGAAGTTTCCCGCTTCCCGTGGGCCGCGTCGGGCCGAGCTCAATCGCTCGCCCGCACGGAAGGCCTGACCAAGATGATCATCGACCCGGACACGCAGCGCGTGCTGGGCATCGGCATCGTCGGCGCCGGAGCAGGTGAACTGATCGCAGAAGCCGTGATCGCCGTGGAGACTGCCGCCGTCGTCCGCGATATCGCCGACAGCATCCACGCTCACCCGACGCTGTCAGAAACCTTGATGGAAGTCGCCGAAAGCTTCCTGGGGCAAGCAACTCACACGTATCGCCCTAAGAAGTAGTGACCTTGAGTTGTGCAAACCCGAACTCTGCCCGTCTCAGTAATCCTGAGCGGCAGATTCGGCATACCTCAGAACCCCTTACTACTTTGTCGTCGAACTCTTCCCAACCACACCGCCAGCGGGAAGTTCAACTTCTGCCACGACCGATCTGTGATCGGACGGGTAGGGAGTGACGACGATGTCGGCGACGCCCTTAGCTTCTCCGATGATTTTCGCGGCTATTACTTTGCTCGCGGTGCCCATCACGAACACGAAATCGATGCGGTCGTGGCGGTCTTTGGAATCGTCGGGCTTGGTGATCGGTGTCCACGTCACACCTCGCTGCTTCACGGGATCGGGGTGGATGACGCGGTAAGCGTCAAGAAAGCCTGCGGCTTCGACGGCCTTGGTCGAGGGCCACTCGACCGCCAAGGGGCAGAGGTTCGCCTTCGCGGAGGCGGCCGTCCAATCGAGGTGAGATGGCTCGTTGAAGTCGCCCGTGAGAAACACCGGTAACCCTTCCGGCAACGTGGCTTTTACTTCTGCCAACATTCGTTCGACCTGCCCCGCGCGGGCCTCCTTGGCGGCTCGCACAGCTTCGTCAGCGGTCTTTAAGAACGCGCCATTTCCATAAGGGATGCCCAGGAGCTGGTACGGCTGATAAGGGGCGTGGGCCAGGTGAGCATTGAAGACATACAGTTGCCGCCCTGATGGCGCCTCAAGCTTCGCACCCCACTTGCTGGGCGTGCTGGCGACGATCTTGAAGCGGCTGATGATGCCTGTCCTGCCGCCTTGATCGAGATAATGCCAGCCCAGCCGCTGAGCGATTTCGGCCGCTCGGTCAGGGCGATCTTTCCCTTGAGGGGCCAATCCCGCCGTCTCTTGAAGTCCAACGACGTCTGCCTGAGCCTGCTTGATGACCTCGACCGTGCGATCGAGAGGTTGCTTCCCCGCGTCACCACCGTGCCACAGGTTGAAGCTCATGACGCGTACGAGTTTCAAGTCCGACGCAGGCTCTGCGCCACGCGCTTGAGTCGTAGAGCTAAGGCTCCAGACAACCAGCAGAACAGAGAGCAGGCTGAGTCTTAAGCGAACGATTTTCTTCATCAAGGTGTGACGCCTTGAATTGATTCGATGCTGCGACAAACACGAGTACTCTGTCTTCGTTCGTTTGGGTGCCACTGGCAGAGCCAGTGGCACCCAAATTCCTGGCTGTGCCGATGCACTTGCCTGCTTGTTGGCGCCACGTCGCGATTAAGCGTGTCCGCGCATGTAAGGATTGGTGCCGGAAGCGTGGTCGGTGGTGTCGATGATCTCGCCGATCTCGGGCACCGCACGACGGATGGCGGCTTCGACGCCGAACTTCAAGGTGGCCGTGGCGCTCGAGCAGCCTTGGCAGCCGCCACCGAGTTGCACCAGGACCACGTTGTCCTTCACGTCAACAACACGCACCGTGCCGCCGTGTGAAGCGACGCCCGGAGCGATCTCACGCTGGATGACATCTTCGACGCGCCGACGCAGTTCTTCGGGAGGCGGCAGTTGCGAGTAGATCTCGTCGGGCACCGTCGGTTGGCCTGAGGAAACGTGCGCTCGAATGGCCGCACCGATCTGCTTGCCAACGAACTGCCACGGATCGGGAGCAAACTTGGTCACAGTGATGGCGTTGTGAGTCACCAGCACCGCTGAGATCCCAGGGATCTGAAAGAGACTTTTGGCGAGTGGCGAAACTTCAGCGGCCTCGCGCGATCCGAAATGGAACGAGCGGTTGTCGAACACCGGTCGATCAACCACGAAGCGACACATCGAAGCCACGGAAAGAGGTTCGGCCTGAATCTTGATTTCATCCGTCATAACGTCATCCACAGGAAGAGTGCGAGTAGGTGTGATTCTGGTTTCACGGCAAGGTTAGCAGGTTATCGAGGCGCTGTCGTATGAGGTTTATCAAACGAATGGGGACAAACGAATGGGTCGATTGCTGTCGCCGAGTTTGCTCAATCTGGCGAACGGAGATGTCAGTCTCCCCTAAAACGAAAACCTCAAAGAACCAACCTCATTCTGTCTTTTATTCGTCTGTCCCCATTCGTTTGTCCTATCTCCGTTCACTACTTCGCCTTCGTCAAATACTTTGTAGGAATCTCGGCCCCCGCGACATAGCTCAGCTTCCCGACTTTGCACATCTGATAGACGTTGATGCGAAAGTCGGGACAGGTGCTGACGAGGCAATACGCATCGGTTGGCGTGAAACCGTATTCCGTCACCAGCCAGTCGATGAGCAGGATTGTGGCCTGTTCGACGGCGCCTTCGAGCGGCCGGTAGACGTAGATCGAAACGATCGAATCCGGCTTCTCGATGCGCAGGCCGGGCAGCTTGCGGCCTTTGATCAGATCCAGCTTCAGCCGCACGGTCGACTTGGTTTCGGCGGCGGTGCCGGTGAACTCGGTATCGCCCTGGCTGGCATGAACATCGCCCAGATAGAACAGGCCGCCTGAATGATGCACCGGCATGTAGATGCGATTGCCGGGTGCGACATCTCGAATGTCGAGGTTACCGCCCCACTCACCTTGGCCGTCCAGGCTGGTCGCGACTTCTCGATCAGGGCAGGTGCCCCAGGTGCCAACGAACGGGGTGATGGGCCAACTGATGCGGTCGTTGAAGTGCACGGTGCCGTCGCGCGTGGTGCCGCTGGGACCGTTCGTGTGCTTGAAGATCTTCGTCGTGTACTGACCTGACAATTCCGGCCACCGCGTGGTATCTCCGAGCGGCCCGCGCTTCGGACCGACGGCGATCCATGAGTAATCTTCGACTTCAATGTGCTCGATGGTCATCACGAGCGTGTCACCGCGTTCGGCTCCGGCCACATAGACGGGGCCGCCGATCGGGTTGGCCAACGGCGGACTGCGATCAAAGCCCGGCCGCTTGGCGGGCACAGCCAGATCTGCCTCAGTTTTGAAGTAGCCGGTGCTGGCGTCATAGGTTTCGATCTCGAACGTCTCGCCCGATTGCACCTGCAGCAATGGTTCATCGCGCCAGTCAAAGGCATAACGGCGAGCTTGTTCGCGAGTGATACGCTGCATCGAAGATTCTCCAGGTGCAGGGGTGTGAAGTATGAGTTCGGGAACCAACAGCAGGCAGCCGTTCGACAGCATCAGCTAAGCACGAAGAGTAGCATCGAAGCCCGTTGTGGCCGATCTCCGACCGAGCCACAAGACGCGACCGTAGGTCTCCCCAATAAGACCGAGCGCGGTGTTGAGACCTTCTGTCTCTAGTGTGGCTCGGTCCGGAAACCGGCCACAACTTACCCCGCCGGGCATCCGCCGGGTTTCTGGATACGTGGATACAAGTTGAAGTCAGGCCGCCTTACGGCAGCATCTTCGGACGACCAGATTGAGTTGACGTTCAACGTCCGTGGCGGCAGTCAGAAACTTTGCGAATCGTGCGCGGCGGCCAAAGAAACCTTGAAACGATGAGAAAACAGTCCAGATAGTTTGCAGAGGATTAACCGGGTCTGGAGCGAAAGATCCCAGATGCCGAATATTAAAACGAAACCCGCCCGCATAATGCGAAATGCCGATGTTCGGGATTTTGATCTGATTAAGCGTCGGTTCAATCGCTGGGTTTCGCGGCTGACAAGTCCATTGGTCTCCACAAAGTGGACCGCAATCCAGCATGGCCGTGAACGGGATGGCAACGTTCAAGCCGATGTGGAGTCCGTACGGTAGAGGAACTCCATTCTTAAATGGCTGATTGATGGATACTGGCCGAGCTTCAAATCGACCCGCATGGATTAGCCATTGGTTCGCCTCAGGGTTCCGAGTGATTTTGGCCAATTGCGAGAACAGTGAAGTATCACCAGACACAACTTGTACATTCCAGTCGTCGAATGACGGCAAAGATTGCAGCTCTTTCAAATGCTGTTGGAAGACGCCGTTGATTCGTCTGAAGTAGGGTGTACTGCGATACGGTGCCATCTTCTCATGAATCATGTTCACTCCGGCATTCTGCGTCGGGCGAAAGAGATCGCCGCTTCGTTACCCATTGATTTCTCAAGGTCAATGACGGCACATCACCCTTCATACTAAATCCCGACACCGACCGAACTACTCGCTATGTGAATTTGGGTGCCGGGTGATTTTTTCGTCAAGATCGTCTTCGGATAGGCGTCACGAGGCATTGTCCCGGCAACCGATTCGTCATCAAGGCCGTCACTTGCTCGAAGATTCACTGGTCTCCAGAGCGCGATAAGTCTTCAACGCCGAGCGGTATTCGTCGAGTTCTGCCTCGTTGAGCAGATCTTTGTTGCGAGCCAGTTCCTGTTCGATGCGGCCGATCACGTACTTCAGCTCTTCGGCACGCGGACGAACTGGCTTGCCGGGAACGTCGAAGTAGACCGGGCTGCTGTGCACGAAGCGGAATCGGCCCGACGAGTGTTGCTCGAACGCGCGAATCACTACCCACTGTGACCGGGATGCACTCACGGGCACGTCAATCTTGAGCGGTGTCGACAGACCCGCAGCTCCCAACGGCTTGTTGGCCGGCGATTTCAACGTCTGAGCGATCTCACCGTTGACGATGACCTCAATGCGGTCGAGCGGATGAATGCTCGTGATCTCACCGCGAACTTCGCAGAGACCGTTTTCGTCACCTGTACGCTGGAACTTGGAACCAGCGGGCTGGCCGTTGAACTTTGCGAAGAGCATCGGACCCGTCGTCACAAAACTGCGACCGGCATCAAGGCCTTTGATCCAGTCGGCGTAACGGAAGCCTTCAGGCAGTTCGACGTAGACGCGTCCAAAGCCTAGCGGCGTTGGGTGCACTCCGAACGCAGTACCCGCAGTGGGGCGCAAGCGAAAACCGCAATTCAGCAACGTGTAGTAGGTCTGAAATCCGAAGTCCGTCCAACCCCATTCGGTGAAGCCGGCGGCATTGGTTTCGATGTTTCCATAGGGCAATTTCGTATCGATGGTCCACTGGCTGAAGGCAAACTCGGTGCGCCAGATGTGGTTGTTCGAGAGTTCGAACAGATCCACATTCATGACAGGCACGATCATCATCGACCACGGCCACGAATGCTTTTCGAGGTCCAGCAGCGCCCCCTGCTTGTGAGCCGTTTGAGCAATCGGCGCGACGGGTGGCACCCCCAGTTCGAAGGGTTCGTGCTGATTGATGGCCAGCACCGCGCCGAGCGTGTGTGACTTCTTGCCGACCGTAAACAGTTCATATTCGGTGTTGAGCGGATGAATCACATGCGTGGCATCCGCAACGACGAGTTGATTGGAAACAGACTTCACTCCGCTGCGGTTGCCGACAGCCGGAGTCGTGTGCGATGTCGTGACCCACTGCGTCATCGGCAGGACCACGTTCACGTCTTCGGCCAGCATGGGCGCGATGAGTTCTTCGACGGGCCGATGCACGTGAGTGTCGCCGGAGAACCAACGTCGCTCCGCCATATTGATCCAACGCCGCAGATTGATGCGGACTTCGGACGGCTGGTCTTTGACTTCGATCTCGCGCGTTTCGGTGAGGTACTCTTTGCCGCGTTCGACCGTCAGCGTGTACTTGCCTGCGGGCAGGTCCGCGACGAAGGGATGCGCCGTCAGGCAGGTGTGCTTCTCAACGCTGGTCTTGGACCGCTCTCGATCCAGTACAACCGCCGAGCCCCTGGGATCGGCGGACTTCGCGAAGAACCAGCGGCCGTCGACGTGTTGAATCATCAATCGCGCGGCGACGAGTCGTTGAGACTCAGCGTCGCGAATCTCGCCGCGTAGCTCGGCGGCTTCAGCCGACGAGATCAACAACGCAAACAGCATCACAGCTCCGAGCAGTCTCATATAGCACTTCTGAACTTCGGGGATGCAGGACTTGCCGTTGGCTGCCAACACGGAGCACTTGGCTTCAGGTGATTGAGCTTTCGCTCGATGCGCCCGCACGCGCTGCGGACTGCCTTCGTCGATGTCGGCTTCGATGTCTTCAATCGTCAAACCGAAGCACGGACAGATCGGGGCTTGCGCGTCCTTCGGGTACACCGGCTTCACGAGATCGCTGACATCCACCGTGCGATCGAATGCGTCGAAGTAGGCCACCGAACACGTGGGGAACGAGCAGAAGCTCGCGGTCTCCGCCAACTGCCGACGCGCGTCGGGTTTGAGCAGGGCGTCCAACGTAACCTTCCCGACGGACTCGCCCAGCGACTTGCAGCGCGGGCAATACGGCTGCCCTTCCTCTTGTTCTTTGACGAACGCCTTGTTCATGAGGAACCTCGCGAATGAGCAATGGATGGTGGGTGTCGCGAACGCGCTACATGTTCGTCTTCGTATCAACAACCCCGCCCAAGCAGGCGTTGAGCGCTCTCAGGATTTCCGCGTCGTGGGTGTGATCCTGAGCGTACACGCGGAAGATCAAAAAGCTGATCGGCAGCGTGCGGAACAATTCGTCGTCGTTGAGTTCAATCGGCTGCGACGTGGGTTGTTCAAGCAGGTAGTTCTGACCACCCGCGGGCAGGCGACCACTGGGCCGGTGATAGTGTTTCGCGACGTCGAACTTCAGCGGGATGTCACGCAACTCGGCGGGCAGTTTCGTTCGTAGACGGCGTTCGACGAGCGTTGGCTCTGAGAAGATCGTCATCTGCTCGGACTGTGCCGAATGGAAGTTCATGGTGCGTTCGGCGGCCATCTTCCAGCCCGTGTCACGGTGCAGGATCGCTCGCCACTGCTTGCCGAGTTTCGCCAGCTCCGGATCGGCATTCGTGGCCCAGCGCTGCACATCCACGAGGAATGTGGACTCGTTGAATCCGAGGTACTCATCGAGATGTTCGAGTGGATTGCCGACGAACAAGTGCTGCATCGTTTCAGCGAAGACATCTTCAATCGCGAGGTCCAGCGAACGCACAGTGCGATGAAAGTAGATCGTCCGGAAGAGGTTTGCGCGGGTCTCGATGAAGTTGATGAGCGCCGGCAAACCGCGACTATGAATCGTCAAACCGGCGGACGTGAAGAAGCTGTAGTGCAGCAGGCGCGAGATATCGAAGGCTTTGGTGTTGTAGCCCGACATGTACGCGTCGCGCAGCACGAAGTCCATGTTGTCGACGGTGTAGATGCCGCTGAAGAGCGACCTCAGCTTACGCAGCCAGTCGGGATGACCTTCATCGCCCGCCCCGCCGCGCGGTCGACGGATCAGCCATGCGACCTGCTGCGGATCGAGTTCTTCCAGTCGCCCGATCTTGCCGTTCGGATTGCGACGAATGCCGCGCAACAAATCTCCCAGCACGTTCTGAATGATGTGCGCGCCGATGTCTTCGTGTGTGACGCCGAATTGGTCGAGGTAGTGGTCGTCGAAGAAATGTCCGAACGGACCGTGGCCGACGTCATGCAGCAGAGCTGCCATGCGAACCAGACTCTCGACATAAGCGCGACTCGGAACGTTCGAGCAGACGCTGGCCAGCGATTCGTACCAGTGTTCGAGAACCCGCGAACCGAGATGCATCGCTCCGAGGATATGTTGAAACCGCATGTGCTCGGCGGACGGAAAGACCCACCACGCCGTCTGCAGTTGGTGGATATGCCGCATCCGCTGCACCCACGGATGGTCGATGATGTCCTGTTCGGCGACTTCTCCCTTGGGCAGTCCACTACGGGAAATGAACGGGATGTAGCCGTGAATCGGGTCGTGACTGAGGCTCTCGGTCTGAAAATCTCGCGGCATGGTTCTGGCTTCCTGTGCGGTGGCACCATGTTCACAACACGGTTCTTCCTGTACGACACATCGTCGTGAGTTCCGGTGCAGCCCGCCAGAGCGTGGGCACTCGATCGAAACTCACGCATGCGTTGCGAACTGCGAAGCTGCCGAATGGTTGCCGTGACGCTTCTCGGTACCCGTACAGTGGCTTAGAGTCCGTCGCCGTCACGAGGATTTTCGAACACTCAACGAGGATGTGAGCATGAGTGCCAAGACCGCCGCGCGTAAGCCCACTGCTGAAGAGGAGAATCTCAGCAACGCCCTGGGACAGATTGAGAAAGCCTTTGGTAAAGGTTCGGTGATGAAGCTGTCCGAGAACACCAGCATGGTGGTCTCGGGGATTTCGACGGGTGCTCTGTCGCTCGATCTGGCGATGGGCGGCTTCGGCTTTCCACGCGGTCGAATCATTGAAGTGTATGGCCCTGAATCCAGCGGTAAGACGACCCTCGCCCTGCACGCCATCGCTGCAGCTCAGAAGTCGGGAGGCGTCGCGGCCTTCATCGACGCCGAACACGCTCTAGACCCGGCCTGGGCCAAGCGACTGGGCGTCAATCTGGAAGACCTGCTCGTCAGTCAGCCGTCCTACGGCGAAGAAGCCCTGCAGATCGCCGAGATGCTCATCAAGTCCAATGCGGTCGACGTGATTGTTGTGGACTCGGTGGCGGCTCTGGTTCCGAAGGCGGAACTGGATGGCGACATCGGCGACACGCACGTCGGCCTGCAGGCCCGCATGATGAGCCAGGCCATGCGCAAGCTCACCGGTGCGATTGCCCGTGCGAAGACGACTGTCATCTTCATCAACCAGATCCGTGAGAAGATCGGCGTGATGTTCGGCAGCCCTGAGACAACTCCCGGCGGCCGCGCCCTGAAGTTCTATAGCTCGGCCCGTGTCGACGTGCGGAAGCTGGCGACGCTGAAAGAGGGCGAGGAAACCACCGGCATTCGCATGAAGGTAAAGATCGTCAAGAACAAGGTCGCTCCACCGTTCCAGCAGGCCGAATTCGATATGTACGCCGCGTCGGGTATCAGCCTGTCAGCGGACGTGCTGGATATGGCCGTTGAAAACAACATCATTCAGAAGAGCGGCGCGTGGATGAGTTACGGTTCAACGCGCATCGGTCAAGGCCGCGACAAGGCTCGCGTGTTCCTGGAAGAGAATCCCGACATGCTCGAAGAGATCCGCCGCAAGGTGATCGTCGCGCGCGGCTTCGGTCACCTGCTGGAAGCTGGCGGCTCTCAAGCAGCGCCGGTTAACAATGTAGACAAGTAGCGAATCGAAAGACTTCCGAAGTCTTCAAGACTTCGGAAGTCTGACGTTCGTCTCATCCATAAACTCAGTACGTCTGCGCTACGGATTCGTTCTGTTTGCGGAGCAAACAGCGACTATGGGCCAAAAGGTGCGATATGCGAACTCTGGCCGGGAAGACGTTGCTGATCACTGGAGCCACTCGCGGGATCGGCAAAGCGATCGCGCTGCGAGCGGCTCGCGATGGTGCCAACATCGCAGTGCTCGGTAAGACGACGGAGCCGCACCCGAAGCTGGAAGGCACTGTTGATTCCGCCGTCGCGGATATTGAAGCCGCAGGCGGCAAAGCGATTGGCTGCGTCTGCGACATCCGCATTGATGAGCAAGTCGCGGCCGCAGTTGATCAAACCGTTAAAGCATTCGGTGGCATCGACATTGTCGTCAACAATGCGAGTGCCATCTTCCTGGCAGGCACACTCGATACGCCGATGAAGCGGTTCGATCTGATGCACCAGATCAACACCCGCGGCACGTTCCTCACCAGCCAGACCTGCCTGCCGCATCTGCTGAAAGCCAGCAATCCGCACATCCTGGCTCTAGCTCCACCAGTCCGCATGTCCGACGCCTGGTTCGCGGCCACGCTGCCTTACACGATGGCCAAGTATGGTATGAGTCTCTGCGTGCTCGGTATGTCACAGGAGTTTCGTGCGCAGGGTGTCGCCGTTAACGCGCTTTGGCCAAAGACAGGCATCGCAACAGCCGCGGTGCAGAATCTGTTAGGCGGCGATATGGCCACTCGCTGCTGCCGCAAGCCGGATATCGTGGCTGATGCCGCGTGGTCAATCCTCACTCGCGAAAGCCGAAGCTGCACCGGCAACTTCTTCATTGATGAAGACGTACTTCGCGAAGAAGGAGTGACGGATCTCGAGCACTACTCAGTCACTCCGGGTGCCAAGCTGATGCAGGACTTCTTCCTCGGCGAGCCCGGCGGCGTGATTCCACGACATAGTTAGAGTGCTGTCGACAACGTCTGCTCAGCGGGTCTTAGCGGGAAACTGAGACCATTCACGTTGTCGATCTGACGTTCGTGCAGGTCGCCGATCAGAAGCTCGCAGCTCCGTCTCCTGAAACATCTCACGGGCGGATGGCAGCTGCGCTGGCTGAGTCGTCGCGTGAGCAGGCTTCGCCTGCGAGAGCGCGGAGGCGTGCTCATCTACACGCACCAACTCCAGCGGACGGATTTCGTTGCGAGCGGAGTTCGGCTTCGCTGCGCTGGCTTTCGGGCCTGGGCGCGGAACGAAGAGCTCTTCCTTAGGCTGAGCGGGCGTCTGCCCAGACTTTTGACGCGGGTTCGGAGCTTCCAGTTCATCAGCAGAAGTCGTCAGCGGCTGATTCTTCAGCGCTTGTCGGGCCTGCTCGATCTGAGCGGCGCGACCAACTGCGTTTCCTTCCGGGTTCTGCGAGCGGACCACATTGCCTTTGGTACTTGCAGCGGTAGTACGAGATTCCTGCTTCGCAAAGATCTGACCTTCAGGCAGGTTCAAGCTAGGACTGCCCGCCATAACCCAGTCGGTCCACTCACGCTCCAGCATCTCCAAGTTCTTGCGATCGTAGAATGTTCGAACTGCGGCATCCCAACCTCGATGAGGTGCGTCGCTGAGGAATCGCAGGAAGGCCTCGCGACCACCGAGTTGCACCAGGAACTGAGTCAGCGAATACCCTTCGGCATACAAGGCCAAAGTGTCGTTCATGTCGTGCGGATACTCCGCCATATCAAAGAGGACGCGCAGAGGAATGCGGCGACCTTCAGACACGAGCTTATTGATGAGATCCTGCTGTTTCTGCTTCTCTGAATCATGTTCGATCAGCGATGCCGCACCTTCATCTGCCCAACGCGGCAAGGGGCGGCGGAAGTGGCAGGCCAGAATCGTATGATTGACTTCATGCGGAATGACGGAATCCAGGATGCGTTCGACCGAACCCTGCACGTGCATGTCCCAGCCGTAGACTTCGCCCTGATCGAACTTGAACTTCGTGCGACCACCGGCACCTTTATTCGGTCCCGCATCGACCGTGACGACGCAACGATTGGCCCATGGCTGCATCGCTTTGCCCAGACAGGCAATGGACAGTTGCTCACGATGATATTCAAAGGTTACGGCGACCTTCTGAGCGAGTTCGGCCGTTGGAGCTTCGACGACAAAATT
>CAYLTY010000043.1:0-43889 GCA_964386705.1 uncultured Planctomycetaceae bacterium
TCGCCTCCCTGCGAAACGTGCTGGCTTGCACCTGGCGGGTTAAATCGCAGAACGAATGTTCTGCGAGAGTTAGCACCTCGCTCGGGTTATCGGGATTCCGTGACCTTCGCACTAGAAATGTTGCCCACACCGGAACAGCTATGCCAAATTGCCAAAATTGCAGTAATTCTGCGGGCGCCTCATCGCCAAATGATCTCAAGGCTAACGGCTTTCGGAAAACATCATCCCATCGGACAGAAAATGCCGATCTGGATCAACAAGTCTGCCCGTAGCTTCGTACAAGTCCGCAGCGGGAGTGGATCAGTTTGGCAAAATTGCCCGTAACCCATAGTCGGTGATTGGCATTTCAGGTTTCGAAGATATGTTTTAAGGTTGGTAGGTCCGACTTGCCTGTTGGCCGAGAGAAGTGTTCATGCAACGACTCCGCAAAATCCTGCGAATCTGCCTAGTGCTGGCATTGATTCCGTTGACGATCTTCAGTGGTCGCACGATGGCGGGTTGCGTGTGTGCTGACGGACATTTCGAACCGTTCTGCACGGGAGGTGCGAGCCACGCGAATGCCGTACACGGCACGCAACTTGGTCATCTCGGTTGTGCGAAATGCCCAGCCAAGGCGGCGGCAAAGAGCGGCGCAAAGCATTCGTGCTGCGGCGGTGAAAAACCTGCCGTGAATTCTGCTTGCGCGAATACTGACCACGACCAGGGCTGTTGTCATCCGCTGACGCTCTTGCCGATGATGGCAAAAGAGAGTGTCAATGCCGAATTCGATGTCGACATTGTGGCACTGCCACACAGCGTTTCATTGAGCATGTTTCCGGTAGTTCTCGATCATCCAGTGTATGTCGTGAACTCTGGACCGCCGCGAGTACAACTCGTGCAGCTACAGCGATTTCTGCTCTAAGCTGGTCTTTGTAAGACCCCGCTGTGTACTGAAGGCATTCTGCTTTTGCCTTCGCCCATTTCTGCCCGAGATACCGTTGTCGGTACTTTGGGTATAGGAAGTCGCGCTCGTTGCGCGGCTCATCTGAGTTGAGAACTGCCCGTCGACGCGACGTCGTCCAATTGCGCTTTGAGGTTCTCCCAAAGCCTGAGCAGTTCCTGGACTCTGTGCTGTAAGGAGCATCATCGCCGGACAAATTCGGCGACTGACGCTGCCGTTTGCGAGAAGCCGGAGTTGTTTTCGGAAGCGCACGTGTCGCTTTCTATCTGGCCTCGTCGAGTTTTTCAGAAACCAATCCTGTGAAGGAATTGATCATGTTGAAGTTGTTCACAATCGCTTTGTTGGCCGGTGCTTTTGGTCTGAGCACAGTCGAGGTTGCTCATGCGAATGGCAATCGTTGTTGCGTTCAGCAGTCGTGTGCCCCGACGAGTTGTACCCCAAGCTGCGCTCCCGCAATGACGCCGGCGCCGATGCCAGCGGGACATCGAGATCATGTTGCCCCGATGCCACCAGCGGCACCTCCGCAGGCCGATGCGAGCACCTATCGCCGATTCTCTTATGACCCGGCGATGCCTGCGCCTGCGTTTCGCAGTGTTGCTCCGTCGTATCGGAACGCGGCTCCGTCTTACAGGCCGAGCTACATGCGCCTGAAGACTGACCCTCGCAAGTACAGCGTTGACTAATTTCCTACGGCGTTTGCTCTGATGGCACCTCGGGCCAGAGTTCTCTCTGGCCGCGAGGTTTTGTGTTCACACGAAGCTCTTTCTTATAAGGGATCCCATGAAACTCCCCACACTCGTGTTTGGGTTGGCGACGCTCGTTGGCCTCAGCTTCGCCCATTCAGATGAGCCGCCTACCAAACCGGAACCCGCAGTTGAGAAGAAACAAGAAGTCGTGAAGGCGACTTTCTTGATCACTGGTCTGCATTGCCCGCCTTGCACACGGACGGTTGAAGACTCGTTGCGAAGCGTTAAAGGCGTGAAGTCAGCAAAGATCGATTGGAACACTAAGAACGCGATCATTGAATTCGATGAAGTGATCGTTCCGACCCAGCGACTCTCGCAACTGATCGCAGAAACGCCTCACATGATGGGCGGTGATATGCAGTATGCAGGGTGGCTGGCCTTGAAGGTACCCGGCATGAAAGACAAGGACGATGCCGCATGGAACTCGCTCAAAGAGACTCTCAGCAAGCAGCCGGGGGTCAAGCAAGTGGCGATCTACAAGGCTCAAAGCGGCGTGGGTATCCGTTTGGAGGCGAAAGGCGGACTCACGTCGCAAAAGCTCATTGCAGCCTTGGCTGAAGCAGGCATCAAAGCCACGCACTACTAACGGCGCAGTCTGGCCAATGAGCTATTTCGTACGGCGGCAGCCGAACCTGGTTGGCGGGTTTGTTAGCACCATTTCCTGAGCTGGCTTGCGTCTCGGCTGCCGTTTTTTGGCGGTGATGAGCAGAAAGAACGACGATGTCGGATAGTCCCCCCGGCGAACCTCGCCCTGAGTCAGGAACACTCACCAATGACGAAGGCGGCTTGCGAGCCCCTCCGCATCTCAAGGGCTGGCGAAAGTGGTGGTGGTGGTTCGACTTCATCGTGCTGGTGAAGCTGGCACGGTTAAGGTTCATCGGCATTTTGGCCTTGATTGGAGTCCTCATCACGCAGTGGGACTTGCTGCTGTCCTACTACGACAAGTGGACGCGTCCGGCCATCACTGCCGATGCCGCGAAGGGCGATGTGGAGTGGTTCTGTCCCATGCACCCTTCGGTCATTCGCGACAACTCCAAAGACAAATGCCCGGTCTGCTTCATGCCGTTGTCAAAACGAAAGAAGGGCGACGGAACGGTCGAGCTGCTACCGGCGGGAGTGGTCAGTCGCGTGCAACTTTCGCCGTATCGAATCGTGCTGGCTGGCGTGCAAACTTGGGATGTGCGTTATGTGCCGCTGACGAAAGAGATTTCGGCAGTGGGCTACATCGAGTTCAACGAGAGCGGCCAGCGCAGCATTTCGGCCCGCTTCGATGCGCGGATCGACAAGCTATTCGTCAGCCAAACCGGCCGCATGGTGAATGAAGGTGATGAACTCGCTTCGATCTACAGTCCTGAGATGGTGGTTGCCACGAAGAGCCTGCTGGACGGGCAAAAGTCCAACAACCAAGCCTTGCTCAACAGTACGCGCACGCGATTGCAACTGCTCGGCATTAGCGACGATCAGATCGACGAGATTCTGAAGACCGGCACCGCCAACACGCACTTGACGATTCGGTCGCCAATCAATGGGCACGTTATCCGCAAGTACGTCCGCGAAGGCCAATATGTCCAACAGGGCATGCCCCTGTTCGATGTTGCGGACCTCAATACGGTATGGATTCAAGCTCAAATTTATGAAGACGACCTGCTGTTCTTGCCGGAAGAGTTGATCCATACGAATGGCAACAACCTGGCTGCGACCTTGCCCGTCACGGCCACCACGAAGGCGATGCCGAATGAAGAGTTTCATGGCCTGCTGACCTTTGTGTACCCGCACGTGGACCAGCAAACCCGCACGGTTACCGTGCGATTTGAGCTCGATAACCCTAAGCACAAACTGCGACCCGGCAGCACAGCTACCGTCACATTGCAGGTGCCACCGGAGCGTTGGGCATTGCTCTCGGGATTTGATGCAAGTGATGGCGAGCGCTACGAGCGGCTGAAACTCGGCGAATTGTTAGCGGTGCCGGACGGTGCGGTGATCGACACTGGCAGCCAAAAGATCGTCTATCGCGAAGCCGAGCCAGGAGTGTTTGAAGGCGTGCTGGTTAAGCTCGGTCCGAAGATGATGGGATCTGATGGCATTCAGTACCTACCCGTGCTCGAAGGCTTACTGGCCGGCACCAAGATCGTGAGTTCCGGCTCATTCCTTGTGGATGCGGAGACACGACTCAATCCCTCTGCCGGTTCGATCTACTTTGGCGGTAGTGGCGGCAAGAACAGCCCGGCGACCGTCCGACCGACAACTCCGGAAGACACGGACGCGAAGCTCAATGCTGTGCTGGCGAAGCTCTCAACAGCGGATCGAGAAGCTGTTGCAAAACAACGCTTTTGCCCGGTGCTCACTCAGAACCAGTTAGGTTCAATGGGCGCTCCGATCAAGCTAACGGTGAGTGGTGAGTCCGTGTACTTGTGCTGTGCAGGCTGCAAAGACAACGCGCTGTCGGACCCCGCTGCAACACTTGCCAAAGTGAAAGAGTTCCGAGCCCGCAAGCCATCCGCTGCGCCAAACAAAGCCATTGCGAAGGACCCGAAGGCCGAGCAAGAAATCAAGGACGCTCTGGCGAAACTGGCACCTGATGACCGGAAGCTGGCAGAGTCTCAGCAATTCTGTGTGGTGCTGGAGAAGAGCCGACTTGGTTCTATGGGGACGCCCGTCAAATTGATGGTGGATGGCCAGCCCGTGTTTCTGTGCTGCGAAGGTTGTGAAGGCCGAGCCCTGTCCAACAAGTCCGCCACATCGCAAAAAGCCAAGCAACTTCAAACCTCAACTCCTGCGGAGACCAAAACTCCGGCGTCTCTGGCAGAGCAGAAGATCACAGCCGCGCTCGCCAAGCTCGAATCAGATGATCGAAAGCTCGCGGAAGCTCAACGATTCTGTGCGGTCCTGGAAAAGAACCGACTCGGCTCAATGGGACCACCTGTCAAATTGATGATAGATGGCCAGCCGGTTTTCGTGTGCTGCTCCAGTTGCCGGGAGACCGCGTTGAAGAATCCAGAACAGACGGTCACGAAGGCCAAGGCATTGTCAGGAGGCCGTCGTGATTGAACGACTCATCGAGCTGTCGATTCGCAATCGCTTCCTCGTGCTCATTGTGACCGCAGCTCTAACCGTGGCGGCTATCTATGCGACGATCAACACACCCGTCGATGCAATTCCAGACTTGAGTGAGAACCAGGTCATCGTGTTTGTGGACTGGATGGGCCGCAGTCCACGCGAGATCGAGGATCAAGTCACCTACCCGCTGTCGCGGAAGCTGCAAGGACTAGCCGGAGTTCGCGCCGTGCGATCGTCGTCCGAGTTCAACTTCTCGATGATTACGATCATCTTTGAGGACGACATCGACTTTTACTTCGCACGGCAGCGAGTGACCGAAAAGCTCGCGCAAGCCAATACATTCTTGCCGCCGGGGGTCGTGCCGTATCTCGCTCCTGATGCCACAGCACTCGGCCAAGTCTTCTGGTACACGGTCGAGTCCGATGCTGCGCATCCATTGGATTCAGGCCGTTTGTGGGCGCTCAACAAATTCTACATCGCGCCACAGCTCAACGCGGCTCCGGGTGTCGCGGACGTCGCCATCGTGGGCGGTACGCCCATCGAGTACCAGATTGACGTCCGACCGGAAGACCTGAGGGCTTACGGCCTGACGCTAGGCGAACTCTACGCAGCAGTAGGCAAGAGCAATCTACCTTCAGGCGGAGGGGTAATTCAGAAGAACAATGCTGAGTACATCGTGCGCGGTGTCGGTTGGATTCGCGGTAAGGAAGACATCGAGAACACCGTCATTCGTGAGATTAGGGGCACGCCGATTTATGTGGGAACCGTCGCCAGCGTGCAGCTTGGCACTCAGTTCCGTCGCAGCGTGCTGGAGAAGGACGGCAATGAAGTCACCGGCGGTGTCGTGCTGATGCGTCACGGCGAGAACCCGCTCGCAGTGACCGGAGTCGTCAAAGAGAAGATTCAAGAATTGCAGCCCGGCCTGCCGCCCGGTGTTCATATCGTCCCAGCCTATGACCGTACGCGCCTAATTCACGGCGCGATTCATACGCTAGCCGAAGTCATGTGGCACGAGATGCTGATTGCTTCTGTCGCGATCTTGCTGATCCTGATGCACTTTCGCAGTGTGTTCGTGATCTGCGTCACGCTGCCCCTGGCCGTTCTGTTTTCGTTCTTGATGATGTGGTTGCTGCGGACATTTCACATCATCGACATCCAAGCCAACATCATGTCGCTGGCTGGCCTGACGATCTCGATTGGTATCCTGGTTGATCAGGCCATCGTGATGACTGAGAACGCGACGCATCACCTCAAAGAGCACTTCGGCGACCGCAAGGTCACCGGCGACATTCGTGAGTTCATCATCCCTGCTTGTCGCACAGTAGGCCGACCGATTTTCTTTTCCGTGCTCATCATGCTGCTGTCCTTTATCCCGGTCTTCATGCTGAGCGGTCGCGAAGGGAAACTGTTTCATCCACTCGCCTTCACCAAGAGCTTCGCCATGATCGGCGTGGCAATCATCTCCGTGACCGTCGTGCCTGCATTGATCCCGACGTTCCTGAAAGGTCATCTGCGCAGCGAAGAAGAGAACTGGATCGTCCGTAGCTTCATCCATATTTACCGCCCTCTGCTGACATGGGCTTTGCCGCGCCGAAACCTTGTGATGTGGGCTTTCGCGGTACTGCTAGTGCTCGCGGCCGGGATGTTTCCGCTCCAAGCGATCATCGGGCAAGGAGCGTCTGAGGTTGCGTGGCGGGCGACGTTTCTCGCCGTGTTCGCGGTGGTCACGTCTTTGACCGTGCTTTCGACGCGCGGCTGGTACTGGCAGGTGTTGTCGCTCGCGAGCCTGCTGTGGATCGGTCTGTGGGCGTATCAGTTTCCCAAGATCGGTGTGGCGTTCATGCCAGCGCTCGATGAGGGAACTACGCTCGACATGCCAATCACCGTGCCTCGCGCCAGCGTCACACAATCTGCGGACGACCTCAAAGCTCGGGACGCTCTCCTACGCGGATTTCCCGAAGTGGAATCAGTTATTGGCAAAGCCGGTCGAGCCGACACACCGACCGATCCCGCGCCGCTGGACATGGTCGAGACGTTCGTAAACTTTCGCCCGAAAGACCTTTGGCCGAAGCGCGTCATCCGGTATCCGGATGCCGCGAAGCAAGCGGCTCGGGTGCTCACCGCGCTCGAAGAACGCGGCTTCGTCGGGCACTCGAAATCGCACGACGATCGTGAGACGCTTATCAACGACGCGACGCAGAAGGCAATCGAGCGATTTGATGAGACCATGCGAGAGCTGGCCCTGCTGCGGTACTCGGAGTTCGAGAGAGAACTTGCTCCGCAGCTAGTTCGCTTCGCGATCGACGACTGCCTGCGTAAGTGGAAGGAGAACGGTTCTCTTTCTACTGACCCTGTATTGGTGATGGACGATTTCGTTTCACGCTACGGGTACTGGCTGGTGGAAGCGCCGGCCCTGGAAGACGTCACGGATCTCGTTCGCGACGTCGCTCGACAACTCGAACAAGACGGCCATCTGAGTGACCTTGTGGCTGCACTCGAACTCAAGGAATCGGTGGCGGTCACCGTTTGGCGCAGCATTCAAGAAGGCATGGGCGAGAAGCGTCTGACGTTCTCGGGGGCCGTCCTGCGGGCGGTCGTGGCTGAGCGAATGCGGCTGTGGTCTGAGCGAGTTCATCATCTCAATTGGGAACTCGCGGATTACGGGTCCGAAGCATTCCTAGGCTTTGCGCTCGAAGAAGTCGTGCGAGTAGCCCGTAGCTCTGGCTTGCTCGCTGACGTCCCACACGCCGCCGAAGCGGAAGCATTCGCTGATGCTTCTTTGCAATCCCAACTCCCGCACTCATCTCCATCGCCCTTACATGCTGCGGCCGGATCGTTGCAGGAATTACGGGACGAATTGCTGCCTGCATTCCGTAAGGATGTTTTCTTCTGGCCTCGGAAGACGGGACCGAAAGGTGATCTCGTTGACGACGAGATGAGTCGCGTGCTGCAAGTGCCTGGCTGGAGCAACATCTTCACGCAGCCCATCATCAATCGCATCGAAATGCTTTCAACAGGCGTGCGAACGGACATCGGCGTGAAGGTCTTTGGACCCGACCTTGAAACGATTGACCGCGTTTGCAAAGACGTGGAAGCCGCACTCAAACCAATCAACGGAGCACGTGATGCCATCGCCGCTCCGATCATGGGCAAGGGTTACTTGCAGATCGACATCGACCGCAAAGCTGCCGCGCGCTACGGCATCAGCGTTGAAGACATCCAGAACGAGATTGAAGTTGCTCTGGCGGGTCGCACGGTCACTTACACCGTTGAGAAACGCGAACGGTTCCCGGTCCGCATTCGCTACGCCCGTGTGAATCGCGAAGATGAGGAAAGCATTCGCAAGCTGCTCGTCAGTTCCAACGGCATGTCGCTCTCCGCCGGATCGGCAATGGGTGGCGGCATGAGTGGTTCGCCGGGCAAGAGCACGTCGATGTCGTCTATCAAAACCGACTCGGCCGCGACGGCAGAATCAATCACGGCCCCGACCGTCCCCGACGATTCTCACTCAGCTTCACCGGCCCATGCACTACGCGCGCAGCCGCTCATTCCGCTGAGCGCGCTAGCCGAAGTGCGCATCGTCGAAGGTCCGGCCATGATTAAGAGTGAGAACGGCCGACTCCTGAATTATGTGACACTCAATGTGCGTGGCCGCGACATCGTAGGTTTCGTGGGCGAAGCCCAACGCGTCGTTGCCGAAAAGGTCACTCTGCCGGAAGGCGTGCATATCGAATGGAGCGGCGAATTCGAGCATCAAGTTCGAGCCGCTCGCACGCTACGGATTGTGTTCCCCGTGGTGATCGTCCTGATCTTTGTGATTCTCTACCTGACTTACCACGACCTCGCCGACGCCGCCCTGATGATGCTAGCCGTCCCCGAAGCATTGGCTGGCGGTGCGTTCTTCATGTACTTGTTCCCCAAGATCATGAACGGCTGGGAGACGCCGCCGATGGATTTCAGCGTCGCCGTGTGGGTGGGCTTTATCGCCTGCTTCGGCATGGCCACCGAGACCGGCATCATCATGCTGGTCTATCTGCGCGAAGCGATCGACAAACGCGGCGGACTGGAAAAGATCGGTTCGCTCGAAGAACTACGGCAAGCGGTTATTGAAGGCGCAGTGCATCGTCTGCGACCCAAACTGTTGACCGAAGGCGTGGCAATCATCGCCATTTTTCCAATGGTCTTCGCAAAGGGTGTGGGTGGCGAAATCCTTGCTCCAATGGCCTTACCCGTACTCGGTGGCCTCCTGATTTCCGATGAAGTCGTCGATTTGTTCCTGCCCGTCCGCTTCTATTGGGTGCGACGCGCCCGCTGGCTCAAGCTGCACGGATCGACTTCAGCGGCGTCGCCTTCTTTGACAGTGGAGGACACATAGAGCGTGCGAGGTAGCTCCACTCACAACGGAATTGAAAAATGAGGTCACCGACAGACGTTGTCACGCAGTTCGCTACTCGACGGACGGCGATCAGCCCTCAAGCATGACTTGATCTGCATCCCCTACCGTTTCAACCTCACCATATCGCCACCTTGATCGTAAAGAGGCGGCTTGCAGGCCGGGACGATGTTTCGTCCTAGCTAGGATCAGTGTTGGTATTGGCTATTTGGAATCGATCACCAACGAATGAGCTCTCTTGATTCGGCGGAAAGTCGCCATGCACCACGACAACAAGATGTCTGGCCAGAATAATGAACTTATTAACTCGACACTGCTTGCCAATCATCGGCGATTCCTTGCGTTCCTCGAAGCCCGCGTGGGAAGCCGTCATGATGCCGAGGAGCTATTGCAGAATGCGTTCGTGCGATCTCTGCAAAAAGGTGATGAGATTCGCGATTCGGAAAACGCGGTCGCCTGGTTCTATCGGCTGCTTCGAAACGCTGTTGTTGATCATTATCGCCGCAACGCTGCCAACCACCGATTGATGGAGACCTTCGCCCAGCAACTGTCGGACTCAGGTGGACGTGTTGATTCGGCTCTGGATCGCGTTATTTGCGAATGCGTGAAAGAACTAGTTCCGGTCCTCAAGGCCGAATACGCAGATTTGATCACGCAAGTTGATCTACAAGGGACCGACGTGGCCTCGGTCGCGAACTCGCTGGGCATTACCCCCGGCAACGCCCGCGTGCGTTTACACCGGGCTCGAATAGCGCTGCGACACGAAGTTGAACGAACATGCCGTACGTGCGCAACGCATGGATGTATCGATTGCACCTGCGCCAAAAAGGACAGTGAATTTCGAAAATTGCCGGAAGACCTGTAACGCTTGGCGGCAGAGAACGTCAGCAGTCGCAACTGAGCGAGACGCTTGGAAGTAAACCCGGCCTTTCGGCCGGGGCAAGCGAAACCGAGAAGGAGCAAGTGCTATGGCGACCACGCTAAGTCTCAAGACCAATCTCAACTGTCATGCGTGTATCGCGGCAGTCAAGCCGTACCTTGATAGTGACCCCTCAATCTCACACTGGGAGGTGGACGTTGCAGCACCAGATAAGACACTGAAAGTGCAGGGAGATTCAGTTTCGATTGATGGGGTCAAAGCTGTACTGGCGAAAGCTGGCTTCAAAGTGCTGGGTGAAATTGTCGATCAGCCAACAGATCAGGCGTCTCCACCCACGTACTACCCCCTGATTCTGCTCGTGGCCTTCTTGATTGGAACTGTGGGTCTCGTAGAGCTTGCAGCCGGCAGCTTCGTGTCTTACCGGGCCATGTCGAATTTCATGGGCGGTTTCTTCATCGTCTTCTCCTTTTTCAAGCTGCTCGACCTGCGTGGCTTTGCCGATTCCTACCGGATGTACGACGTAGTGGCGCGGCGGTTTTGGAGCTATGGATACGCCTACCCATTCATCGAATTGCTGCTCGGAGCGGCCTACCTGACTAGGTTCCATTCCGCAGCGACGAACTTCGCCACCATCGTCGTCATGTCCGTCGGCTCTATCGGTGTGATTCAGAGCTTGCTGGCTAAGCGTAAAATTAGATGCGCGTGCTTGGGCACGGTCTTTAACCTGCCCATGTCGACGGTCACACTCGTCGAAGATGTGCTGATGATCGTCATGGCGATCTTAATGCTCTTCTCCGGAACATACTGGCAACATGCTGTCGCTTCTTAGTCAAACCCCATTTCATAAAATGGCAGTCAATCACAGGCATTCATCACAGCCACGCCCAAGGCGAATGCCCCTGCGAGTCTTTGCGGTGGCTCAGGCTGTGTTCATGCTCGGATGGAGTGATTTCATTATCCTCGTTCGAGATAGTCCAGATGCCTTCAGCCGCGTTTGCCGTAGCGACTGGCTTGATGTCGAATCGATGTGGTCAATCAAGCCAGTTAGCTTCCTGACCTCAATTGGCTCATGTCTATCTCAGCATCGGAGACAACAATCCCGTTGCTCTCCAGTGCGCATTCCACTTCGACTGTCTGTCAATCGCCAAGCGTTCCGCGACTTGGCTGTTCGCAAAATCGATAGGGACACGAATGGAGACAGACGATAAATTGGTGATCGTTGTCTGCCGAGATGTCGTGCGACTTTTCAAGGTTCATTGATCTGACATGTTCCGTTACCTCTTAGCCACATACATGCTGTTGCTGTCACTCGCGGGACCGAGCCCGTGTTGTTGCGCGCTCGCACGAGTGGTCAATGTGGCGATAACGTGGGCAGCGAGTGACGATAACCAGAGTGTTCCGTGGCCCTCGTGCTGTCCGGAACAACTCACGACGGACACCGACGATCTGCCGGATGAAACTCCGTCGGGCTCCCCTTTGTCCGGGTCGAAGGGATCTTCCCAGCGCTGCAAGTGTGAGATGAGTTGGTGTGCTGCCGTTCCCTCGCCGAGTAGCGAGGTCACGATCGAGCTAGACCGTTCGAGGCTGGAGAATCTATTCGCTTTGCTTGCCACTCCGCTAATGCTGGATGTTGGCAACACACGCGCGACTGGGATGCGTTCTGACTGGGCATCACCTCCGACGCTATCTGGGCGAGCGATCCGCGTCGCCTTTCACTCGTGGCTGTGCTAACCGCCACGTCGCCGATCGTAGTCTCGACCGTTAGGGGTCGGTGTCTGCTGATTCGGCCACGCTTTGCTCCCGACCAACGAAAACCTTCTGAACCGATGTAGTTCGCGCCAGTGATTGGTGACGACGGAGGCAGAGGTGTGGGCTGGTTGGTTTGGCCTCGTTCTTGGTTCCACGTTGCGGCACGTCTGCAAGTAGCGGAGCTACCTTCTGACTTGTCGGCCAATCGGCGCAATTCATGCGTCGGAAAGGATCGGATCATGGATTCTCAAAAGGCTTGGATTGCCTGTAGCTTGATGCTGGGTGGCATCGTTCTCGTTTCCGGCTGCTCAGATCGCAGTTCGAACTCAGCAACTTCCTCTTCAACGACCGCCACTTCACCCTCAGTTGTACCCATGCCGTCTTCGGTCTCGACCCCGAACGCGGAAGAGCACGGTCACAAGGCCGGTGCTCATGGCGGGGTTCTGATCTCGCTCGGTCGGGACAGCTATCACGCGGAGGCAGTGTTCGAGAAGGGCGGCGTCTTGCGGCTGTACACGCTCGGTAAGGACGAGTCTCGCGTGGTTGATGTCGAGAAACAGACCCTCAAAGGCTTCGTCAAGTCGGAGGGGGATGCAGAAGCGCAGCAATTCACCCTGACCGCGGAACCGCAAGATGGTGATACCGAGGGACGAACTTCTCAGTTCGTGGGCGAGTTGCCGAAGGGTCTATGGGGACAGAACCTGGAAGTCACAATCCCCAACATTGTGATCTCCGGTGAGCGGTTTCGCCTGGGCTTTAAGTCGACGCCCCAAGAGCACGACGAAGGTATGCCCAATAAGGCGCTCGCTGACGAAGAGCAGGCTCTCTATCTGACACCCGGTGGCCTCTACACCGAAGCGGACATCAAGGCTAATGGGAACACTACGGCAGCGGCGAAGTTCAAAGGGCAGAAGGCTTCCCACAACGTCAAGCCAGAGCCCGGCGACAAGATTTGCCCGATCTCGATGACTAAGGCCAACCCCAAATTCAGTTGGATAGTAGGCGGTAAGACCTATGAGTTTTGCTGTCCGCCGTGCGTGGATGAATTCGTCAGGATAGCCAAGTCAACGCCGGAAGAGATCAAGCAACCGTCTGACTATGTGAAACGCTGATAGTGCCAAATCGGTTTCATACAACCTCTGCGACATTGCGTTGACAGAGCTCTCCATCCTCATCGTCATTGCTGAAAAGATCGAACATGAAGGCATCCTCTCAATCTCTGAATATTGTCATCGTCCTATTATTCGCACTGTTTCTAGCCGGTTGCGGATCTGCTCAAAACGAATCGCCGACACCTGCTCCACAAGCGCAAAAAGTGGATCACGGTGATCGCAATGAAAAGGACAGCCAAAAGGCCAACATCGCCAAACTAGGTGCCGAAGATCGCCCGTTGGCAGAAGCTCAGGGCTATTGCGCGGTGACGTCCGAACCGCTTGGTTCGATGGGGCCACCGCTCAAGTTGCTTGTTAACGAACAGCCCGTGTTTGTCTGCTGCAAAAGCTGCGAGAAGAAAGCTCGGGCAAACCCAGACAAAACATTGGCGAAAGTGGAAGAACTCAAAGCCAAGGTGAAATCAGAAAACGCGAACTGAACGCAATTCGTTCCCATCTCTCCATTCAGGAAGGCTAAGGCATGTTCATTCGATCGTTATTAGCATGGGTAGTTCTGGTCATCAGCCCATGTGTTCTTTGGGCTGACTCCGCCCCGCAAGTATTGGCTCAGGGCCAGGGGCAAAGTGGGCCTAAGCAGCCGCAAGCGTTCGCATCGACAGACGGCACGGTAGATGTCGTCTTCGCGATTGGCGACGAAATTCGGTTGACCACGTCGCGTGATCACGGCGCGACTTTCACGAGTGCGAAGGCCGTGATTCGTTGCCCCAATATGCCGGCCGGAATGCGACGCGGGCCTCGCGTAGTGCGTACGAAATCGGCGTTAGTTGTCACGGCCATCGGAGGGAAGCAAGGCAAGGGACGAGACGGAGACGTGTTGGCGTGGCATTCGACTGATAATGGAGCGACATGGTCCGATGCAGTCATGGTAAACGATGCTCCAGATGCCGCTCGCGAAGGCTTGCACGGCATGACTGCTAGCGCGAACGGCGAAGCGTGGTGCGTTTGGCTCGACCTGCGAAACGGCAAGAGCGAAATCTACACCGCGGTCAGCAGCGACGATGGTCAGACGTGGCAGGGCAATGTGCGAGCTTATCGTTCGCCGGACGGCAGTGTCTGTGAATGCTGTCATCCGTCGATCATCAGCGGAACGAAGAGTGGTGTGACCGTCATGTTTCGCAACTCGCTCAGTGGGCAGCGCGACATGTTCCTCACCGGCAGTGACGACGGGAAGAAGTTCACGTCGGGACGAAAGTTGGGCAAAGGGAGTTGGAAGCTCAACGCCTGCCCGATGGATGGTGGCATGCTAGCTTCTGACGGCAAAGACGGACTCGTCACCGTCTGGAGACGCGACAACCAAGTATTCGCGACGCTCGGCAGTGGCACGACGGAGAAGCTGTTAGGACCGGGTCAACAGCCTTGGGCTGCATGGAGTGCCGCTGGGCCGGTCATCGTTTGGACTGCCGGTCGCGAAGGTGCGTTGTCGATGCAGGTCGGTCTCACTGGAAAGATACGTCAGATCGCAGCAACCGCGCGCGATCCGGTTGTGGCATCGAATCCCCAGAGCAACCTCGCGGTCGTTTGCTGGGAGGCTAAACAAGACGGAAACACGGCCGTCATGGCTCAAGTGATTGGCACTGCGGGTGCGCCGGCAAAGAGTGCTAAGTAACGCCGACATCACCTGCGAAGAAACTCTCTCTCAAGGAATTCATCATGCGATTTTGGACAATACTCAGTTTGATCGCCTTTACTGTCGGTTGTGCAGGGAAAGAGGAAAGTACACCGGCACCGAAGGCTCCGACCACAGATCATGGCGCCCACGGGGATCACGCGAAGCCGCCCACGGGCAATCATGACGCGCACGGAGGCCACGAAGCCTCGGCCATGCCGACTCAACGGAAGCTCGTCGTCGAGACCGACCCTTCGCAACCGCAGGCAGGTTTGCCGACGAAGCTCGTTTTGCAGATTCGGGGTGACGATGGCGAGCCGATCAAGAAGTTCGACGTGCTGCACGAAAAACTCGTGCATTTGATCGTTGTGCGCGAGGGTCTCGACGAGTTCGCACACCTGCATCCAGAGGTAGATCCTTCAGGAGCGGTCACGATCGAGTACGCGTTTCCGAAGTCCGGCAAGTATCGACTGTTTGCCGACCATCAGCCGCAGGGGAAATCGCCGGGTCTAGCAGTCGGAGAACTGGCCGTTGACGGCAACGATGAACCAGCGGTGAAGCTCGTGCCGAACGCTTCCAACGAAGTCGCCGTGGGCGAGGTCAAGGCTCACGTTGCCATCAAGCCGGGTGATCAGGAAACGGGGGTGCGATTTCATCTGGTCGGTGCGGACAATAAAGCAGTTGAGGACTTGCAGCCGTATCTCGGAGCGATGGGGCACCTCGTCATCATCAGTGCGGACGGTCACCAGTACGTCCACGCTCACCCAATCAGTGAAGCCAAGTCAGCACCCGATGGCGCCGTCGAGTTTGCAGCTCACTTCCCGAAACCCGGCATTTACAAAGCGTGGGGCCAGTTCCAACGCGACGGGTCAGTCTTCACTGTGCCGTTCGTACTGGAGCACAAGAGCGGCAAGACGCCGCCGCATGCCGGAGGTCATTAAATGATGCTCCCACGCTTTCGCGCAGATGGCTTGAGCCTGTGCGGGTCGTTACTGCTCTTGCTGGCCATTCAGGCGGCGTTGGCTTTCGGGCACGAAGGGCATCAGCCATTGCCGACGAAGGGCGTGCAAGTCGATTTGAAAAAGGGACGCATCACGCTCAGCAAAGCTGCACGGGACGTTCTCGACGTGCGGACTGTTGCAGCCGAACGGCGTGACAGCATCGAACGGCTGCGAGCATACGCAACGATTGTGGCTCCGTGGACGAAGTATGCGGTCGTTACTTCGCGTCTCCCGGGCCGAGTCTCCGCACTGCACGTTCGACCGGGTGATGTTGTCGACGCCGGGCAGCTTCTCGCTGAAGTGGACAGTCTCGATCTGCACGCGCTACGGCTGAACTACCAGCAAGCGCAAAACGACATCGACCTCTCGGGAAAGATACTGGCAGGCATCGAGCCCGCGGCAAAGACGGGGGCAGTCCCTGGGCAGAAGTTGGTCGAAGCGCAACAGGCTCACCGCCAAAATCTCAACACTCTACAAGTGCTGCTAGCTAAGGCCACGGTATTGAATGTCGAAGAAACGACACTGGCTGCGGATGACGAGTCACATCCGCTGCGATTGCCCATACGCAGCACAGTCGGTGGCGTGGTGGTTCATGCGGATCTAGCCGTTGGTAAATTCATAGAGCCGACCGAGCACTTGATGGACATTGTCGATCTCTCGACGGTGTGGGTCAAAATCGGCGTACTGGAGCAAGACTGGCACCGCGTGGCGGTTGGGCAAGCGATGCAACTGACAGTCAGCGGTTTGCCGGGGCACGTGTTCGAGACCAAGGTGGACAAGCTCGGTTCCCTGCTCGACGCACAAACTCATCAAAGTATCGCGTGGGCGGAATTATCGAACTCAGACAGGTCGTCGGTTCTCCGCCCCGGCATGAATGGGCAGGCTGAACTCTCGTGGCAGGGCAAGAAGGCAATCCTGTCGGTGCCGAGCCAAGCAGTGCTCAGCGACGGAGCCGAGCGGTACGTGCTGGTCGAAGAAGCTGCGACGAAGGATGGATCGGAGTATCAAAAGGTCGCAGTCGTCGTCGGGCGGCAAGCGGCAGGATTTACGGAGATCGCCGCCGGTAAGTTGCTGCCTGATGATCGCGTCGTCACACGCGGCGGACATGAATTGTCGAGCCTCTTTTTTCTCGGCGTTCTACGTATCGGAACAGAAACCGCGAGGACGATCGGTCTCAAGGTCGAGCCGGTGCTGGAACGAGTGGTGGATCGCATCTTGTCGTTCGACGGCGCGTTGGATGTGTCGCCGCAACTTCGCACCACCGCGTCGTCTCAATTGGGCGGCAAGTTGGTGAGCGTTCGCGTGGATCGCGGTCAGTCAGTCAAAGCTGGAGAAGTGCTGGCCGAGATCGCCAGCCTTGACCTGCAAGACATTCAGTTGGAGCTACTCCGCAGCCATCTGGATGGTGAATTGTGGAACGGTACGCTGACTCGTATGCGGGGCGTGGGTGATTCGGTCCCGCGACGATTGGTACTCGAAACTGAAGGCCGTGTGCGGACCATCGAGACGAAGTCGGCGAACCTGCGACAGAAGCTGCTCACCCTGGGGCTGACGGCTCGTCAGGTTGAGGATGTCCTCAAGACCAAACACGTCGTCGATGCCTTGCCCATACGAGCACCCATCGACGGAGTGGTGGTCGATTTCGACCGAAAACTCGGCCAGGTCGTGCGCGCCGATGAGTCACTGTTCGAGATTCACGACATATCGCAAGTTCGAGTGCAAGCCTTCGTAGGCGAACGCGATTCGGCACATGTCCAAGTAGGCCAGACGGCGCGCCTCCGGCTCGTCGCTTATCCGAACCTCGAAATCGAGGGAGCTGTGACTCGCATTGGCCCCGTGGTAGGAGTCGATAGTCGTACGCAAGCCGCGTGGATTGAATTTCAACAACCACCGACCGTCTCGTTGCAACACAACATGTCGGTGCGTGTCACGCTCACGACAGATCGTCCCCCATCCTCGCTTGCAGTGCCGCTGAACGCCGTCGTTCGCGATGGCTTACGGAGCTTTGTCTTTGTGCAGAAAGCGGAAGGCACGTTCGAGCGCCGTCGAGTTGAACTTGGCCGCAGCGACGACCGGTTCGTCGAAATCAAAAGCGGGCTGACACGCGGCGAATCAATAGCCACGAGCGGTGTCCCTCACATTCAAACGGCCTACGCGGCGGTGAGGTGAGTCGGCTTGAGCAGTGACGATTCTTTGATGCGTTAGATTCGCTCGGGCCATAGACCACTCCACTAGCAACGCAGAACGAGAACATGGACCCCCATCACGATCATCAGCATTCTGGCAGCGCCGAGTCGGCGGAGGCTGTCATTGACCCGGTTTGTGGCATGACTGTTGATCCGACTCACGCGGCGGCTTCGCACGTTCATGCCGGGCAGACGTTTCACTTCTGTAGCACTCACTGCCACAAAATGTTCGTGGCTGATCCGGCGCGTTACTCGGGCGAAGTCGTTCCGTCAGCATCGGCAGCGCCGACGGCGGCCGAGTACACCTGTCCGATGCACCCGGAAGTGCGACAGGTTGGTCCTGGAATCTGTCCGAAGTGTGGCATGGGTTTAGAGCCGCTGGAGCAGCCAGCAAGCTCGAAGACGGAGTATGTCTGTCCGATGCACCCGGAGGTCGTCAGCGATCATCCCGGTCCCTGCCCCAAGTGCGGCATGGCACTGGAGCCGCGCATCGTCGAACTCGCAGAGGGGCCGAGCCACGAACAGATCGACATGACGCGCCGGTTTTGGGTGGGGTTGGTCCTGGGGATGCCGGTGTTCGTCGTGGCGATGGCGGACATGCTGCCAAACAACCCGCTGCATCATTGGGCGGCGATGTTGAATTGGGGCCAGTTGGTGCTCACCACTCCGGTCGTGTTCTGGTGCGGCTGGCCGTTCTTCGAGCGAGCGTGGCTGTCGATCCGCAACCGCAGTCCGAACATGTTCACGTTGATCGCACTCGGAGTTGGTTCGGCGTACCTCTACAGCACCGTGGCCACCGTCACGCCGTCGCTGTTCCCGGTGGGCTTTCGTCATGCCAATGGCTCGGTGATGCCTTACTTCGACACGGCGGTTGTGGTCACGGTGTTGATCCTGCTGGGGCAGATCATGGAACTGAAGGCCCGCAGTCAGACCAGCGGAGCGATCAAGCGATTGCTGGGCCTCGCGCCGAAGACGGCTCGCCGGGTTGCGGCGGATGGTCATGAAGAGGATGTACCGCTGGCAGACATTCAGCGCGACGATCTGCTCCGCGTTCGCCCCGGCGAGAAGGTGCCAGCCGATGGCGTCGTGGTCGAAGGGCACAGCACGGCAGACGAGTCGATGATCTCCGGAGAACCGCTGCCGATTGAGAAACGGCCGGGCGACAAAATCGTTGCGGCCACCGTCAACGGCACGGGTAGTCTCTTGATGCGAGCCGAGAAGGTCGGCTCGGACACGTTGCTCGCACAGATTGTCCGCATGGTCGGTGAAGCTCAGCGCAGCCGTGCTCCGATTGAGCGTGTTGTGGATCAGGTGTCGCGCTACTTCGTCCCCGCCGTGGTTCTCGTGAGCGTGTTGACGTTCGTCATCTGGAGCCTGTGGGGTGTCGAACCGAAGCTGGCGCACGCGCTCGTCAATTCGGTGGCCGTGCTGATCATCGCCTGTCCGTGCGCGTTGGGGTTGGCCACGCCGATGTCGATCATGGTCGGCGTCGGACGCGGCGCGGAAAACGGCGTGCTCATCAAGAACGCCGAGGCCCTCGAAATTCTGCAACGCGCCGACACGCTCGTCGTGGACAAGACCGGCACGCTCACCGAGGGCAAGCCTCGACTGGCGAGCGTCGAGCCGGCCAGTGGCTTCATAGCGGACGATGTGTTGCGGCTGGCGGCGTCTTTGGAGCGAGGCAGCGAACATCCGCTGGCCGATGCCATCGTCAAGGGAGCCGAAGAGCGCGGGCTGACGATCCTCGCGACGCAAGGCTTTCAATCTGTGACTGGTATGGGAGTCACGGGCATCGTCGAAGGGAAACAGCTTGCGCTGGGCAACGCGAGATTGATGGCCGATCACGGAGTCAGCCTTGCCGAGGTCACTTCTCGCTTGGAGGAACTGCGCGGCGCGGGGCAGACCGTAATGTGTCTCGCCAGCGACAGACGTTTCGCGGGGCTGATCGGCGTGGCCGATCGGATCAAGGCAACGACTCCCGACGCCATCCGCGTGCTGCATCAAGAAGGACTGCGAATCATCATGGTCACCGGTGACAGTCGCCTCACCGCTGAAGCGGTGGCGAAGTCGCTGGGCATCGACGAAGTGATCGCCGAGGTGCTGCCGCAGCAAAAGCTCGACGCCGTGAAGCGACTGCAAGCCGAAGGCCACGTCGTGGCGATGGCGGGCGACGGCATCAATGACGCGCCGGCGTTGGCTCAAGCCCACATCGGCATCGCGATGGGGTCGGGGACGGACGTGGCGATGGAAAGCGCCGGGATCACGCTCGTCCAGGGCGACCTGCGCTCCATCGCGCGCGCCCGCCGCCTCAGTCGCGCAACGATGAATAACATCCGGCAGAACCTCGTCCTGGCATTCCTCTACAACATGGCGAGCGTGCCTGTGGCAGCGGGTCTGCTGTACCCGGTCTTCGGTCTCTTGATCTCACCCGTTTGGGCCAGCGTCGCCATGAGCCTGAGTTCGCTGTCCGTCGTGAGTAACGCTCTGCGATTGCGGAGGACTCAACTGTGAGGTGGTCTGATCAAACCAGGACGCACGCGTCCCACCCAATATCGCGGCCAAAGCGCGGCGATAGAGCGAGAAACCTTTCATGTTGAACTGGATCATTTCCTTCTCGCTGAAGAACCGAGCGATCGTGCTGATCGGGGCACTGGTCGTCATGGTTTACGGAATCATCCAGCTTCGCGAGATGCCGGTGGATGTGTTTCCCGATTTAAACCGGCCGACAGTTGCGATCATGACCGAGGCCGCCGGACTCGCTCCCGAAGAGGTCGAAGTACTCGTCACACGGCCGATCGAGTTTTTGCTGAACGGTGCGACGGGCGTGCAGCGCGTGCGGTCCGCGTCGGGCATCGGCTTATCGATCGTGTGGGTCGAGTTCGATTGGGGCACAGACATCTTTCGTGACCGACAGATCGTCTCCGAGAAACTCCAACTCGCTCGTGAGCGGCTGCCGAAGGATACGAATCCCGTCATGGCTCCGATCTCGTCGATCATGGGCGAGATCATGTTGCTTGGTCTGCGCTCCACAGCCGACCTGAAGACTCCCGAAGAACAAGCCGCGAAGGCGATGGAGTTGCGAACGCTTGGCGAGTTCACCTTGCGCAACCGATTGTTGGCGGTCGAAGGCGTATCACAAGTCACTGTGATGGGGGGCATCTTCAAGCAGTATCAAATCGTTACGTCGCCCGCGCGGCTGGCCTCACAGAACGTGACGCTGGATCAGCTCGTAGCAGCGGCGAAGAAGGCAAATGTGATCGCGGGAGGCGGCATCGTCGTTCGCTCGCCAAAGGAATCACTGCTGCGCATCAACGGACAGAGCCTTACGTTAGAAGAGATCGAGAACACGCCAGTCCTATGGCGTGAGCCGATACCAGTGCGGATCAAGGACGTGGCCGAGGTCCGTTTCGGCGGACCGATCAAACGGGGAGATGGCAGCGCTTGGGTGAAGCTCGAACCTGATGTGAATGCCGCCGTTCGCGAATCGGTGCCGCACGAACACCCGCAGCCAGCCTCACATACCCACGGTCACGACACGGCTGACCACAAGCACAAGGATGGCGAGAAGCCTGACGAAGACCACGCGAAGATAAAGATCAGCGGCGGCCCAGCAGTCATGATGACTGTGCAGAAACAGCCCAATGCTGACACCTTGGTGCTCGATCGAAAGATCGACGAAGTGCTCGATTCACTCCAAAAGGAGTTGCCGCCGGATGTCGTCATCGAACGCCGCATCTTTAAGCAAGCCGACTTCATCGAAGCCGCCGTCGAGAACGTCACCGAAGCCGTGCGCGACGGAGCATTATGGGTCGTCGTCGTCCTGTTCCTGTTGATGGGCAACTTCCGCACGAGCCTCAGTTCGCTCACGTCGATGCCGCTGTCGATTCTACTCACGGTGGTCGTGTTTCACCGGTTTGGCATCACGATCAACACGATGACGCTGGGCGGTATCGCGGTGGCGATCGGCGATCTGGTGGATGACTCGATTGTGGACATCGAGAACATTTATCGCCGCCTGAAGGAGAACCGACAACTGCCGACAGAGCAGCAACGCGCGCCGCTGGACGTCATCTACGACGCCTCGTGCGAGGTGCGCAACTCGATCGTGTATGCCACTCTGATCGTGATTCTCGTCATGTTTCCTTTGTTCTCGATGGGGGGCTTGGAAGGCCGCATGTTCGCGCCGCTGGGCGTGGCCTACATCGTGTCGCTGCTCTGCTCGCTGGTCGTTTCGCTGACATTCACGCCGGTGCTTGGTTCGTTCTTGTTGCCGAACGCAAGACTCTTGGATGAAGAGAAAGACCCGCTCTTGCTGCGGTGGTTCAAACGAGTTGATGCGGTCGTACTGCGGTTCACGTTGCGACACGCGACGCTGATTCTGGTCTTCGTCGCCGTACTGGTCACGCTGTCCTGCACGAGCATCTTTTGGATGGGCGGTGAATTCCTGCCCCCGTTCAACGAAGGGACATTGACGATCAGCCTGCGGATGGAACCAGGCACGAGCCTCGACGAAAGCCAGCGCATCGCTGAACGTGTTGATCGGCTGATTCTCGACGTGCCCGAAGTGTTGTCGGTCTCGCGCCGTACCGGTCGAGCAGAACTCGACGAGCACGCCGAGGGTGTGAACTCTTCCGAAATCGATGTGCAAATGGCCGAGCACAGCGTCGCCAAGCCGGGTTGGGGTTGGCAAGCCTTGCGGCTGGTGCCAATCGCGCACTTGTGGGGTTACGAGACCGTTGGCCGACCTCGCGACGAAGTCATCGCCGACGTGCGTGACCGGATCACTGCCATTCCTGGAGCTGCCATCAACATCGGTCAGCCCATCTCGCACAGGCTTGACCACATGATGTCGGGAATTCGCGCTCAAGTGGCAGTGAAAGTCTTTGGGCAAGACCTGCGCGAACTTCGCACTGCCGCCTATGACATACAAGACCGGATGCTACTCATCCCCGGCATCGTCGATTTACAAATCGAACCCCAAATTGAGATTTCGCAAATCCGCTTGCGCGTGAAACGGGATGAAGCCGCTCGCTACGGACTCGCGCCAGGCGATGTCGCCGACTTGTTGGAGACCGCCTACAAAGGGCAAATCGTCTCACAAGTGCTGGATGAAGACCGCTACTTCGGCCTCGTCGTGTGGTACGACGAAGCCTCACGCAGCGACCCTGACGTCATCAACGAAACAATTCTTGAAACGCCGTCCGGTCGCCGCGTTGCATTGGGGCAAGTCGCCGAGGTGCTCGACACAACCGGCCCGAACACGCTCAATCGCGAGCATGTTCAACGCCGCATCGTTGTCTTCTGCAATACACATGGCCGCGACTTGGCCAGCATCGTGACCGACGTCAAGAAATCGCTTGAGCCAGTCGAAGAGAATCTGCGCAAACTTCCCGGCAGCTACTACCTTGAATTCAGTGGCCAGTTCGAAGCCCAGCAGGAAGCCAATCGCCGCCTCGCGATCCTTGGTACCCTCAGTATCGTCGGCGTGTTCTTGCTGCTCTGCAAAGCTCTCGATTCGTGGCGCGCTGCACTGCAAGTGCTCGTCAACATCCCGCTGGCCGCATTCGGTTCAGTGCTGACGCTGCTAATCGTAAACCACCCAACTTCTGAAGCTCTCGCAGCAGCGCCGTGGTGGAATTGGCCGCGCGTCTGGGTCAGCGCGACGAGCTTGTCCGTCGCACACTGGGTCGGCTTCATCACGCTGATCGGCGTTGTCAGCCGCAACGGTATCATGATGATCTCGCACTACATACACCTGATGCAGCACGAGGGAGAAGCCTTCTCCGAGCAGATGATCGTGCGCGGAAGTCTGGAGCGGCTCGCCCCGGTAATGATGACCGCCATGACCAGCTTTATTGGCTTATTGCCATTGCTGTTTGGGGCTGGGCAAACTGGCAAAGAAATCCTCTACCCGCTCGCACTCGTGGTGTTTGGTGGCATGCTGACATCGACCATCCTCGATCAGGTTGTCACGCCAGCACTCTTCTTCAAGTTCGGCCGCAAGGTCTATGAGCACAAACAACGAGACAGCAGCATCGAACCGAGTTCGCCTTCGCAACCAGTCGGCAGCCCGACGTCTCCGCAAGCAATCCAATCGGTCGTCGATCCAATGCCGCCACAATCGCCACGATTTGTCGGAAAAGATCCAACCCTGCCTCCAGGACGATGACAAAAGCGACCAACTTTCAGAGTCCAAACCCAACCCCTCCACGTTCCCTGGCGGAGCTGTCTCCGGCGCGGCGAGCAGGCCACCCCGCGGCGTCAACTCCGTCCAGATGTTGTCGCCGGACAGGTTCTTTTTCCTTCATCAACCCATCATGCAGGATCGAGATCGCGTCCTGACCGGCCGAGAGTGTGACCCTGAAGCCTGTTGCGTACAGCCGACTGAGAGTCCTGGCCGTCTTGGCGCTCGCGGCTGGCATCGTGCTCCTTTTCGTATTGGTCGGCGTCTACAAACTGATGCCTGCGCGTCACCTGCGAGTTTCGTCAAACTGCGGCCCCGGCCATGTTCCGGCACGAAGAACTGACAAAATGAGCGATTCTCATTTAGAACGGCTCTGCGGCTTGGTCAGTGTCGATCCAATCGGGACGATGGCCGGTCAACGAAAGATGCGAGTTCATGGTGACTGACGAATGAATGAAGACTGGCTTCGCGAATTGAACGGCGGACGTCACACCAGTCGTCCGTCTTGTAGCCACTGATCAGGCGGATTTGGCTAGTAACGAAAGCGCGGTCGCGACCGTGCCAGTTGCGGAACCGCAAATCTTTGAGCGGTCCTGACGACTGCGGTCGCCAGCTTGCGCGTAAAAGTGGCTGAGCAAATCTATCCTCGGCCGTCGATCACTGCTCCTTGCTTCCGTTCTTTGGCGGCCTCAAGTCGCAGGAGTGTTCGCTATGAGAAAGTTTCTCCTGTGGATCGCTGCCGCTGGCACGCTCATGCTCGCTTCGGCTGACGTTGGCTCAAGCTCAGTGCGGGGACGGCAGCTGTAGCTACGCACCGAGTTACGGTCACGCGCCTGGCTCTTACAGCTGCGCTCCGCGTTACACGTATGGGCTGGGTATCCGTGTTGGCATTTTGTGTAGGGAGAAACGTCGCGTGAAAGTCCCCACAAACTCACCTAGCGGTTGCTCCGGAAAACTACGTATAAGCCGGTCGATCAAATTACAGTTCGGCCCCTTCAGGGCCTGCTTGCATTTGCGGAAAAACTGGATTCTTCGGCAGAACTGGGACGATACAGCATCTATAGAATCGGGCGATCGTCGTGAGGTTGGTCATGTGGCGGAACGTGCTGATTCTGATGCTGACGGGCTTCGTTGCTTGCTGCTGCACGTTGAGCGACTGGACCACCAGCTTTTCGAGCAAAGTGCTTCATACGTCTTGGTGTGCGCGGCCGAAGAACGATTCGTCGCCAGCACAGCCTACGCGACATGAGTGTCGCTGCCGTAACCGCATGAATTTGATGGCCAAGTCGAACAGTGAGCTGTTCAACTTTGAGTCGCTGCGAGTGGCGTCGCGGCTCGACAAGTTGGACTTGCCGACATCGCTGGCAGAGTTCGCTCACGATCGTGACCGTCATGGAGTCGCAGTTCCTGCCGATGTGTCGATGGGACCATTCTCGCATTGCCACGGGATGGAGTTGCTCCGAGTGTTGCAAACTATGCGTTGCTGATCGCCTACCACCGAACGCCAAAAGATTGGTCGAGGTCCGCCCTGAATTCGCCATTCCGTTGTGCACCACGGAACTCAGCGAGGCTTCTATTCCGCCTGCGATTCGCGGAGGCCCTCGCTCACGCTTCGGGTTAGTGTGATCGTTCTCTTAGACGTTTTTGGTTCCGTATCTCGGAGGGTTCGTGAATCGCGGAAGGCTGATGTCACAGTTTGTCATTTGGTGCGAAGAGCGCACCGGAAGGAAAGGATCGGATCATGGTTTCTCACAAGGCATGGATTGCCTGTGGCTTGGTGCTGAGTGGAATCATTTTCGTTTTCGGCTGCGCGGATCGCGGCTCACCTCCAGCGGTCGTTTCTTCAGAAACGATGGCCAGCGTCGTCCCGGCATCGGCATTCACGCCCACGGTAGCCAAGACCGACGAAGAGCATGGCCACAAGCCGGGCGCTCACGGCGGGATCATGGTCTCTCTGGGACGTGACAGCTATCACGCGGAAGCGGTCTTCGAGAAGGGGGGCGTGCTGCGGCTTTACACGCTCGGCAAGGACGAGTCGCGCGTGATCGACGTCGATAAGCAAACGCTCAAGGGCTTCGTGAAAAGAGAAGGCGATGCCGAGGCTCAACAATTCATGTTCGACGCGGAACCGCAGGACGGCGATGCGGAAGGGCGCACGTCGCAGTTCGTGGGAACCCTGCCGACAGGTCTCTGGGGTCAGAATTTGGAAGTCACCGTTCCCAACATCGTGATCGCCGGCGAGCGGTTCCGACTGGGCTTCAAGTCCACTCCCGAACAGCACGACGAAGGAATGCCGAACAAAGTCGCGGACGACGAAGAGCGGCAGCTTTACCTCACACCCGGTGGCAAGTACAGGGACGAGGATATCAAGGCCAACGGCAGCACGACTGCGACGGAGAAGTTCAAGGGGATCAAATCGTCGCATGACATGTTTCCCAAGCCGGGCGACAAGATTTGTCCCATCACCAAGACCAAGGCCAATTCGAAATTCACTTGGGTCGTGGGCGGGAAGAGCTACGAGTTCTGCTGCCCACCGTGCGTGGATGAATTCGTCAAGACAGCCAAGGCCACGCCGGACGAGATCAAGGCACCGGCAGACTACGTCAAACGACAATAACACGATCGTCACTGATTACTCACATTACAGTGCGCCTGTTGCATCGTCCGCTCCTGCCCGCCGCACTCGTGAGGGTTTCAAATACCAAATCAGAAGTACGTCTTCGCAGGGACGTGGAAGTTGTCTCGAACGGCGTCACAAGGAGTCGAGTGGTCGTGGCGTTGATGGCCGCGATGTCGGTCGGTTGTGCCGGAACGCGCGGCCGAGGTCGCCGCGCTGATCGGCGTTGTTAGCCGCAACGGTGTCATGATGATCTTGCACTACATCCACCTGGTGCAGCACGAGAGTGAAGTCTTCTCCGAGCAGATGATCGTGCGCAGGAGTCTGGAGCGGCTCACCCGGTTGACCGTGAACGCCATGACGAGCTTCATCGGCCCGTTGCCGCTTCTGTTCAGAGCGGGGCAAACTGGCAAAGAGATCATCCACCCGCTCGCACTCGTTGTGATTGGTGGCATGCTGACGTCGACCATCCTTCATCAACTTGTCCCGCCAGCACTGCTCTTCAATCTGGTCGTTGAGTCTACAAGCACCCGTCAAGTTCGCCGGTGAAATGATCGGGCACTCGGCGCATGCAAGGTCGCGACGACATTCGACCTCAGCAATTTCAACTGGACCAATAGAACGAGGACACTATCCGGCCTGCGACCAATGTCGGTCAGGCCGGAAATGAAATCATCTTGCGGCTATTCGCTCTTCTTCGGTGCAGCGTCACCAGCCTGGCTCTTCAACGGAGTCAGCTTTTCGATCTTCAGGTGCTTCATCAGTTTCGCGGTCTCGGCCTGTGCGGCATCGAGGTCCTTCACCATATCGACGCAGCAGGCGGCCACCGCAGCCTTGCTGCCCTCAACTGGTTTCTTGCAATGATCTTCACATGTGCCGCAATGGGCGAGCGCGCTCTTATGGAAGCCCTTAATCTTTTCCACCGACTTCTTGACGACTTCATCCTTGGCATGCGCCGCGGCCAGTTTGTCGAGCGCTTTGTTCGCAGCTGCAATACTCTGCTTCACTGACCCTACGTACTCAGCCGTTTCTTCTGGTGGCAGTGGTGTCTTCACTTGCCCCTGCTGGTAGATGATCCCCGCATAGTCGCGGGCGTGCATTTGATGAGTCTGAACTCGATGAGCTTCAAACTCATAGTTTCCGTGCGCATCTCCGCGTGCCTGCGACGCTGCATTTTGTGCTTGCGCGGCCATCGTTCCCGTCAACACCAACGCCAAACCCAACACGAGTGAACCGACTGTCTTCATGATACCTGTTCCCGACAAAGTCGCCCCGAAGAGCAAGAATACCAAATTCCATGCACCGCAAGGGCTGATGACTTTGGGATGCTTAACGCAATCCTAATGCCGACATCCAAAGGATTGCTCAACTTCACGTTTTCCCCAAGCAATTCCGGTGTTTTGGGCGTGGCCTATGCCTTCCCTGAAGTTGCACATCCGTGTGCGAATAAGCACAGCGCGCGGACTTGGGGCCAGTCCTTGCAGGGTCTCTGAGCCCCAGTCTGGGGCGCGCTCGACCAGGCGCCTGCTGGTGTCGCGCATCCCGAACCTATGCCTCATGCGACTCGCTCAAACGACGGACGAGTTCCGCGGTAGGACTTGAGCTCTACGGAGTCCCGTTTGAACTTCACCGCTTCGGTCAGCTTTACTCGAATCCGTGGCTTCGAATTATTCGCTCTTCTTCGGTGCAGCGCTGCCGGTGTGGTTCTTGGTCAACAGGGAAATCTTCTCAATCTTGAGGTGCTTCATCAGCTTCCCTGTTTCCGCTTGCGCTGCATCAAGGTCTTTAACCATGTCCGCGCAGCACTTGGCAACTACGGTCTTGTTTCCCTCTGCTGGCTTTTTGCACGCAGACTCGCACATGTCGCAGTGAGCGAGAGCACTTTTATGGAACTTCTTAATATTCTCCGCCGACTTCTGGACAGCCTCGTCTTTGGGATGCGCGGCTTGCAGCTTGTCGAGCGCTTTGTTCGCGGACGCGATGCTCTGCTTCACCGATCCGACGTACTCCACGGCTTCTTCTGGTGGCAAAGGGGTCTTTATTTGCGATTGTTGAAAGACGATTTCTGCATAGTCGCGAGCGTGCATTTGATGGGTTTGGACCCGATGGGCTTCGAACTCATAGTTCCCGTGCGCATCTCCTCGCGCCTGGGAAGCAGCATTCTGCGCCTGGGCACTCATCACTGCTGTCAAAATCAAGGCAAAACCGAGCGTTAGTGAACTGACTGTCTTCATGGTACCGCGACTCCGAATAAACGACGCTGGAGGCGCACGAATTACATAATTCGTGCAGTTACTTGTGTTTCAAAGGCACAGAGCGCCCCTCCTTACGTTCGTCTTCGATGCGCAAGTCGTTCTATTTTGGATATTGGGGGTGCCACAGGTATCGTTTCCCCTCTCCACATCGTTTTCGGGAGCGCGTTTTCCCTGTCTTTGCTGCTTCTTTGGGGTGGAGCAGTTTAATCGGAAAAATCTGACGATGTCCTCACATCGAGTTCGACGTAGCCCCTCACCGCAGAACGTCGCGGGTACCTTTGGGCGTCGCAGTCCCAAGGCAGCGCGTCACAGCGGTAGACGAGCAGTCTGACGGCTGCCGGGCAACGGCGGGGTTCTTCTCGGTGAGGTGTGGGGGCGCGTTATTGAAAACAATCGCATGACGCAGCACCAGTGGCCCCGATTTGCCTTCTGATCCGTTGGATGCGAACCGCGTCGTCGGTACGTCCCTTGGTTCTCTATTTGAGCATGCGAGCGATGGCCCGCTGAGCCGCGAGCGTTCCGCCGCGTCCGGCGTAATGCCGAGAGGAACTTTCGAGGGAACTACGATTACCCTATCTACGAGCGAGGTCGCTGAGCAACAAGCGGGCGAGTTCAACGAATCCCGATGTCGGTCTAGAAAAGCTCTATCTACGTGATTGGCGAGGAACTTTTGCAACTCTCCGCTTAAACGACGGCACCAACCTGCCGACACACGACTTGATCTCCACCGACTCCATTTTGAACTTCACGGCTTCAGTAGGCTGCTCGCGAACAGGGGCAGATATTCGCGTTCCGCGTTGGATTGCTTCGCGCGGCATAGTAAGCCACAAACGAAGTCACCAGGTAATCGAGGGCGGCTTACTAAGATCGCAGCCTTTTGGGTGCGCACCATACCCTTAGGATGAGTTGCTCACATGGCCCATTTAGATCGACAATGAGGACGTTACTTTTGTGAACGCCCCCAGTTACTCCAATCCATACTCTGACGCCAGCCAGGCGATGGCCGCATCGAACAACTTCTGTGGGGCAGTCGTGTAGTGTTTATCCGACATCTTCTGAGGTGCGTGGCCGAGGAACAGGTCTTCGATGCCGTTGAATCGCTCGTTATCTCGGAGCTTCGACGACGAAGTTTTCTTGAGGGACTTCAGCGGTTTGGTGATGCCAAGTTTCTTTGTGAGACGGAAGAACGCCGTGCGGATGTTGTCGCACTTCCCGTAGTTACCTTCAGCGTCGAGCTGCTCTGACCAAAGTGGCGAGCCATTTGCATTCACCAACGCGCGATCACCTTCGTTCTGGTTTAGAAACTTCTTCAGCAGTTTCGCAGTCTCGGACCAAAGTAGATAGTTCACGGTGGGGACGGATTCGAAGCTATCCGTCTTGGAACGCTTGCGAATGATGCGTCCGCACCTCAAGTCAACTTCGGACTTCTTGAGGTCGCCAATATCTTTTTGGGTCATGCCACAGTTCAGCATCAACAGCACAAAGAGCTTGGTGCGTCCAGACGCCGCCTTCAACAGTTGTTGCACCTCTTCGTTTTCGAAGACGACTACTGCCCGACTCTCAGCAACGATTCTCAGCGACTTCGATTTCGACCCCAGAATTCGCGGTAATGCAGGGATTGCTTCCATTTCCCAAAGCCATCGAACAAACGCTTTGACCGTCGAGAGACGTTCTTTTGCTGTGACAGTTGATATCCCACGAGACTGATCCTGTTTGGAACTCGCAGCCTTCTTATTTGTTCCATGTACTTGTTGGAGCAGGTGAGTGTGATAGTCGCGCAGTCGTTGTCCATCGATATCGGACAAGACTGCGTCTTTCGGCAACCAGCTCTTGAACTGATCCAAGTGAAGACGGATCACATTCGATCTCCCCACGGATAACTCGCCCCGTGCAGCCTCTTGCTGCTTCTGTTCTAAAAAAACTTTGATGTGCTCTTCCACTAGGTGGGATCGAATCGCGACTCGACGTTGCTGAGTCGCGAGGCGGTCGTCCCAAATCTCTTTGGCGATTCTCAGAGAACTGCCATCGAGGTCCTGCATGATTTCGCGGGCTCTGTCGGGAGTTAGCGGCGTGTACGGGATCTGTGTCACATCTCCCGCTGCTAAGGAGGTTGCAACACGTTCGAGAAGATCATCAGGCAGCGTGATCGTCACTGGTTCAAACAGTGCTCCGAATCGGTCGTCGGCCGACAACGGCTTTGGGATGGGAGCCTCTAATCGGGCACGTAGATCAGCTCGTTTCTCGAAGGCCAGCTGAGCCATGTGCAGATCACCGTGCCGCGTGGCCCAAGTGTGAACCTGATCCCATACATCGATCTCTGTCTCGTACGCAGCGTGGTGCTTTCTTGGGGTCTCGACATCTATCTTCAGCTTGTCCAGCTCCCATTGCTTTAGTGCCGCGTCGTATGCTTCGCGATCCGATTTGCCACGACCGCCGTTGAAGTAGTAGACCTTGCCGCAGTACTTCTTGCGCCAGCGACCGGATCGCCCGTCTCGGCCCGGTTGCCAGGTGAGGTTCAGAGTTCGCGACATGGTAAATTAGACCTGCGAGTCAGGAGATACCTTCGGAGATACCTTTTTGGCTCCGATTTGTCGAAAAATGGTATCTCGCCGGTTTTGTAAGTCAATGAATCGCAATGATTTACGATTTCGACGCAGATGTTCGGGACGTAGAGGCCGCAGGTTCAAATCCTGTCATCCCGACTTATCGTAAATGCAAATCCCGTCGTTGGTTGCGAAAGCGACTGGCGACGGGATTTCCATTTATACGGATGTAAAAGCGAAGCCAAAGTCTGTGCAGAGTTCAGCCAGCGATTTCTTTCCAGAGGTCCTCTTCGCTGTAACCAGCAACGCCGACCATCATGTCTGATGCGATCGACACTAAATCCGATGAATCAGCCGCAATTTCTGAGCGGATTGATGAACTCTACCGGACTGAGTCTCGGCGGGTGTTCGCTTCGCTGGTGCGTGTGCTGAATGATTTTGATTTGGCGGATGACGCCATGCACGAGGCCTATGCTGCCGCTCTGGAGATCTGGCCGCAGGATGGTGTACCGGCCAATCCACGAGTCTGGCTGGTCTCCACCGGCAAGTTCAAAGCAATCGATGCGCTGCGTCGGCAGGGGCGCTTGCAGGAGTTGCAGCCGGAGATCGCGGCGCGACTGGATAACGTGGCGGACGACAACGCGGCTCGCGCCGTGGTTGAGATCGAGGACAACCGGCTGCGGTTGATCTTCACGTGCTGCCACCCGGCGATCGACCCGAAGTTGCAGGTGCCATTAACACTGCGCGAGGTCTGTGGACTGACCACCGAGGAGATCGCTCACGCCTTCCTGATGTCCAAGGCGACAATGGCTCAGCGCATCGTGCGCGACAAAGCGAAGATTCGCGAAGCCAACATTCCTTACGTCGTGCCGTCGCTGCAGGACCTTCCCCAACGACTCGATGCGGTGCTTTCCGCGATCTATCTGGTCTTCAACGAGGGCTACACGGCGTCGCAGGGTGAATCGCTGATCCGCGTTGACCTTACTGCCGAGGCTATACGACTCGGCCGGTTGCTGCTCGACCTGCTGCCTGATCCAGAAGTGAAGGGGCTGGTGGCCCTGATGCTCCTGCACGAATCGCGCAGGGAGTCGCGCGTGTCTGCGGACGGCGACATCATCCTCCTGGAAGACCAGAACCGTTCACGCTGGAACCTGCCACTGATCGCAGCAGGCACTGCTCTGGTCGAGCAGGCTCTGCGGTCACGGCGGTTTGGGGCGTACACCCTGCAAGCGGCCATTTCAGCCATCCATGCCGAGGCCGCGTCCGTCGCTCATACAGACTGGAATCAGATCGTCGTGCTGTATTCCGTGCTGCGGCAAATTGATCCATCGCCGGTTGTCGAGCTCAATCAAGCTGTCGCGATTGCCATGCGGGACGGCCCTGAAGCGGGCCTGGAGATCATCGATCGCATCCTCAGCCGGGGACAACTCGGCAGTTATGCGCTGGCCTACTCAGCGCGTGCCGAACTTCTGCGGCGGGCAGGCCGAACGTCCGAAGCTCTAACCGCGTTTCGGCAGGCTCTGGAACTAGCTAAGCAGGAGCCCGAGAAGCGGTTTTTGAGCGCGCGTATTCAACAGCTGACTCGTTAAATCGAGTTTTTGGAAAAACTCCGTTGTGGCTGTCGATTGCGGACTCGCCCCGTTCGACTATGGGGCGAACGCTCGGCAACACTGAGTTCCGGGTCAATCCACAAGGTCGTTATTCAACGAGGATGTCGCATGAAATACGTATGCTTGGGCTTCTATGACGAGGCGAGGTTCGCGCAGATCCCGCAGGAAGAAGCCTTGAAGATGATGGACGAGTGCTTCGCTTATGACGATGAACTGCGGCGCGGTGGGCACTTCATCGGCGGAGAAGCGCTTGATTCCGCCCGCAACGCGGTGACGCTCCGGATGAAGGATGGTCAGGTCGAAGTCACTGATGGTCCGTTTGTAGAAACCAAGGAAACGCTCGGCGGCATTCTGCTGCTGGAAGCCCGCGATCTGAACCACGCCATCGCCCTGATGTCGAAGCACCCCGGAGTGAAGATGGGACCCTTCGAGATCCGGCCGGCGAATGAGGCGATCCACCAGATTTACGCCGAGCGTGCTGCGGTGATCGCTAAACAGTCGCAATCCTGACTGCGGATGACCCCGCGGAGTTTTGAGTGCTGAGATTAAAGTCGCTGATCGGTCCGCGATCAGCGACTTTCTATCACCAAATAATTATCACCACTTTAAAAACGGAGCAAATAGCCGATGTCTCACGTTAAGAATCCGGACTCAGTGCTCTGTGCGGAGAGGATTTTCACTGCCAGTCCTCGACAGATCTTCGCGGCCTTTGAAAATCCGACCCACCTGGCGAAGTGGTGGGGACCCAGCGGCTTTACGAATACGTTTCAGCAGTTTGAATTCAAGCCCGGCGGGCGGTGGGTTTTCGTGATGCACGGCCCAAACGGTATCGACTATCCCAACGAAAGTGTGTTTCAGGAGATTCAGCCTGATATCAAAATTGTGATCGATCACGTGGTGCAGCCGCTGTTCACACTCACCGTGATTCTCACACCTCGTGGCGACCAGACGCATTTGTCCTGGGTGCAGGAGTTTGAAACTCCCGAAATCGCCGCGAAGTTGCGCCAGATCTGCGAGCCGGCCAATGAGCAAAATCTCGACCGGTTGAGTGCCGTGATTGCCAACTCAGACAGTTGAAGCCTATTGCGGTTTTTAGCAGGATTGGATCGCCGGGATGTGTTACCAGAGATGAGGGTAATCCGATGAGGCTGCAAGCTCTTGCCGTTGTATGCGCTATTCTCTGGAAGTCAGGTTGCGCCATAGCGGATGACCAGGTTGCCACTGAACTGACCGCAGAGGCTCGACAGATTACCTACGGTCCGCAGCATCATTTCTTTGGCTACTTCGGGCACGTCCGGACGAGTCCGTGGAACGCGAGCGGGCGTTATCTCGTCGCACTGCGTAGCGAGTTTCAGGAACGCATGCCGAAGCCGGGAGAGGCGGCGGAAATCGTGCTTCTCGATGCGCGGAATAATTATGCCGAGCGGGTCGTGGAGCGGACTCGAGCGTGGAATTTCCAGCAGGGCACCATGCTCTATTGGAACCCCGAGGCGCCGGAGACGCAGTTCATTCTTCAATGACCGCGATCCTGTGACGCACGAGGTCTATTGTGTGCTCTTCGATACGTCCAAGGGCGTTAAGGGCGAGCGTGTCGCGGAGTATCGGTATCAAGATGCTTCACTTGGAAATAGTGGAATTGCGCAACGAGGTGGCAGGTTCGCCGGTATCAACTACGGTCGATTGGCTCGGCTGCGTCCGGTGACCGGCTACCCCGGAGCACGCGACTGGACTGCCGGTCGAGCGGGGCATCCGAGCGACGATGGAGTTTTCAACGTGAACGTTCAAACCAAGGAGAAGAAGCTCCTGATCTCGTTCAGTCAACTGGCCGACGCGCTGCGGGACAAGCACCCTGACGTCGATCAGAAGGAATTGTTTATCAATCATACACTCTGGAGTCGCGAGGATGCCCGCATCTTCTTTTTTGTTCGTGGAGACTTTGATACACGCGGCAAACGACTTGACGTGCCATTCACGATGCGGGCTGATGGATCTGAGTTGCGGCCGCTGGCGATGCACATCGGCGGACATCCTGAGTGGGAATCTGACCGCCGTTTGATTGGTGTGCGTGGCAAGGAGCAGATCCTCTTCGACGTCGAGGATCAGAAGGTTGTTGGTACTCTCGGCGCGGCTGGTACCTTTCCTAACCCGGGCGGAGACATCGCCCTGTCGGCTGATGGGCAATGGTTCGTGAACGGCCACGGCGAGAAGGGTAAGAATTATTATACGATCCTGCGTCGTGCTGACGGGGCCGTTGCGCGCACGGCTGGTTTCGATCAGGGCGGCTACATAGGCGGCGAACTGCGAATCGACCCGTCGCCGAACTGGAATCGAGATGGCACGCAGTTCTCTGTTGTCGCCATCGACGCCAACAAGTCGCGGCAGATGTTCGTCATCACGGTAAAGGGCAGCCGCAAACCGTGAGAGTGGAGCAGCTGCGGCTTTTCGCCTGTGGATCAACTCCTCGTGTGCTGGACGATCTGAATCACTGACTGTTAGCGTCAGCTTGTCGTTGATCATCGAACGGTCTGTACTGCGAGCCACCACTATGCCGCGTCGCGTTCTCGTTGCCGGGCTGTTTCACGAAACGCATTCGTTCCTGCGCGAAACGACGCCTCTGTCTGCGTTTCAAGTGCGGACTGGCGCCAAACTCTTGGCCGCGCGCGGTGATGCGTCGCCGCTGGCTGGTGTTTTGGATGTTGCCGATGCATGTGACTGGGAGGTCGTTCCGGCAATCGACCTCAGGGCAACTCCCAGTGGCACCGTCGAGGATGAAGTGTTCGAGCGATTCTGGTCCGAGTGGCTGCTGGTTGCGGCGCCTTTACTGCAGGCAGGCGCTGTGGATGGCATTGCGTTGGTTCTGCATGGCGCGATGGTGACTTCGTCTCTGGACGATGTTGAAGGTGAGATTGTCGCTCGAATTCGGGCGCTGCCGGGCGGGGCTGATGTTCCTATCTGTGGGGTATTGGACCTGCACGGAAACATCTCCCGAGCAACCATTGAGCTGAGCGACGGCTTCGTCGCCTATCGCTGCAATCCTCATACAGATGCGTGCGAGGCGGCTCGCGACGGGGCTCGACTGCTGCAGCGGATCATGGAGACAGGACAGCGCCCGCAATCGGTGTGGGCTCAGCCACCGCTGATCTGGCCGCCGACGGGCACAGCTACTGCCGACGAACCGATGCGCGGCTTGGAAGCTATGGCTCGCGAGATCGAGGCGACTCATCCTGAAGTCGCCGCCGTCAATGTTTTCGCAGGGTTCTCCTTCGCTGATACACCCAACACCGGCGTCAGCTTTTCGGTGACGACTTTCGGCTCGCGCGATCAAGCGGCTGAACTTCTGCAGCCGCTTGTGCAGTATGCCATTGAGCACCGGCACGAAGGCAACAAGGTCTCGCCCGGGCTTCAGCAATCGTCCGGTCTGATTCAGGAGTTTCTCGCGGCTAAGGCCTCTCCGCTGGTGATCGTTGAACCTGCCGACAACATTGGAGGCGGCGCCCCCGGCGACACGACGGATATTCTCCGCTTTGCCCGAGAGCACCACATCGACCGCTCGGTGGTCGTCATCAACGACCCGGAAGCTGTCGAGTGTTGCCGGATTCTTGGGGTCGGTGGCAAAAGGGCGCTATCGATCGGTGCGAAATTGAGTGCTGATTTCTGTCAGCCAGTTCATGCGGATGTGGAAGTCCTATCTCTGTCGAACGGTCAGTTCGATCTGGAAGACCCGCAGAGTCACCTCGCATCGATGTGCGGCACGCACATCGATATGGGGCCAACTGCCGTTGTGCGGTTGCTGGAACCATCCAAAGGCTCGATTCCGCCGGACATCAAGGTCGTGCTGACGACTCATAAGACGCCGCCGTTTGATCTGGGGCAACTGCGCAGCCAAGGCATCGAACCGAAGGACTGTCATTTGATTGGTGTGAAGGCTGCCGTAGCGCATCGCCGCGCGTACGATCCGATCACCGCTGAAACGTTGACGGTCGATACCGCCGGGCCGTGTTCCAGCGACTTGCGAAAGTTCGTGTTCCGCAAAGTTCGACGTCCGGTCTTCCCGCTAGACGAAATCCAGTAGCTCTTGCCATCAAAGCTGAGACGCAGCAGCGTTGAGTGATGGTTTCTCTGTGAGACTGTCCTCAGATTGATGTCGCAGAGTTCAAGGCGACATCGCCCATTGGATCAGACGCTTTCATTTCCTGCGTTCGTAAAGCCAGGTGAGGCAGGTTTTCGAGCTACATCTGCACTCACAGCGTCGAAAAGAGCTGGTAAAAAGGGTTTGGCACGGCCTTCGCTTAACGAACTCTCACTGACCTCAACCCCGTGCAGGTCAGGGACAAGGTGAGCCGGTCGAATAGGCTCGCAATGAGCATCTGATGGAGTGAGTCATGAAACGTGCTTTGGGAGCTATCGCACTCGCTTGCGCTGTCGTTGTGGGTATGAGTTCAACCGCGAGCGCCGATCATCGTTCGCATCGACATAGCGGTCATTCGCAGCATTCCCACCATTCGCATTCGCACCGTGGGCATTCCCACTTCAACTTCAGTTTTGGTGGTGGTGGCGGTGGTTACTACCAACCTCGTGGCTGGCACGACACCAGCCACTACGACTATCACCCGACTGAGGTCTACCGGCATCGCGATCACTACCATGTTGTTCCCGGACATTACGACTATCATCGTTCGGGACACTGGCACTAACGGTTTCGGGCAAAGCGGCCAGTTGCCGGGCAATCTTTAATGCTCGACGTCTGAGAACCGCGCATGCTCAAGAACTGGTTCATCTATCACATCGTGAGCGGCCAGGCATTCTTTGCCGGGGCCGCTCTTGTTTTTGTGGGATGGATGCTTTCGTGGCGTGTGCGCACCGCGCGAGTTGGTCACTTGCGGCGTCTCAGCATTCTCTTTGGCCTGCTGCTGATGGGATTGTCGGGCACGCCACTGAGCCTCGTGTCGCTCGTTCAGTTGGCGGGGACTCTGGCTGCATGGCTGTTGATTGACGGCCACCAAGTGGCACCAGAGCGGCGACGCGTTGTGTTGGTGTCACGTTGCGCCTTCCTTCTGATATTCGCCGTGTGCGTGATCAACGAACTCCGATACCACCTGCCGCCAAGTCTGGCCGATTTCGGTGACCATCCCATTTGCGTCATAGGCGATTCAATGAGTGCGGAGTTTGACGCGTCGACTCCGTGGCCTGTCGTCTGGGCGAAGCGCTCGGGACGCAGAATCAAGAACGTTGCTATTGCAGGAGCGGATGCCAAATCCGCGCTGCGGCAATGCCGGGAGATTGACGACCAGTCGAACGTGATTGTGGAAATCGGTGGCAACGACATTCTTGGTGACACGTCAGCCGCCGACTTTGAGCGGTCACTTGACGCACTTCTGAGGGAACTCACGCACAAACCTCGCAAGATTGCCATGTTCGAGATCCCACTGCCGCCGTGGTCGCATCGTTTCGGAGCCATTCAGCGTCGTTTAGCCAACCAATATGGCGTGAAGCTGATTCCTAAGCGGGTTTTGATGGGAGCCATCACGGCCGAGCAGGCGACTTCGGACGGCCTGCATCTGTCGCAACAGGGCCACAATCTTTTGGCCGCTCAGATGCTGCGATTCTTCGACGAACACACGTACTAAACGAAGGCCGTGTCGCCGAGCTTCATCGTTCGTGAGAAAGGGTTGGGACGACGGACGTGCGCCACCATGAAATTAGAAACAATCGTTACAATCGATCCCGGCGTAAGATTCCTGTTGCGGAGATCGCAAGGGCTGTGCACGTTTCCGCTGAGATTCAACATCTGGCGGGCTCAATTTGCGACTTGCGAAACGCCGGGCATAGAATCAAGATCGCCGAGTGCTTTGCTGCTGCGGCGCTGATGTTTGAACCGTGATGTCGTCGATTCTGGTTCCGGAACGAAGTTCAGCTTCTTCCGAATCACAATAAGCGATTCGAAGATCCCCGCGCGATCGGAACCGCGTGATGAATTCTGACCGGACTGCGTTTGCTCTTTCCGTGCCGTGTGGAACCTGGTTCGGCATCCAGGTGCGGATCAACGTGTGGTTTTTCCTCGTGGGCATCGCGCTGTGCCTGCGACTGCAAGACATTCCGCTCGCCCTGACGCTCACGGTAATTCTGTTCCTGAGCGTGGTGTTTCACGAAGTCGGACACATTCTGGCGACGCGATTCAGCGGCGGCAGTGGTGATGAGATTCATATCACGCCGTTCGGCGGTCTGGCGATGTGCTCTCCGGCCCCGACGACCTACTCCCGTCTGCTGACGGCGGCTGGTGGCTTGCTCGTTAATCTAGCCTTGTGCCTGGCGACAATCTGGCCCGTGCTGAATTCAGATTACAGCGAGAGTTGGTGGGATCCCTTCACGTTGCCGCGAGTGGCGTTGGCGGGACAGACCGTCGCGGCCTTGATTCCGTCTTTGCTGGTGCTGACGTTCAAGGCCAACTGGCTGTTGCTGCTGGTGAACCTGCTGCCCGTGCATCCGCTGGATGGCGGCCGCATGCTGCACCTTGTGCTGCACTCGAAGCTCGAAGCGCAGGCGGCTCGCACGGCCTACATCCGCGTGGGAGCGTTCATCGGCGCGATCGGCTTTGTGTTGGGCTTCGTCTTTGAGAACGTGTGGGTGATGGGGCTCGGAACGGTGGTCATGTTGCTGAACATGCACGAGGAATTCCGGATGCATACTCAGGAAGAGGAATCAGAATCCTTCATGGGTTACGACTTCTCGGAAGGGTACACCTCGTTGGAACGATCGGGAGCAACGGAAGCGGATCAGCCCGGACTGGTGGAACGCTGGCGGCAGCAGCGGGACGAGGAGCGTCGACGACGTCAGGAAGAGGAAGAAAAAGAGATGGAGCAGACGCTGGACATGCTGCTCGAAAAGCTGCATTTGCAGGGCGAAGCCGCGTTGACGCCATCGGAACGGAAGCAGTTGCAGCAGATCAGCGATCGAATTCGCAATCGCAATCGCCCGTGATGCGACTTTCTGCTAAGAATTTCCAAGTTCGTCAGGACCGCGACCGCGAGAAGGTCTCCTCAGCGTGACTCGCTGCTTCCTCTTACGGTCGCGGTCTCGTTTCAAGATGCCCGGCAACAACGACCCAAACCCTGTGTGGGGTTCCCATCGTTGTTTGAGAAAGGCTTTTGATGAGATTTTCTCTGCACGCCCTCTGCTTCACTTTCGCCTGCCTGAGTTTGATCGCGGTCAGCCACGCTGCTGACGCGATTGAAGTCGTGCCGACTACGATCGAACTGTCCGACGCGTATGCGCGCCGTCAGATCCTGGTATCGGTGGGCGGTCGCGATGCAACGCGTGAGGTGAAGTACGAATCGCTGCGGCCTGAGATTCTTTCTGTAGACGAACGTGGTTATGTCACCCCCAAGGCGGACGGGCAGGGGACTGTGCGCGTTGTTCACAACGGCGCGGAAGCCAAGATCGCCGTCACTGTGAGTGGCGTGAACACGAAACGCCCCGTGGACTTTGCGACGGAAATTGTGCCGTTGCTGAGCCGCTATGGCTGCAATTCAGGCGGCTGTCATGGTAAGCAGCGCGGTCAGAACGGGTTTCAATTGTCACTGTTCGGCTTTGACACGAAGTTCGACTACCAGACCATTGTCCAAGAGGCTCGAGGTCGTCGCGTCTTCGCATCCGCGGCCACTAACAGTCTGATGTTGCTGAAGGCGACCGGAGCGGTTCCTCACGGTGGCGGGAAGCGTTTTGATCGCAATGATGAGGCGTTTCATCTGTTCGCCGCGTGGATTGAGGCAGGTGCAGCACCGGCTGCTCCGAACGCCGCCCAAGTTCGTCGTATTCGCGTTCTGCCGAATGAGCGTTCTTTGAAGCGGGCCGAGCAGCAACAGCTTGCCGTGCTGGCTGAATACTCGGATGGCTCGCAGCGCGACGTCACGCGGCAGACTGACTTCGGTTCTAACCTTGATGTTGTTGCGGTCGTTGATAAGGACGGGCTCGTTGTCGCAGGTGAGCAGACGGGCGAAGCGACCATCATGGCCCGTTACATGGGACAGGTCTCGATTTTCCGAGCTCTGGTTCCTCACGCGCCGCCGCTGACGAACTTGGAGGGCTTTGAACCCAATAACAAGATCGACGAACTCGCGGCGGTGAAATGGAAGAAACTCGGGTTGCGCCCGTCACCAGTCGCTGACGATGCCACGTTCATGCGTCGTGTGATGATCGATTTGTGCGGCCGCGCCCCGACCGTCGAAGAAGCGAAAGCTTTTCTGGCCAATCAGTCACCGCAGAAACGGAACGAACTTATCAATCAGTTGCTGGAGTCGCCCGACTATTCAGCCTTCTTCGCGCTGCGTTGGGGAGCCATCCTGCGAAACTCGAATCTCGCGGGGTCTGATGATGCGTCCTACGCGTTTCACAACTGGCTGAAGAGCGCGATTGCCCGCAATGTTCCCTATGACGAAATGGTGCGCGGCATCGTGGCTGCTGCTGGTGAGTGGAAGGATGCGCCGGCCATCAACTGGTACTGGCAGAGTCGCGACGACCAACTCCATCAGACGACTGCAGACACTGCGCAGGTCTTCCTCGGACTACGGCTGCAGTGTGCCCGCTGTCACCATCACCCTTATGAACGCTGGACTCAGGAAGACTACTACGGCCTGACCGGCTTCTTCACTCGGCTGGGACGCAAGGGATTTGGTCAGCCCCCGCCATACTTTGCTTCCGCCAGCGTCACGACGGGCGAGAAGAATCCGCTGACGGACAAGGTTCCGGAGCCCAAGTACCTGGATGGTCCGTACGCCAAGTTCACGCCCGAAGAGGATCCGCGCCATGGCCTCGTTGACTGGATGGTGAAGCCCGAGAACCCGTTCTTCGCGAAGACACTCGTGAACCGCCTGTGGGGGCACTTCCTTGGCCGTGGGTTGGTGCATGAAGTCGATGACCTGCGTGAAACGAATCCACCATCGAATCCCGAACTGCTGGACTTCCTGGCTCAAGACTTCATCGCGCATCGCTTCGATATGAAGCATACGATCCGGCAGATCGTTAGCAGCAAGACCTACCAGTTGGCCTCTGAGCCGACTGAGCACAACCAGACTGATCGCCAGAACTTTGCGAGGTTCTACGGCCGTCGTTTGATTGCGGAGGTGCTGCTGGACGCGGTGGATCAGGCTTGTGGAACGCGCTCGCAGTTCAGCGGCATTGGCAAGACTGCCCGAGCGGTTGACCTGCCTCACGAGAACTTCGGTTCTTACTTCCTCGACGCTTTTGATCGTCCGAAGCGAGTCACCGGTTGCGAATGCGAACGCTCGTCAGGAGCGACACTCGCTCAAGTGCTTCTGTTGTCGAACTCCGATGAGATCGAGAACAAGGTCGGCGCTGGAGAAGGTCGCGTTGCCAAGCTGATCGCAGCGAAGAAGCCCACGGCTGAGATGATCGAGGATCTTTACTTGGCCGCCTTCTCTCGCCGGCCCACTGCAGCCGAGCAAGCCGCCGTTGAAACATACCTCTACAAAGAGGAAGACAAACGTAAGGCATTGGAAGACGTCTTATGGTCGCTGTTGAACTCGCGTGAGTTTCTCTTCAACCATTGATAAGCGATCGATTAACACCGCCGCACCAAAGTGCTCCGTGGCTTTGCTCGGTGAACATCCTCTGCAGTATGGCGTTGATAGCGCCCGCAGTTACCACGCGGTTCTCGAACTTGGCTTGCGACGGCGTAGTTACGCCACATCAGCCTCGCTGAAATTGCGCGTTCTCTGGACGTATTGCGTCCCGGCAATCGCCGCCGAAAAAGTACGGTGAGCAGCGTTGGGGGTAACGGTTCTGCGGATTGCAGGGGTTGAGTTGAACTGAAGCCAAACCGCGCCCTCAGCTGCTGCTTTGGTGTGAATCCGCCAGAAAGTGTTCCGATTGGAATGAGCTCTTCGATTTGCTCCGCCTCCCTGTCTCGCTTTTTAAATAGGTATTGACCGCGCAAGGTCGATATGGCTGACACGTTGCCAGGTGTCCGCAAACAACGGAGTCAGGGCCTGGAAGCCTCCTTAGCAAACGGAGTTGCTCCAATGTTGTTCCATCGGCTTTCGTCTGTGCATGTGCCGCAGCACATTCGCTGCTCCTTGACAGGCATTTCCCTGCAGCAGGTGAGATGCCCAGTTCCTACGAGGCCCAGTCGGTCACGCGTTTGGTCGTGACTCTGGAACGCTCACCACATCGGCCAGCCTGCTTTTGATGTGGATGTGAGCTCGCAGCCTGGCCCTCGCGATCGCGCCCTCAGAGCGAGGTGCCAGCCCGGCAGAAAGCCCGCGCATGGTGGGTGCTTTGAGAACTCGCAACGTCACTCGTTGTGCCTTTGGAGGCCACTCCCGTCTCCTGATCCTTTAGCTTCGAGAGCCTGTCCTGTCATGATTCGAACGTCATTCACTCAGTGGTTCCAAAGTCTTTACGCCCGTGCTGGTCGCCGACCTCAGAACTCAGTCCCGAGGCTGGAGCTTCTCGAAGCTCGTCAGTTGTTGACGCCTCAGCTCTACGTCTGGGATGGTGGTGGTAGCGACAACCTCTGGTCGTCAGCCGAAAATTGGGTGGACGATGCTGCCCCGGTAGAAGGCGCGGATCTGGAGTTTCCCAGCGGTGCTGATCGGCTCTCACCCGTCAATGATTTCGCCTCGAACACCAACTTCACCAACATCACGATCGCCGGCGCGGGGTACTCATTCAACGGCAACACTTTGGATCTCGACGGTTCTTTAGTGACGACGTATGGCTCGGGAAGCTCGTCAATCGGCCTCGACATTAGTCTCCAAGCGACCCAAACGATCGACGTGGGGGTCGGAGGAGAACTGGCTCTGGATGGCGTACTGTCGGGAAGCTTCGGCGTTACCAAGGCAGGCGAAGGCCGGTTGATCCTGTCCAACACGAATAGTTACACCGGCAACACGACGGCGTCCTCCGGCTTCCTTCGCGCCACCAGCGACAATG